>JBDLQL010000058.1:0-3105 GCA_039800565.1 Bacteroidota bacterium | reverse complement strand
GTACTTTTCGACTGGGGTTGAAAGCGCCGAAATATTGAGGTTGTCAGAAGCCTTACTGAGGTCCATGATTTGGCCATTTTTAAACAACAAATTAATGTGTTGCTTTTGCTCATTATAAGCTTTATTACGAAGGCGGTCAGAATAGATAAAATACGCAAGGTCGGCCTCTTTTAATTGGTGTTCGGTCAGAATGCGCTGACGCTGGGCAGCCAATTGTTCATTGGTAAATGGCGTTTTGGAAATTTCAATTTTAAACAATTGCCGATTGACCAAGCCCGAACATAGTGTTGCTAAAATATAATCGGGCGCATATTGCCACACTTTAATTGCTCCCCAAATATCGTAGTCGTCGAGGCGCGCAAAATAGGTCAGCGCCATCGGGTCGTTTTCGAAATCAGTAGCCTTTACATCGCGCTCCAAAAAATACTGTAAGGCCGGACTCGCAAACAGTTGTTGCCCTTCTTTGACCAAAGCCTTGGCACGTCGTAGTGCATGAATCAGCATAAATTCGGCAGCCACTACAGTTTTGTGTAAATACACTTGCCAATACATCAGGCGACGCGCCACAATAAATTTTTCAACCGAGTAAATCCCTTTTTCTTCGAGTACTAAATGGCCCTCGTGAACATTGAGCATTTCGATGAGTCGTTCAGAACCAATAACGCCTTCCGAAACCCCCGAATAAAAACTGTCACGATTGAGGTAATCGAGGCGGTCCATATCGAGTTGGCTACTCACTAACTCGTGCAAAAAGGCTTTAGGGTATTCGTTTTTGAAAATTTGCAAGGCCATTTCGAGGTCGGTTCCGTATTCGACCGAAAGTTCGGCAATAAAGTAGGCCGAAAGTTGTTCGTGACTGACGCCACAAACAATGTCGTATTCGAGTGCATGGCTAAACGGCCCGTGCCCGATATCGTGCAACAGGATAGCCAAACACACGGCGCGCTCTTCTTCATGAGTAATCTCGTGCCCTTTGCGCCGGATGCTCGTGACTGCTTGTAACATCAAGTGCATCGCTCCTAAGACATGATGAAAACGCGTATGATTGGCGCCCGGATACACCAAATGGCTAAGCCCCAATTGTTGGATGCGACGCAAGCGCTGCATGTAAGGGTGTTCAAGGATGTCAAAAATTATTTCGTGCGGAATCGAAATAAAACCATAAACTGGGTCGTTAATGATTTTCTTTTTGTTGTTTCGAGGACTGTTTGAACGCAAAGGAGTATCTTTAAAATTCTTTTCAAATCTATTAAAAATAAGGCATATGCAGGGTAAAATTCTTTGGACAGACGACGAAATCGAATTGCTTAAACCTCACATTCTGTTTTTAGAATCCAAAGGCTATCAGGTCGATACTGCTACAAATGGACGCGATGCCATCGATAAAGCGCTCGAGCAGCACTACGACATTATTTTCTTGGACGAAAACATGCCCGGCTTAAGTGGCCTTGAAACACTTTCTCAAATCAAAGAACACAAGCCGTTGGTTCCGATCGTCATGATCACCAAAAGTGAAGAAGAACACATCATGGAAGAAGCCATCGGAAGTAAAATTGCCGATTACCTCATCAAGCCGGTCAACCCCAATCAGATTTTGCTGAGCATCAAAAAAAACCTCGATCACAGCAAACTGATCAGTCAAAAAACAAATGCCAATTACCAACAAGAATTTCGTCAATTAGGCATGCAACTCAGCGGGCGCCTCGACGCACAAGAATGGAAAGAAATGTACCAAAAGCTGGTCTTTTGGGAACTCGAACTCGACAAAATCGAAGATTCTGGGATGCGCGAAATCTTTGAGATGCAAAAGAAAGAAGCGAACAAGCTTTTTTGTGATTTTATCGAAGACAACTATCTAGACTGGATCAATGGCGATGAAGAGCCCCCCCAACTTATCCATACGCTTGTCAAAGACCGCATTGCTCCAGCTATCGGAACCGAAAAAATGACGGTGTTGGTCATCGACAATTTGCGCTATGACCAATTCAAAATCATCGAGCCCATTTTAGCCCGTTATTTTCAAAAACTCGAAGAAGACATCGTGTTTTCGATCTTACCAACCGCCACACACTATGCCCGCAATGCGTTTTTTGCCGGACTGATGCCAGCCGAAATCGAAAAACGCTTCCCGACGCTTTGGAAAAACGAGGAAGACGAAGGCGGCAAAAACATGCACGAAAAAGACTTTTTAGAAGCGCAACTCAAGCGCTTAGGCAAAAACGTCAAGTGGTCGTATAACAAAATCACCAATGTAGAGGCGGGTAAAAAATTGGCAGATCAGTACCACCAATGGAAAGACAACGATGTCAATTTCATCGTGTACAATTTTGTCGATATGCTCTCGCATGCACGCACCGAAATGGAAGTTATCAGAGAATTGGCCGACAACGAAGCCGCTTACCGCTCCATTACAACCAGCTGGCTCGAACATTCGCCCTTACTCGACATTCTAAAAAAGATTGCCGATTCAGGATCGCGATTGGTCATTACCACCGACCACGGCACCATTAAAGTGACCAAACCAGTCCGGATTGTTGGCGAACGCAATACGAATAGCAACTTGCGTTACAAAGCCGGACGTGGCCTCAGTTACGAAGCCAAAGAAGTTTTTGTCGTGAAGCATCCGCAAGAGGCGCAATTGCCCAAACTGAAACTCTCGGCCGAATTTGTGTTTGCGCGCGAACAAGACTTTTTTGTGTATCCAAATAATTACAACCATTTCGTCAATTATTACGGAAATACCTTTCAGCACGGCGGAATTTCGCTCGAAGAAATTTTAATTCCGTATGTGGTCTTGAAAGGCAAATAAGAAATTTCGTTTTTTTTGCTTCTTTAGAACAATTCAAAATAAGGGAATGCGTACTTTTGCAAAAAGCAATGTATGCCGCATTCTTCATTTTCCGTCAAAGCCATCCGTGAACACTTCCCAGCCTTGCGTCAGCAAGTCTATGGTAAAAATTTAATCTACTTTGACAACGGAGCCACTTCACAAAAACCACAATTGGTGCTCGATGCGATCAATGCGTATTACTCCAAAGAAAATGCAAACATTCACCGTGGCGTTCATTACTTAAGCCAGCAAGCGACCAGCGAATACGAAGCCGC
>JBDLQL010000057.1:0-3248 GCA_039800565.1 Bacteroidota bacterium | reverse complement strand
TCGGCCAAGAGGTGTTGCCAGCCATTCATTAGAAAAAGCTGCGCTTGCCATTGCTTGGACAGCGTGTATTTATACCGAAAGCCACTGATGTAATAAGGTACATATTCAGGAGCCAAACTGCGCGAATAGCTCAATTGATCCACTCCCCTAGGTGTTTCTTGTGTATACGGCGAACTAAATGTACCAAGAGAAATTTCATTTTTACGGAAAGTGTAGGTCAAATAACCTTCATACAAGTAGCGACGCCAAGGCTTTTCAGTAGTGTAATTCCGATTCATGTAAGAACCAATTGCCGGCGAAAATTGTACTTTCCAGTTTTTGTACTGATAACCCAACTCGAGTTCGAGCAAGTTGATGTCGGGCGAATTGAGCCGCGCATTGGAAACCAAATAAGGCACTTCTTCTTGCCCTTTCGGGGCAATTGCCACATACTGATCAAGCGTTCCGCCGAGACTCCATTGCGCAGTTGACGCAAAGTGAAATAGCGAAAAAAGAAGAAAGAATCTCTGTTTCATAAAAGTTTGACGCGGCCTTTTTGGTATTCAGATTTCAGCAACAGTGAAGGTGTTCCGTACACATACAAATTCCCTTCACCTCTAAGTTCGGTTTTTAATTTACAGCTCTCAGCCTTTAAGTAAGAAGAAACTGAAGACGCACTTAAAAATAAGATCGAATCTTTGACAGCTAGTGTTTTGGCTTGTAGCGAACCGTTGCCATCGATGTCGGCATAAAGTGTCGACAGCGTTCCGCTGAGTTGCAGATCGGGCCAACCGTAATTATTGCGCAGCTCGAGCGCGTTGCCAGCGACCGCCAAGTTTAAATGACCCGCCCCCTCATGCAATGAAAGCAAGAGCTGTTCAAAATGCCATGTGCCTTGAGTTGACAACGTATCGCTGCCTTCATAATAAATGCTTTTCAACTGGGTAAAATGGATTTTAAGCACTTGTTTTTCATGGCGGTACCGTAAAAAATGACAACGATTCAGGTCCCGAACAAGTAAGGTATCAGACGAAATCTTGGTTTCGATAAACGGCACTAAATGCGCGCCGGCCTCTACTTCTATGTAATCGAGTGAATCTTGGATCAGCACAACTTGCAGGTGCGGATGTACATGCAAATGCTGAAATGCACCCAATTGCCGTGTTTCTAGTTGGGGCGAACCTGCATTTTTCCAACAAGGCCGCTCACTTGGCTTTTGACAAGACCAAATCAGAAAGAGGGTAAAACAAAAATAAACTGCTTTCATGGCCGATTGAAATGGTAAGCGAGTCCGAACTCAAGGTAATCCGCTTTCGCAAAGTGGGTTTTGAGTGCAAAATGCCCATCGACATGCGTAGTAAAGGCATACCGACAACCCAAGCGAAAATAGACAGGTGTATCTGGATGCAGCGGATCCCGTAAATAGGCGCCCACACCGTAAAAAAACTGCAAGCGATCAAACGGATGCATATAAGCCGCAAAAACAGCGAGTTGCAACGGATCGATATTGCGTAAAGGAAGCCCCGGATACGCATGGAGTAAAGAAGCTTTGTAAATTATGTCGAGTCCGAGTTCAAGCCCTGCTTTAGGGCCAAAATAATGGCGCGCTTGCACAGAGGCCGCAAGCACCGGAAAACGACCCGAACCCAGTGGTGTCATTTCTTTGCCTGAGCCAATGAGTGTAAGCCCAAACTCTTGATGGCGGTTGATTTCTTGGATTGGATTTGCCTTTACTTTTTGAGTGGCTATATAATGCTGGTATCCGACCGACAAATATGGCAAATTGATGCCCAGATTGGGAATCGTAAAGCTGGCATTCGAAAAATGGGTCATGTCTAGCCCGAGCGTAAGCCCATGTGTACCGAAGCGCCACGAATTTTTGAGCGCAAAACACATCATGGCATTAAAATGCGAACCGATGGCCACATTTTTCGGATTGAGCACCGGATCGTACGGACGATTGGTGTAGCCAGCTCCTGTTCCAAATTTAAAATCGAGTCGGTAATGAGGGGCATGAATAATGGGCAACTCCACAAAGCCATACAGCCCCGTAAAATGCCCTAAGATTTGGTTGTTACCGACACTTCCAAAAAAAAGCGTGCCGCCAATTAAGGGTTGGTGATACGCTTGTTGCCACGTTTTTCGGTCGGTGGTTCGGATAATATAAGAAAGCTCTGTAGCTACGGCTGGCGCTTGGGGTAAATGCGCCATAACGGGTCGGTGCGCAATTAAAAAACCAAGCTTTTGACGCACTTCAAAACCCGTTTGGGCCTGACTTCTCAGGCTCAAGAGCAGCAGTACAAAAACAAGCAAACGGCGCATGGTGATTCAAAGATACCGAAAAGAAGCTTCCTTGTTGTACCTTTGTCGCATGGACCCACGATTAATTGCATTTGAACGCTTGCTCAATGTCATGGATGATCTCCGAGAAAAATGTCCTTGGGATCAAAAACAAACTTTTGACACCCTGCGTCAGCTTACCATAGAAGAAACCTACGAATTGGCCGATGCCATTTCTGATAAAGACTACAAAGGCTTAGAAGGCGAAATTGGCGACCTCTTTTTACACCTTGTATTTTACAGTAAAATTGGGCAAGAGCAAGGCCTTTTTAACGTGACAAGCGTGTTAAATGCCATCTGCGACAAACTCATTTACCGACATCCGCATATTTATAGCGATGTTCAGGTGCAAGATGAAGAAGAAGTTAAGGCCAATTGGGAAAAGCTCAAACTCAAAGAAGGAAAAAAATCAGTTTTAGCAGGCGTTCCAAATTCATTACCTGCCCTGGTAAAAGCCACCCGTATTCAAGAAAAAGTAAAAGGCGTTGGGTTTGAATTTGAACAGCGTGCCGATGTCTGGGCTAAAGTACAAGAAGAACTTAATGAATTGCAACACGAAGTCGAAACGGGTTCAGAAGCGATCGAGGCCGAATTTGGCGATGTCTTGTTTTCGCTGGTCAATTATGCACGTTTTATTGGGGTAAGCCCTGAAAACGCGTTGGCCCAAACCAACCTGAAATTCATCAAGCGCTTTCAAAAAATGGAAACCTTGATTGAGGCCGCACAATTACAACTTGGCGAACTTAGCCTTCCTGAATTAGATCAATTTTGGGAACAAGCCAAGCGTTCCGAAAAAACGATATAACCGCTTAGCGCGGGTAACACAAAAAGTACTTTTCGACTGGGGTTGAAAGCGCCGAAATATTGAGGTTGTCAGAAGCCTTACTGAGGTCCATGATTTGGCCATTTTTAAACAACAAATTAATGTG
>JBDLQL010000056.1:0-3339 GCA_039800565.1 Bacteroidota bacterium | reverse complement strand
TGTTGGTAGGTTCAGCCGCTGCGTACGAGGCGTATTTAGTAGATCAACAATTTGCACATCCGGGCTATTCAGGAATGGTCGCACAACTTGCTGCGCGTCCTGGATCTCTGATCGAAAAACGTCCTATCGAATTTACCGAGTACCTCATCTTAGAGTGTTTACTTGAAATCGATGCACTTGATAAACACCAACGCAATAAGTGGAAATCGTTGTCAGAACTTGGTATCGAACCATATGAGTTTGACCTCAAGTCCATCGCTCAAACCGAAGTCAATTTGGTAAAAGCATATTGGCAAGAAGCCTACGAATGGTCATACTACGACCAAGTGCTTGCCGGACTTTCTTACAAAACACCGACCCCAAGTAGGGCAGTTCGGACGCAAGGAATTTTTTGCATCGATGACCGCGAGTGTTCGATTCGCCGACACATCGAAACAGCGCATCCTTCATTTGAGTCGTTCGGTACGCCTGGCCACTTCGCTATAGAGGCTTATTTTCAGCCAGAAGGTTCGGAGCAACTGACCAAAATTTGCCCGGCACCCTTGTCGCCGACGCATGTCATCCGCGAAAAATCGGTTCAACAAGCAAAAACCAAAGAATTTCACTTTGATCCGCGTGCCTATGGCTTGGTTTTGGGCTGGATTTTAACCCATACCTATGGTTTTTGGTCAGCCTTAAAATTAGCCTTCTCAATTTTTAAGCCTTCCATGAATAAAATGGCGGTTTCTTCGAATTCTCACATGCATCACGATGCCATCCTGAGCATTGAACAGCAAGATAATGAAGTAACAGCTGCCGGGATGAAAGTTGGGTTTAGCATCGAAGAAATGCAACAAGCGGTCGAAAACTTGCTCAAAAGCATTGGACTAACACAGCAGTTTGGTCGCTTGGTTTATGTCATCTCGCACGGATCTAGTAGTGCCAACAATACGCATTATGCGGGGTATGATTGCGGAGCGTGTTCGGGGCGGCCGGGTTCGGTCAATGCCCGTGCATTTGCTTTTATGGCCAACCATCCGTTGGTTCGTCAGGCCTTAAAAACACGTGGCCTTGACATCCCTGATCACACGCATTTTGTGCCAGTTTTACATGACACCAGCCGCGATGAATTTCGGTACTACGACCTCAACTTATTACCGTCAAATGCCTTGACTCAATTCAAAGAGGACCAACTCATTTTTGAAGAGGCATTGCACGAAAATGCACTTGAACGTTCGCGTCGTTTTGTCACGAGCTCTTCGTCGCGCAGCAGCAAAGTGGTTCATGACCAAGTCAAGTTGCGTTCGGTTTCTTTGTTTGAACCGCGCCCAGAACTCAACCATGCCACCAATTCTTTGTGCATTGTGGGGCGCCGTTCGTTTTCAAGAAACCTCTTTTTTGACCGCCGTTCGTTTTTGAATTCGTTTGATTACAAGGTTGACCCAGCAGGAAATTATTTACTTGGCATTTTGAATGCCGTAGCTCCTGTATGTGGCGGAATCAACCTCGAGTATTACTTTTCTCGGGTCGACAACCAGCAGCTTGGTGCCGGCACAAAATTGCCACACAATGTAATGGGGCTTATTGGAGTTGCCAATGGCATCGATGGCGACTTGCGTACTGGTCTTCCAAGTCAAATGATTGAAGTACACGACCCATATCGGTTGTTAGTCATTGTTGAGCATCATCCAGATGTGGTCTTAAAAACCATTCAAAAAAATCCGGCCACTTGGGAATGGTTTGCCAATGAATGGGTTCGAATTGTTGCATTTGATCCCGATTTGAAGCAGATGTATATCTTGAAAAACGGTGTTTTTGAAGCCTATGAAACCCTTCAGAAAGAAGTTCAAAAGGTCCAGAGCATGACGGCTCAATTCCGCAAAGACCACGAAAACCTTCCGATTGTTGAACTTCAAACCTTGGCATCATGAATACTTCTCTTTTTGTCCATGCCTATTTAGGCGCACCGCTCATTGGTTTTGTCGTGAGTTTAGTGTTGCGCAAACAGCAAGAAAACGCGCTTTCTGTCGTGAGTTACTTGGCTGCGGGAATTCAATGGTTGTTGATCCTTGTTTTTGGAATTGTCTGGATCCGATCAGGTTCTAGCCCTGTTCAGTTCAAAGAAATTTCGGTATACAAGGCCACTAATTATGATTTCTTTCTCGATTTTTTAGTCGACAAACTCACGTTGGTGTATGCCTTCCTTGGCGCAACCCTTACCTTCTTAATTACGATTTATTCGCGTTATTATTTGCACCGTGAAGAAGGATACAAGCGTTTTTTCAACGCGATTTTGCTCTTCAATATTGGGTATACCCTTATTATCCTTTCCGGAAATATGGAGACCCTTTTTATCGGTTGGGAAATTTTGGGCGTTTCTTCCTTTTTATTAATTGCATTTTACAGAGAGCGCTTGTTACCGGTAAAAAATGCACTGAAAGTTTTTTCGGTCTACCGGATTGGTGATGTCGGGATCATTCTAGCAATGTGGTTGTTACACCATTTGTGGCATGCGAATATCACGTTTTTGGAAATGAACAAAACAGCGATTTTAAATCAACACCTCGCAGAAAGTTCATGGGTCGGATTAGCGGTTGCGTTTCTATTTTACATTTCCGCAGCTGCCAAGTCGGCACAATTGCCTTTCTCTTCATGGCTGCCACGTGCGATGGAAGGACCAACGCCATCGAGTGCCATTTTTTATGGTTCGATGTCGGTTCATATTGGCGCTTTTTTGTTATTGCGCACGATGCATTTTTGGGAGAATCAGTTGGTATTCAAAGGCTTTTTAATTACTTCAGGGCTGGCAACGGCGCTTATTGCAGCCGCTATTAGTCGTGTCCAATCTTCCATTAAAAGTCAGGTAGCGTATGCCTCGATTGCTCAAATTGGTCTCATCTTTTGCGAAATTGCGTTGGGTTGGGAAAATGTGGCCCTCACGCACATTTTAGGAAATGCCTTCTTACGTACCTACCAATTGCTCATTTCACCTTCCGTAGTCAGTTACAAAATCCGCGAGCAACTTTATGCCCAAAGCACGGAGGTCGTACCAAGTCGCTTTGACCGGTTGCGCATGCGTTTTTACTTCCTAAATCTGAAGGAATGGAACCTCGATAACTTCCTTTACCGTATCCTCTGGAATCCGTTAAAACGTATTGGACGCGGTTGGAAAATACTCAATTTTAAATACGTGTTTTGGCTACAAGGCTTGGTATTAGGAGTTGGTTTGATTTTGCGATTGTCCGAAAACATACTCAGCCCAACACTGCGCCATCAGCTTCCATTCTTCTTTGCATTTTGGGGCTTCTTAATTGTCGTGAAAGCCTTTACAGAACGCGACTCGGTTCGTAAAAGCCTGAC
>JBDLQL010000055.1:0-3384 GCA_039800565.1 Bacteroidota bacterium | reverse complement strand
GTAGGTTGGGTTGGCCATGTAGCCATCTGTCAAAATCGTGTTCAATGAACTTTCAGTGAGTTCCAAACTGCGGTTCCCGTTACCGTAACCGTCCAGGCGTGTAATGCGTGGCGATGATCCGTAGCTGATCAATTGATCCGTACCTCCTGCCTCTGGCATAGGGTTGTGTGGGATGGCTTCCATTACTTTTACTTCGCCCACCGCCGCTTTTCTGCTGGCGATGTAGCGTTTCTTTTGGCCATCTAATGAAAGCGGATCGTTTGGTGAATAATCTTTGTAATTGTTGTACGCATAGGCAATGGCTACATAATAGTAGCGCTTGAAATTGACCAGTTTTTTGTCGCCTTGGGCAAACAAATCGGTTGTGAGCTGAAAACTGTGTTTGATGCCTTTATCGTCACCCTTTACACGCTCTACTGGTATCGAGGCATTGAGTTCGTCTGAATATTCAAAGTTGATGATTTTACCAATGCCGTCTTTGATGTCGCATTGGGCTGCCAAGCGCGCTTTGTCGGGGTCGAGCACGTCGGAAGGTGATACTTTGGAATTCGCTAATTGATAAATCTGATAACCCTGGAAATTGTAGGTTTTATCGGCATTCGGGTCAGCGGCCACAATGAAAGGATCAAATTCTTCATAGGCCTCTTGGTAATTGTTTGAGTTGATCGGATTATCGAGTGTCAAAATCAACTCGTTGGCCAATTCTTGGATTTGCATGTTGGGCGCGTGCGGCCCATCAAGCACCTTGAAACAGTTGTCAAATAAGGCTTGCGCTTTGTCGTCGGCGCGGCGTAAGGTCTCGACCGAAGCAAAGGGGTCGCCGGCACTGGCGCGCGCCCACGCAATCCCGACCGTAATGTTATTGACGGCACCTGGTTTTAATAAGAAGGGGCCAGCTGATTGCACAAAGCGGCGATCATTGGGTGTGTTGTTGGCGGTTTGTTCGGTCCAGTTGGGCTGTGGGTTGCCTCCGGTTCCCCAACCAAGCGGGTCGGTATTGCCCGGGAACATAAAATCACAAGGCACATTTGGGTCTGCTTCAGGATCCGAGATATGACCTGAACCGCCGTATACAAACTTGGTTCCGTCTTTCCAGATTCCGCGCAAATAATTGTAATAATCATTGGCATTGACCGGATCGGTCTGATTCGGATTGGCACCGTTGGTCGTGTTCGAGTAATATAAAAAACGCCGCATCCCGAAGCGTTCGTTATCGATGATTCCATCGCCGTATCCGATTCCATTTAATGCTTCGTTTTCCCAGATTCCTTTGGCATTGTCGATGCCGTCGTTGTCTTGATAGGGCCCTTCAAAAAAATCGACCCCAACAGCTGGTGGCGAATAGCCGTAGCCTTTAAAGCCCGAATTGTCGCCGTCGTAGTTGTCGCCATTGTAGTAATAGCCCAAGCCCCGATTGACATCGCAGCCGGTGTAGTCGTCAAACGGATCGCCGAGTGCACCATCGGTAAAAAAGCCAAAATAGGTATTGTAAAGTGTCTGGGTGCCTCGATTAATGAGTTCGTAATTGTAAAACGTCATGTTGTTGACTTCGTCATTGGAAGCAAAGGCAAAGGCTTGCGCCCTGATTTCCATCCCGATGGGGTCAGCCCCTGTTTCGGTATGGATGTTTCCTTTGTCGTTCATGACCCACCAATAATTGAGGTCTCCGTACAAAGCAATTTTACGTTCGGTACCACAGTCTTTGGTTTTTTTAATATCGTACCAAGGAAAGTCACCATCTTCCCAATGGTAATCACCATCGTTATTGAAATCGTAAAAAGGCGCTAAATAATAATCTTGCCCTTGCGAGATATCGCCATGCGCGGGCCATTCTTTAATGATTTTTGGAACTTGATAATTCGGGAACTGTTCACTTTGAGTGTGCGTCCCGTTTTGTTGATCGTAAATTCCGGCTTCGTACCACGCATTAAATTCACGGATTTGATCTTGTGTACTTACAAAATGACGATCGTATTTGTTGCAATTGTCGTAAGTGGTTTCGGCATATACTTTCGAAAGCGGGCCTGTCCAGTAATCTTGGCCATCGCGGTAGCGCAAAGCGGCTAATTTTAATTGATTATTGACATCGGTGCCGCCTAGCCAAAGTGCGGCTGTAAAAAGCGCATTGATCCCTGAGTTTTTGGGAACCTCGTATTTCGAGTAATTTTGATTGGGAATTTGCCATAAATTGCCCGCCGTATGGATCATGGCCCGTACATTATTGAGCTCCATGAATGTCGAGTAATTTGGAGGCGCGCAATTGGCGCCTTTGCTTTGATGATGGCTGGGATGTTGCGGTTTTTGAGTTCCCGTATACGCTTGAGCGAAAAGGCCAGTAGGCAAGAACCAAAACAGTGCAATTAGGCGGACTAAATTTCTCATTTCGAAGTCGAAATTACGGAAAAAAACGCAGTATTTTTGAAGGATGAAAACACTCGAATCGGCAGCAGATATTCACCAACTCGTTTCTGCGTTTTATGGCAAGGTCCTTCAAGACCCACAACTGGCACCTTTTTTTAAACACCTTGATTTTGAAGCACATTTACCGAAAATGGAACATTTTTGGCGCTTTGCATTATTAAACGACACCGGTTACACGACCAATGTAACCGAAAAGCACTTGCACATGCCTCTAAAAAAAGCCCATTTTGACCGCTGGCAAGCACTTTTTATCGAAACCATTGATGAACTTTTCGAAGGCGAATTGGCCCAGGCAGCCAAACAACGAGCGGCTGTCATTGCCTGGACGATCAATTCTAAAATGAATCCGGCCACATAATCAACAAGTTTCTTTTTAAAACTTCCGGTATACGTCATTTTTTGGCGCGTAAAGTGCTGTATTTTTGATACCATGGCAACAAAAGCAGAAATTTACAGCAAGCGCGGCATCCGAACAGGTTACATTTCTACCGTAATCGGAATTTCGTTGGTATTATTCATGATTGGCTTGGTGTTGGGTGGTATTTTTGGACTTCGCAGCATCGAAAAACAAGCCAAAGAAAGCATTCAAGCAGATATCTTTTTTTCATCTGAACTCAACGACGCCGACATCAAACAAATCGAAGAGCAACTAAAGTCGTGGCCCGAATTTTCCGATGTTTATTTTGTGTCTCCGGAACGTGCCATTCAAGAATTTGCTGGCGAAAGTCAAGTAGAAAAAGATGTGTTGGCTTTATTTGAAGATGAAAACCCTTTGCCGCCAACCATCGGGTTTAAACCCAAAATGGCATATGCGAGTCGGAGTGGGATGGCTGCGATTCAGCGCAAACTCATGCGTCGCTTTTCCGATGAAATTGAAGAAGTCAACTACGACAAAGCCAGCGTGTCGAATGTCAACCTCGGTTTTCAGCAATTTGCGCTTTTATTTTTAGCCGTCGCTCTTTT
>JBDLQL010000054.1:0-5071 GCA_039800565.1 Bacteroidota bacterium | reverse complement strand
TGAGCAGGCAAAGGAAGCAGTGCAGAAATTCGAAGGCGAGATTACTTCTAAAGGAGGTAAAATCAAGCATTCGGAGAGCTGGGGTTTGCGCAAAATGGCCTACCCAATCCAGAAAAAATCAACTGGTTTTTATTACCTAGTTGAATTTCAAGCTGAAGGCAACGTGGTTGCAGATTACGAATTGATGATGAAGCGTGACGAGCGTGTGCTTCGATTCTTAACTGTAAAAATGGATGCTGATCATCTTGCCTACGCTGAAAAGCGTCGTGCAAAAGCTGGAGCAACTGCCTAATTGTCAAACCTAATTTAAAAAACGAGCTATGTCAAACGATATCCGTTACCTAACTCCGATTAACATCGATATTAAAAAGGAGAAATACTGTCGCTTCAAAAAGAGTGGCATCAAGTTCATCGATTACAAAGACGCTAATTTCTTATTGAAATTGGTTAACGAGCAAGGGAAAATTTTGCCACGTCGCATTACCGGTACTTCTGCTAAATACCAAAAACGCGTAAACAAAGCCATCAAACGTGCACGTCACCTTGCGATCATGCCGTACGTTGGCGACATGTTGAAATAAGTAGTGTTGAACAAGAAAATTGAGAAATCATGGAAGTCATTCTAAAGAAAAATGTAGATAAACTCGGTTACGCCAACGAGGTGGTAACTGTAAAGCCAGGATACGGACGCAATTTCCTTATTCCACAAGGATACGCTGTATTGGCTACCGCTAGTGCGAAAAAAGCGCACGAAGAAGTGATGCGTCAAAAATCACACAAAGAATCAAAATTATTGGCTGAAGCTCAAGCAGTCGCTGCAAAATTGGCAGACGTATCTGTAAGCATCGCAACCAAAGCAGGTGAAAACGGCAAAATCTTCGGATCTGTCAATACCGTACAATTGGCCGATGCCCTTCGCACAGCTGGTTTTGATATCGACCGCAAATCTTTGAAAATCAAAGACGAGCCTATCCGCGAATTGGGTAGCTTCGAAGCAGAAGCGAACTTGTTCAAAGGTGTAAAACAAAGCTTTAAATTTGAAGTAGTTGCTGAATAAGCAAACGAGCTCATCGCTTTTAAAAACTCCTCCCAAAAAGAGGAGTTTTTTTATGCCCAATCGTTTCGCTTTGCGTAACTTTAAAATCGTGATAAACCCAGCAACTGTTTCTGTACTTTGGCTTTATGGCCGCTCTGGCGCCGGCAAGTCAACGCTTGCTCAAGCAATTAGTGCGTACTTGCAAGCGGCACAGTTGCCGTATGTGTGGCTCGATGGCGATGCCTTTCGCAAAAGCCATTCCGCTGATCTTGGTTTTAGTGCGCAAGACCGTGCCGAAAACATGCGGCGTGCGGCTTTAGTTGCTCAAGACGCGCACACACAAGGTAAAATTGTTATAGCGAGTTTTATCAGTCCAGAACAAGCGCACCGAGAAGTGGTGTCGCATGTTTTGGGGCGAGCTGTGTTTTTTTGTCATGTTCATGCGTCGCTTGAAACCTGTCAGGCGCGTGATGTGAAAGGGCTTTATGCACAAGCTCAGGCCGGTCAACTCGTCAATTTCACGGGCATCAGTGCACCCTTCGAGTCCGGCCCCGATTTCACAGTCCAGACCGATTCCGCTTCAATAGAAGCCTGTGTCCAACAAATTATTTCGAAATGGATGCCGAACTAAGTAAAAGTGCATTCATGCAGCTCGAAGCCGAGGCCATTTATGTGATCCGAGAAGCTTATGCACAATTTCAAAAGCCGGCCATCTTGTTTTCTGGTGGCAAAGATTCCATTGTGTTGGCGCATTTAGCCCAAAAAGCACTCGCGCCCTTGCCCTTTGGTTTTCAGTTACTGCACATCGATACCGGGCATAATTTTACAGAAACCCTCGACTTTCGAGATCGCTTTGCGCAGCTACTGCAGGCACCATTAGTGGTGGCGAGTGTTGCCCAGACAATCGCAGCGGGCAAAGCCCAAGAGGGTAGTGGCCCGTTTGCAAATCGGAACCGTCAGCAAAGTGTGACTTTACTTGAAACAATACAGGCTCATGGTTTTGATGCGCTTTTAGGAGGCGGGCGGCGCGACGAAGAAAAAGCGCGCGCCAAAGAACGCTTTTTTTCGCGACGCAATGCCAGTGGCGCGTGGCTTCCAGAACAACAAGCGCCAGAGTTGTGGCGCCAATTGGTAGGCTTGCACGAATCGGGTGCCCACTTTCGGGTTTTTCCGCTCTCGAACTGGACCGAACTCGATATTTGGCGCTACATTGCCTCCGAAAACATCGACCTTCCGAGTTTGTACTTTGCGCACCAACGCCCTTGTATCTGGCGTTCCGGAAACTGGATTGCCCTCACCGAACACATTCAACTTCAGGAAAGCGAAGTTATTGAAGACAAACGCGTGCGTTTCCGTACACTTGGCGACGCCACGATTTCTGGTGCGCTCGAATCGGAAGCTGAAACAGTCACCGAAGTCATTCAAGAGCTCATGCTGCTGACCTTTTCTGAGCGTGGCACCCGTGCCGATGATCAGTTTTCGGATGCGGCAATGGAAGATCGTAAAAAAGAGGGGTATTTTTAGATGGCAGCACAAGAACTTTTTCGCTTGGCTACCTGTGGGAGTGTGGATGATGGCAAAAGCACCCTCATTGGTCGTTTACTTTATGAATGCAAGCAACTTACACAAGATCAACTAGACGCCATCGAACGTTGGTCTGCAGTGCGCGGAAAGCACCAACTTGACCTTTCGTTACTGACCGACGGTTTGCGTGAAGAACGCGAGCGTGGCATTACCATCGATGTGGCGTATCGCTATTTCGAGACTCCGAAGCGCAAGTTTATTTTAGCCGACACACCGGGGCATTTCGAATACACGCGCAATATGTTTACCGGTGCTTCATTGGCCGATGCGGTACTTATCTTAATCGATGCCACGCAAGGCATAAAAGCTCAAACGCGTTTACATGCCCAAATTTGCGCGCTTCTACGACCACAACACATTGTGGTTTGCATGAATAAGATGGACCGCTTAGCATACAATGAAGCCAGTTATTTGCAATTAGTTGCTGACTTCAAGGCTTTGCCCTTTTCCTTTTCGGGATCTTCGTTGCATTTTATTCCGCTATCGGCACTTGAAGGGCAAAATTTAGTCTCTCAAGACAAATTCCCTTGGTATTCAGGCCCGAGTTTGATCGAATTGCTCGAAACGATGCCGCTCCTTTCTCCTGAAGTATCCGAATTCCGGGCCAGTGTTCAAGTCGTGGCATCTGAGGGCCGCCTTTTATTTGCACATGCTTTTGGTCGTCACCTGCATCCTGCTGAATCAGTGGTGGTTTTGCCTCAAAATGAACCGGTCGCAATCAACGCGTTAACCGGGCTTGAGGCTTTAACCATTGAACTAAGTGCGTCAAGTTCGGCACAGCGTGGCAATGTACTTGTGTCGGTAGGGCACAAGTTGCAATTATGTACAAAACTCAAAGCCGACGTGTGTTGTTTGCACGAAAACGGATTGACGAGCGGGACCTATTTGATTCAATTAGCTCAGCAGCGCTTCGAGGCGTATTGTCAGTTTGAAAATGAAATTCCACTCAATGAATTTGGGACACTTCAGCTCGAATCGAATTCGCTTATTGTTGCCGATTGCTACACGCAAGATAAGCACTTTGGTTCGCTTCTAATTATCGATCCAATAAGTTTCGAAACCCTTGCAGCCGCTTGTGTTTATGCGTGCGGAAGCAAATAATTTTTGACATAGTCAGTAACACCTTCTTCAAGACTGTAAAAGGGTGTGCTGTAACCTTGTTCGCGTAGTTTTGACATATCCGCTTCTGTAAAATACTGGTAGTTGTCGCGAATATCGATCGGGGTGTCAATGAAATCAATTTGCGGTTCAAGCTCCATTGCCTCGAAGGTAAGTCGCGCTAAATCGTAGAAGGTACGTGCTTTTCCGGAACCAAGGTTGTAGATGCCATCTTGAGGAAGTTGCGCCATTAAAAACTGACAGACATAGACCACATCTTTTACATAAACAAAGTCACGTAGTTGTTCGCCGTCTTTGTAATTCGGGTTGTGTGATCGAAATAAATTCATGTGGCCATTGGCCTTAATTTGATAAAAGGTATGCAAAACAACACTTGCCATGCGGCCTTTGTGGTATTCGTTTGGTCCGTAGACGTTAAAGAATTTTAAACCGTACCAATGCGGCGGTTGGTTTTCTTGGCCAAGTGCCCAAATGTCAAAGTCATTTTTTGAATGACCGTATAGGTTTAATGGGTGTAGCTTTTCAGAGAGTGCGTGTTCGTCTTTGTAGCCAAATTCGCCAAGGCCATAGGTGGCAGCTGAACTGGCATAAACCAACGGAATCGAAGCCTGTGTACAAATTCTCCAAATTTCTTGACTGTAATGCAAATTCAAATGATCGAGAATTTCTTGACTTTTTTCGGTCGTATTTGTACGTGCACCTAAATGAAAAACAAACGCAATTTCTGCCGCGTTTTCTGAAAACCATGGCAAAAAGGCCTCACGGTCGATACAGGTGTCAAAAGCTAACGTTTCCCAATTTGAGCGCTTCGCATCGGGGCTAAAATCGTCGACCAAAATGAGGTTTTCGTAGCCTTCTTTGTTGAGTGCTTGGGCTAAAAAGCTCGCAATAAAACCAGCCGAACCCGTTACAACAATTTTTTTAGAAAAGTCCATTGATTTCGGCGTCGATGGCGTTAATGATTTTACCGAGGTCTTCTTGGTTCTCGGGGAAGCGGTTGTTGTCGACATCGATAATGAGCAATTTTCCTTTGTCGTAGGTCGAAATCCAAGCCTCGTAACGTTCGTTGAGGCGCTTGAGGTAATCGAGGCGGATGCTTTCTTCGTAGTCGCGGCCACGTTGTTGGATCTGATTGACTAAGGTTGGAACACTTGCGCGCAAGTAAATCAATAAATCTGGTGCCGACACAAACGAATCCATGAGATTGAACAGCGAAAAGTAATTTTCGAAGTCACGGGTTGTCATGAGCCCCATGGAATGCAAGTTAGGAGCAAAAATAAAAGCATCTTCGTAAATGGTGCGGTCCTGAATGACGGTGTTGGTCGATTCTTT
>JBDLQL010000053.1:0-5107 GCA_039800565.1 Bacteroidota bacterium | reverse complement strand
ACACGTTTCAAGATATATTGCGGGGTGGAGCAGTTGGTAGCTCGTCGGGCTCATAACCCGAAGGCCATCGGTTCGAGTCCGGTCCCCGCTACTAAGAAAGCCAGTCAGAAATGATTGGCTTTTTTTGTTTTATCTTAATAATAACTGAAATCGTGTTTTTGGTGTTTCATAAGTAAAAACTACAAAATAAAAGCGACAGATATAGTCCAAAATTCCAAAAAGTCCAAAGCAGGTCCCAATAATTGGCTTCTCGTTGGTATAGCTCAGAAAAATAGCCCACAGGTTCAGATCGGCTGACTGTAAATGGATAGGTCCCTGTAAATGCATTGATGAGTTCACGTGCAATTTTCAGGTAACAATAAATCGCTATTGGATACCAAAGTAGCACCAAGCACGGATCGCCTGGAGGCAGGATCTTATTTTCATGCGATAGGTAGAACGAAGTAAGCCCACACAGTAAAGAAGCTGCCAAAACAATACGATTGACACCTGGAACATCAATCCGATTGTTAAAAGACAATTGAAAAAAAGGCAATCCAATTGCAAGAAAATGTATACTTCCTCTTTGCTCTTCGATGTCAGGACTCAGTAGTGCAATGCCGATCAAAACGATGGGGAGAATGAGAATGAAATACTCCCAAAAATTGGCCCGATTTTTTTGAAGTGTGTTTGTTGCCTCCTTACTTTCTGGAGTCGCATCAGGCTTGTCCTTTAAAGCCAAGACGATAAAATAAATCGGAACCCCACCAAAAATCAGGATCAGACAACAATAGCCGAGAATGGTTAATGCACTCATATCAATTCAATTGGATAAATTTAACGCTTCTCAATTTGGCAAACAACATCAAACCTCCAACACTCCTACCCTTCTACTGCGAGGTATTCGTTCTGTTGACAAAACCAATTGTTATGCAGTACATTTTACGAAGCCTGTTGTTTGTTCTTTTTGCAGGTCCGATGCAGGCCCAGGTATTAAGCCAAACACAACTCGAGAAAAACAATGTGCGCGCCGATATTTTAAATAATGGTGCGTTTTTTTACAATGCGAGTGGGCAGCACGGCGGGTACCAAGTGCCAAAATCTGGTGAAGTATCGACTATTTTTTACGGCGGTTTTTGGATTGGTGCCCAAGATCCGTATTCGAATTTGCATGTGAGTATCTGTAAAGAAACGGCTTCTTCGTTTAGTCATGGGCCTATTGCTTCAGGAGCATCTTACAATTCATTGGCTTACGATGCTTTGTACCACGAATCGATTTGGAAAGTGAGTAAGGCAGAAATTACGCAGCATCAGTTGCATTGGCAAGACGCTTCGTACGTGATGCCAATTTCGATTGAAGAATGGCCAGGCAACGGAGAGGTTTCGTTGGGCGTGGCCGCTCAACTGGCGCCTTATATTGACCTCAATGCAAATGGGATTTACGAACCTCAACTTGGCGATTATCCGGACATCAGAGGCGATGAAGCCTGCTATGTGATTTATAACGACGCGACGCATCTGCTCGATGAAAACAAGCTAGGTATAGAGGTACACGCTATGTTCTACCAATTTACAACTGGAAACTACCTCAACAACACGACGTTTCTGAACTTGCGTGTTTTTAACCGGAGTTCGGTGAATTACCACAATTACCGACAAGCGCTATTTCTGGATTTTGACATCGGCTTTTATGCAGACGATTATATTGGTTGTGCGCCTGAGCAGCGACTACTTTACGGATACAATGCCGATGATTACGATGAGGTTGATGCAGGTTGGTATGGCTATGGGGCCAACCCGCCTAGCCAAGGTGTCATGTGTATGTCGCATCCGCTAGAAAATGCCAGTTATTTCCCAAATTGGAACTTTACAAATGCCGATACCGCAACGTGGCTTTTGATGAACAGCCAGTGGGCCGATAGCAGCAACTGGATAGACCCGCTGAGCAATCAAGCTACAAACTTTGTCTATAATGGCAATCCGAATGATTCTACCCAATGGAGTGCTGAAACGAGTCAGCAAGCAGCTCACGATGGGCGTGGCTTTCTGACCATCCATGAAAACAACTTTGCAAAAAACACTTCAATTTGCACCGACTACGCTTTTATTTATAACAAATCGGGGACGCGTTTGCACAATGTGCAAGAACTCATCAATACCGCAAGTTCATTACAAGAATTGTATAACTACAGCTCCATTTTTCCGTGTACTTCTGAAAATCTTGGCTTGATCGCTCCGGCAGAACTGTCGCTAGACGTAAATGTATTTCCGAATCCGGCAAGAAACACTGTAAATGTGAAAGTTGAAATAGAAGCCGCTTTTGAGCACCTATCGTTAGTTGACCTGCAAGGAAATGTGTTGCACAGTCAATCTACAGCAGGGTTAACGAATCTTCAACTTGAACTCAGTGAACTAATGGCCGGTAGCTATTTTGTCGTGTTGGAAGGCAAAAATGGAACAGCGACAAAACTGCTTGTCATTGAGTAAGGCTTAGCGATTATTGAAAACAAAAAAGCCCCAGATTTCTCTAGGGCTTTTGTACCTCGGGCCGGGATCGAACCGGCACTCCCGAAAGAACAGGATTTTGAATCCAGCGCGTCTACCAGTTCCGCCACCGAGGCATTTCTTTCGACTTTCAGGGCCACAAAGATACAAACAAAATAGAGATTTCCAAATCGAATTGAGGCCTTCCGATGAATTTTATCGATTTTGTGTAACGTCTAAAAAAATGCGTGTTTTTGGTATTGAATTTGTATATTTAGAGGAGCCCAACGGGGCCAATAAATCAGTAATCATTTTAAATTCTTCTAGCCATGAAACGCATCTTGTACAAATGGGACAAATACAAACTCGGACGTCGTTTGCATTACTTACAAAAGCGCCTGCATCGGGCTGAAGAAAATGGGTATCAGGACAAAGTAGACAAATACAACCGCTACATTAAAGAAGTCCAGGAAAAATTAAAACACGTTAAGGAATAAACAGCTCGTCTTGCGCAATTAGGGCAATCCATTCGTCGACCGATTTGGCGTTGGCAATGTCAAATTGCCCTGATTGGGTGCGACGCAATGCAATAAGTGTGGCGCCTGAACCAAGGCGCTGGCCAAAGTCATTCGCAATACTGCGAATGTAGGTGCCTTTACTGCACGCAATTTTAAAATCGACTTCCGGAAAACGCGACGCATCGATTTCAAATGCCTTAATTTCAATTTGGCTTTGCTTGAGTTCGACAGTTTTGCCAGCTCTTGCAAAATCATAGGCGCGTTTGCCGTCGACTTGTTTGGCCGAATAAATCGGAGGCGTTTGAAGTTGCACACCCAAAAATGACTGCCGTACTTCTTCAAGTAATTGTGGGGTAATGTGCTGTGTCGGATATTCCTGATTGTATTCGGTCTCGAGGTCGAAAGAAGGCGTTGTTTTTCCTACTAAAAAAGTACCGGTATACGTTTTCGAGTCGTTGGTAAACCCTTCGATTAACTTGGTGTGCTTGCCCAGGCAAAGAACCAATAAACCACTTGCCAGCGGATCGAGTGTTCCGGCATGACCCACTTTTACATTTTTAAGCCCTAGGCTTCGTTTTAAATTCCAACGAATTTTATTGACCACATCAAAAGAAGTCCATTGATACGGTTTGTCTACCAGGATGGTGAGTCCGTCTTGAATATCGAGCATTAGCCAGCCATTTGAAGTTTGAAACCTGCAGCTAATAAAATCAAAAGGCTAGCACCTAACACGATGCGGTACCAACCAAACATCCGGAAGCCATGTTTTTGCAAATAACCAATAAATGATTTAATGGCCAAATATGCCACGATAAATGCGACCACATTGCCCACTAAAAGCAGGGCCCATTCATGGCCACTTGATTGGAGAAGCAAGTCTTTTTCGTCGTATAAACTTTTAAGCGTTGCGGCACACATGGTCGGGACAGCTAAAAAAAATGAGAATTCGGCAGCTGCTTTGCGGGTCAGTTTTTGACTTAAGCCCCCAATGATGGTTGCTGCTGATCGTGACACACCGGGCACCATGGCAATGGATTGAATGGTTCCGATAAGAAAGGCCGTTTTAAAATTAATGGGTTTTTCTTCGGTTTGTGCTTCGTTGGCAGCAAACCACTTATCGACAAACAGCAAGACCACACCCCCAAGGAGTAAAGTCCAGGCTACAACTGTAACGTTTTCGAGCAAGGCATCGATGTGTTTTTTGGCTAACAATCCAATAATACCTGTCGGGACAAATGCTACTGCCAAAAGCATGTAAAAACGCAGGCTTTGAAAAAAGCGTTGAAAATAAACCAACACGACCGAAAGAATGGCCCCAAATTGAATGACCACCGTAAAAAGCTTGACAAAGTCGTCGGTGGCATTGCCCATGAGAGTGGAGGCAATAATCATATGCCCCGTAGAAGAAATCGGTAAAAATTCAGTGAGGCCTTCAATAATGGCCAACACAATTGCCTCGAAAAAATTCATGGATTAGTTGTTTTCGCTTCCGGGTTGGTCTTTTTTACGCTTCATAATCGCGTAAAAAATAACGATGTAACCAAGTACAATTAGCATTGGTGCAATGGTGATGCGCACACTACTAAACAACTCGTCTGCTTTAAAGACGTTTGGGTCTTCGCTACCACCTCCGAGCATTAATAAAAAGCCGAGAATATTAATGGCCAAGCCGATGTAAAGCCATTTGTAATTAGCAGGGTCAATGCCGAAGTGTTTGATAGGATCCTTCATAGTTAGTACAAATCATCTAATTTCATACGAAGATACTTGTTTAAGGCAAACCACGTCGAAATCACGGTAATAAAAACGCCAATTGCAAGTAAGATGCCAACAAGTGACAAAAAGCTCTCGAGCGAATAACTGATCTCGATGGTCTCGAGCAAGTTATTAAGCCCATAAAATACAGTAAGCAAAAGTGACAAGCCAATCAAGGCGGAAATAAGCCCTTGCAAAATGGCTTGCCCTAAAAATGGCTTGCGAATGTACATGGCGGTAGCACCCACCAATTGCATCGTTTTGATGGTAAATCGTTTGGAATACAAGGACAGGCGAATGGTATTGTTAATCATGGCAACCGCAATCATGATGAGTAAAAGAGCGACGGCTAAAAATAAAAGCGCAAATTG
>JBDLQL010000052.1:0-5170 GCA_039800565.1 Bacteroidota bacterium | reverse complement strand
GTAGCGGGGACCGGACTCGAACCGATGGCCTTCGGGTTATGAGCCCGACGAGCTACCAACTGCTCCACCCCGCAATATATCTTGAAACGTGTTGTTTTCTGTATTGGGACTACAAAGATAGGAACTTTTTTGTGTTCTGCAAAAAAAAACCTTAGCGAACTGTAGGGCCAGCGCCAAATTCTTTTTCAGAAGCCAAAAAGCTTAATTTACCCGCTTCGTTTTCAGCCATTAAGATCATGCCTTGTGATTCGATGCCTCTGATTTTTCGGGGCTCTAAATTTAACAAGACCAAGACCGTTTTGCCGATGATGTCTTCTGGTGCATAATGTTCGGCAATTCCTGAAACGATGGTGCGCTGGTCAATTCCGGTATCGACGGTAAGCTGAAGCAATTTGTCGGCCTTTTCTACTTTTTGTGCACTTAATATGGTTCCCATTCGGAGGTCCATTTTGGAAAAATCGTCAAAGGCGATTGCGTCTTTCATTGGTGGATATTTTGAGGTTGGGGCTGCTGTAGCCTTCAGTTTATTGATTTCGTTTTCGACCAATTCGTCTTCGATTTTGGCAAAAAGAATTTGCACTTCGCCAATTTGATGACCTGCTTGCAAGAGGTCTGAACGGCCTAAGTCTGTGTAATTAGACCAAGATGCTTGCAGCATTGTTGCTAATTTCTGAGCAGTTGCAGGCAAAAAGAGTTGGGTGGCAATTTGCAAATTTGCTGTCAGTTGCAGCGCAATATTGAGGATGGTTTCGACACGTGCTGGGTCGGTTTTGATCAATTTCCAAGGTTCGTTATCGGCAAGGTATTTGTTGCCAATGCGTGCCAGTTGCATCATTTCAGCTTGGGCTTCGCGCAGTTTGTAGGCGTAGGCAAGTTTCGAGATGCGTGCAGGAATTTCGTTTAATTGTGTCAAGACAAGTTGGTCTTCTGGCGTGAAGTCGTGGGCCGCAGGTACTTTGCCTTCGTAATATTTGTTGGTCAGTACCAAGGTCCGATTGACGAAATTCCCCATGATGTCGGCCAGTTCAGAATTGACACGTGTCTGGAATTCTTTCCAAGTAAATTCGGCATCTTTGGTTTCGGGAGCAATGGCACTCAAGACATACTTAAGTTCGTCAATTTTGTCGGGGTAACTTTCAAGGTATTCGTGTAACCAAACTGCCCAGTTGCGCGAAGTTGAAAATTTGTCGCCTTCGAGGTTTAAAAACTCATAGGCAGGCACGTTGTCGGGCAATATGAAGTCGCCATGATTTTTGAGAAGGATTGGAAAAATAATGGCATGAAAAACGATGTTGTCTTTTCCAATGAAATGGACCAATTTGCGGTTTTTTGCCTTGGATTTGAGCCAGTAATTTTCCCAGTCTTTGCCGTTGTCGAGCGCCCATTGTTTGGTCGCTGAAATGTAGCCAATCGGGGCATCGAGCCATACATAAAGAACTTTTCCTTCTGCATTTGGCAACGGAACTTTAACGCCCCAGTCGAGGTCGCGGGTCATGGCGCGTGGCTTAAGGCCGCCATTGATCCAAGACATGCATTGGCCAATGACTTGATTGCGCCATTCTTTGGGTTCGTGTTGCTTTTGCCCGTCTAAAACACCTTCTTGAATCCAGTCTTTTAGCCAGGTTTCATGCTGATCCATGGGTAAGTACCAATGCGAGGTGCTTTTAAGTACAGGTTTGCTACCACTTAATGTAGAAACCGGATTGATGAGGTCTGTAGGACTGAGGTCCGATCCGCATTTTTCGCATTGATCGCCATAAGCATTCGGGTTGCTACATTTCGGACAATGCCCTGTGATGTAACGGTCAGCTAAAAATTGCTGGTACTGTTCGTCAAAATACTGTTCAGATACTTCTTCGGTGAATTGCCCTTGGTCATAAAGCCGCTTGAAAAAGTCGGCAGAGGTTTGGTGATGCAATTCAGAAGAGGTGCGGTGAAAGATGTCAAAATTGATTTGAAACGCAGCAAAGGCATTCCGAATGATGCCGTCGTATTTGTCGACAATGTCTTTAGGGCTGAGGCCTTCTTTTTTAGCGCGCAAGGTAATGGCGGCACCATGTTCGTCGGCCCCACAGATAAATGCCACATCATGGCCATTCATACGCAAAAAACGCACAAAGATGTCAGCAGGTAGGTAAACGCCGGCGACGTGTCCTAAATGAAGGGGGCCATTGGCATAAGGCAAGGCTGCAGTTACGGTATAAGTTGCTTTTGACATGTGGCAAAGATACAAAATAAAAAAGGGACGGTTGCCCGTCCCTTTTGCGTTCAAAACGTGTTGAACTTATTTTTTCACAACATTGAATTGTGCAGTTTTACCATTATCAAGTGATACGGTGAAAATGTACATTCCTGTTTGTAAAGCTGATGTGTTAACTGCAGCTTCGCCACCGACTAAGTTCATCGCGCCAGTCATGGCAACTTTACCGCTAAGGTCAGTTACGACATAGGTAGCATTGCCTTCAGCGTTTACTGCGATGTTAACGATGTCAGAAGCAGGGTTCGGATAAGCGCTAGCAACAAGTGTAGCGTTTTCGTCAAGACCAACGTTGTTGATGACTTTTAAACCGATAGACACAGCGTTTGTACCACCTGACCATCCTGAATACCAAGTAGTGTTGTCGATGTACAAGGCACTAACAGGTTGAGAATACAAACTTACGTTTGCTTCGTAGTTCAATGATTTGTCAAAACCAAATGCAATGACTGGATTTGCAGTTGACAAACACACTAAATAACGTTGGCTGTCCATTAAAAGTACTGGGCTATTGAATGCCGCGTAAACAACTTGTGCATTTTGAGCATTTCCTACATAGTCGTAAGTAAGACCTCCTACTTGGTTCAAGTTATCAAATGTAATTGATGACCAACCACCTGATAAGTCTACCCAAGAGTCGTTCCATTCGAAAATTTCACCAACCACTTCTTCACCGTCGATAGTATCGTTTGGTGCTTTGATAGAGAAGTACAAACCTTCAACGCCTGTATTGGCAGTTGGGTAGGTATCTTGTACCATCATACACGCTTGGTAAGTTGTCGTTGCATTGTGTGGGTAAGATGTTGAGGTTACTGCGTTTGTCGTTGCATCTTGGCTTGCCAAAGACAAGACATCAGAAGTCACGTTGAACGTAGATGAAAAACTGTTGTCGCTGTCTGCTGAATCAACAAAACCTGGGATTGCGATGGTATACGTAAGTGTATATGCACCGGTAGCCCATGAAGCCAAACTTACTGAAGGGAAGCTTGAAGAGTTACCGTTAAATACAGGAAGTGTATCACCAGAAAGTACGTTTACCGGACCAACGGTGTTGTCATAAACAACTCCTGAAGGGCCAGTGATTTTAGCGTTTACAGTAAAGTCATGTGCAACTGAACCAAAGTTGTACACTTGGATCCCTGGATCGAAGGTATAACCGTTGTTGGCCATCGTTTGTGGAATCGAGCCATAACGTGAAATCATGACGTCAGCTTGTGATGAACCACCATCAGTTTCATACATGTTTTGTTTGTTACCCATGAACACAACAACTGGCCCACTTGCCATTTGATTGACCAATGTAGCGCCGTCTGTGCTTGAAAGCATGACAACAGGAATGGTAACACTGACACCAGCCGTACCACCACCCATTGCAATTGCTTCAGGGTCACGGTTGATGATAATCACACCAACAGCACCCGCATTTTGTGCGTTCAATGCTTTGGCACTGAAGTTACACGTGTTACGGTAAATCACAGCGATTTTACCAGTAAGATTGTTGATGAGTGGGTTACAGCCTTCCTGAGCAACAGGATGACCTTGTGCGTTGGTACCTGTAGAACCATCGTCAACCAACATCAATGTATCTTGTACAAAAGTGTTGGGAATTAAGAAGTCAGGACAAGCCCAATCTCCGCCAGCTGGATCGGCCCAACTGAACGTGTAGTTTCCGGCAATGCTTTGTGGCGATACGCCAGCCACAATCACTTGCGCTTGTGCAGCTACAGCCAAGGCTACTGCACTGATTGTAAGTAAAAGTTTTCTCATAGTTGATTTTTTTAGATTTGGCTAAAATTAAGGAATTTTTAAGAGAAAACAAAAAAAGCACCCGCAGGTGCTTTTTTAAAATCTGAGTCAAGAATTTTCTAATTGAAATAAGAGATGGTATAGTAGAAGATAGCTGCTAATGCCGCACTTACCGGAATCGTTAAAATCCAAGCCCATAATAAATTGATCGTGACGCCCCAACGAACCGCACTCAGGCGTTTGGTGGCCCCGACCCCAATGATTGAACCGGTGATGGTGTGGGTTGTCGAAACTGGGATTCCAAACTGAGATACCGTAAACAGGGTTAAGGCTCCTGCGGTTTCGGCACAAACACCTTCCAGCGGTGTCACCTTGGTAATCTTAGTTCCCATTGTTTTGACAATTTTCCAACCGCCCATCATGGTTCCTAAACCGATCATTAAATAACAAGCAAATGCAATCCACCATGGCATTGAGTCGTTGTTTACTTTCGTCTCAAGCTTGATGTCTTCTAACAATTCGTTTGATTTTACGTCTACAAACTTGGTAAAGAAGCCTGCATATTGGTAAGTCGTATCTAACATTTTACCATCGAAAATCAACGCATTATTGGAAAGATCATGGATTTCTTTTTTCTTGGTGTAGACCAAAAGTGGTTCGAGTGTTTTGACTGCATGGTCAAAATCGTCGGCCTTGATTTTTTCTTTATCAAGCATATGGAAGAAGGGTTGATCTAAATTTTCAGCAACCAATTCTTTGTCTTCATAAAGTTTGTCGCCCGCTAAATTCATGATGTTTTTACCGTCTGTGTAATAAACAGTACTATCAACCACAGCCACACTTGGCTTGAATTTTTTGACTTTACCTTCTTCGTCATGAAATTTCAATTGAATAATTTCAGCACATTTCAAGGCATCGGGCACTTCTTTCACATCGGCACTTCCGTCACGAACTCCGTTCGAAAACACGATGAGTGCGGCACAAATAATCCCCATTACTTTCTGAGAATCGGCACCACCATGTCCTAATGAGAAGGCTGCCGAAGAAAGCAATTGCAAACGCTTGTACATTGTCGATTCTTTCATGGCTGTCTGTCGATTGCCATATATTAGCTGGTAACCGGTGTAAACCAACAAGAAAATACCTAACGTGATGCCGATAATCCAG
>JBDLQL010000051.1:0-5683 GCA_039800565.1 Bacteroidota bacterium | reverse complement strand
AAATTATTTTCATTACATAAAAATGTTACATGGCAAGCATCTAGTAAGTTTGAACAAGAGGATATATATAATATTTTTAAAAAAGCTAAAAAAATTACTATTGCTCCGGATTTAACATATACGCCTACATCAAATTATTTCGAAGAGCAAAAAATTAAAATAAATCATTATTCAGTTGACAATAAAACTTTAAATACAGTATTTTATTCAAGAACAACATCCAGATCGTATTCGTTTTTCTGAGTCGAAACAAGAAGAAGAGGAGCAAATTGGATTTGCATTGATACTCAACTAAAGTTGATTTTTAGATAAAAAAAAGGGGTGCAACTAGCGTCCCTTTTTTTATGCAATCACACCTGATCCGAGTAATTCGGTTTCGAGGTACCAGGCGGCAAATTGTCCGGGTGTAATTCCTTTTTGTTTTTCGTTGAAAAGAATATAAAGTCCATCAGATTGCTGAAGTAAGGTTGCTTTCTGCAAGGGTTGGCGGTAGCGGATGCGCACCAAGCAATCAAGTTTGCCTGTTCGTTCAAAGATTTCTGAAGAGCCTATCCAATTCAGGTCTTTCTCTTGGACTTTTAAGGCCCAGCGCAGTAGCCCCGGGTGCTGTTCGGTCTGGCCACTAAACACACAATTGGTTTGTGTATTGAGTCCGATGACAAAACTTGGTTCTGGTCGTCCGCCGATGTGCAAGCCTTTGCGCTGTCCGATGGTGTAATAATGTGCCCCCTGATGGGTGGTCACTTGTGTGCCTTGGTGTGCTTCAAACTTAAAAGGTTCGGCAAGTTCGTGCACATGTGCGGCATCTATTGGAATATTAGCGTACGCTTCAAAACAAGAAAGACTCGCCGGAATTTCAATTACGGGCCCAACTTTTGGGGCAAGTTGTTGTTGTAAAAAAGTAGGTAAGGCAATTTTTCCAACAAAACACAAGCCTTGCGAATCTTTTTTGGCTGCGGTTATAAGCCCTGCCTCACTTGCAATGGCTCTGACATCTGCTTTTTGTAAATGGCCAATTGGAAACAATGCTTTACTGAGCTGTTCTTGATTTAATTGACAAAGAAAATACGATTGGTCTTTGCCAGGGTCTGCACCGGCATGTAAATGGAAGGTGCCAGCAGGATGTTCTTGTCGTTGGCAATAATGCCCTGTTGCAACATAATCGGCTCCGAGTTCGAGTGCAGCTTTTAAAAAGACATCAAATTTGATTTCGCGATTGCACAAGACATCTGGATTTGGGGTGCGTCCGGCTTCGTATTCTGCAAACATGTAGTTGACAATTCGTTGCTTGTATGCTTCGGATAAGTCAATGACCTGAAACGGAATGCCAAGTTGTTGTGCAATTAATAAGGCATCGTTTGAATCGTCAATCCAGGGGCATTCGTCAGAGAGTGTGACACTTTCATCGTGCCAATTGCGCATAAACATGCCAATGACTTCGTAGCCTTGTTTAAGCAATAAATAAGCCGCAACACTAGAGTCGACTCCTCCTGACAAACCTACCACAACTCGCTTCATAATGCAAAGTTAAGCAAAAGCGAGCAGGGCTTAGCCTGCTTCGGCTACAATTTTCTGAAGGCAGTTTATACCGTCGACTGCTGCCGATACAATGCCTCCTGCATAGCCGGCGCCTTCGGCAATAGGGTATAAATTAACGACTTCAAGGTGCTGAAATGTTGTGGGGTCGCGAGGAATTAAAACAGGCGATGAAGTACGCGATTCTGGGGCATGCAGCACGGCATCGTTGGTGATGAAACCGGGCATTTTTTGTTCGAAATCGAGAAATGCTTGCCGCAAGCGGTTGGCAACAAAGGCCGGGAATACCTCATGCAAATTGACACTTACGATGCCTGGATGGTAAGAGCTTCTTGGGAAGCTTTGGCTTTTAACACCTTTAACAAAGTCTTTTAAACACTGTGCGGGCACAGCTTGTGTTTTTCCTGCAGCCTCCCAGCATGCGTGTTCAATCGCTTTTTGAAATTCAAGGCAGACCAATGGGTCGTTTGCTTGCTCAAAATCGCTAGGTTCAATTCCAACGACAATTCCACTATTAGCGTATTTATTATTGCGTTTTGAAGGTGACCACCCATTTGTCACAACTTCGCCTTCAGCTGTGGCACAAGGTGCGATAATGCCACCAGGGCACATGCAAAACGAATACACGCCACGTCCATCGACTTGTGTCACTAGGCTATAAGAAGCAGGTGGCAAAAACTGGTCATTGAGGCGTCCGTGGTATTGGATCTGATCAATCAGCGCTTGGGTGTGTTCGACGCGAACACCAAGAGCAAATGCTTTGGCTTGAATGAAGATGTGCCGTTTCTGAAGCAATTCAAAGATATCGCGTGCCGAATGACCAGTGGCTAAAATCAAGCGCTCAACTTGAATGCGATCGTGCTGATTGATTTCGATATGGCTGATTCGGCCGTTTGTAAGATGTAGGTCTGTTAATTTTGAATGAAAGTGAATTTCACCGCCCGCATTGAGGATGCAGTCACGAATGTTTTCAATGAGCTGTGGCAATTTATTGGTGCCAATGTGTGGATGCGCATCGACTAAAATAGACTCATTGGCTCCAAACTGTACCAAAAGTTCCATGACTTTTTGCACATCGCCTCGTTTTTTAGAACGGGTATACAACTTCCCATCAGAATAGGTGCCTGCGCCGCCTTCTCCAAAGCAGTAGTTTGATTCCGGATTTAGTTGTTGTGTTTTGGTAAGTTGCGCCAAGTCTCGGCGTCTGTCACGCACATTTTTGCCACGCTCGTAAATAACGGGCTTAAACCCCGCTAAAATGGCTTCAAGGGCGGCAAACAAACCTGCGGGTCCGGCACCAATAATATGAATTTCGTTTTTATGAGCACAGGATTGAAACTTTCGTGTTTCAAAACGAGGAGGGAGGGCTTGATTTAAGGCAACCTGAAAACTTGCATTGATTTTAATGCTGCGTTGGCGCGCATCGATGCTGCGCTTATGCCAGCGAAAATCGAGCGCTTGGTTTGAAGCACATGCAAGTTCTTTTCGAATGCGATTTTCGAGGTAGGTGAGGTCTTGAGCCTGCTCAGGAGTACACGAAAACGAAACGAGTTGCATTAGCCTTCAAAAATCAATGAAAAATACCAACCGCGGTTGTATAACTGATCGATTGGTAAAGAGACGGGGGTGTAGTCTTGGATGAAACTACTTTTAAATCCATGGCTGTATTTGAGTTCGATGCTAAATTTAAAATAAGGCGCAAAAAACTCAATGCCACCTCCGATTTGGCCTTGCCAGTCGTTTTTTTTGATCTTGATGAAAGGATCGTAAAAATTCTGAGAAGCATCTTGCTGCGATTGCAAATCGATGGAATATTGCATGCCGACTAATGAATAGGCGGTAAAGTTATTGTAGCGCTTGGTTCGAAACTGGAGCATCATCGGAAAATCAAGGTTCGTCGAATTGACGCGTTGTTCACCGATGCCTTTTGGAAACCAGGTTGAATCGAGGCTTCGGTAACTGAGCACGCGTTCTTGGAACGATAAAGTCGGCATAAATCGAAAACGGATGGTGGGTGTTCCTAGTTTGATGGTCGTTAGGATTCCTAATTGACCGCCCGGCTGCGACTGATTGGTAACTGAAAGTAGACCGTACTGTTGGTACGCATTGGCTTTGGGCATGACCATGAAATCGGCGCTGTTAAAGCCTAACATAAATCCAAAATGTATGTAGCGCTTGTCAAAATTTTTATAGCGCTGTTGTTTCTGTCGCTGCGCGTTAGCGGACAGACTGTAAAAAAGAAGGAAGAAACACAGTAGTTTTTTCATGTGAGCCTAACGTGAACGGCAGGTTTATATTGCTTTGTGACCAACGTAAATACTTGAGATGCCTCCGCTAAGTCGAATGACTTTAATGTCTGAATAACCCACTTTTTTCATGACATCGGTAAATGCCTTGCCTTCAGGAAATGCAGCAACACTTTCGGGCAAATACGTATAGGCTCGGGCATCTTTTGAAATGCGTTTGCCAAAAAAAGGGATCATAACTTTTGAATAAAAACCAAAAAGTTGCTTGATTGGAAAACGACTTGGTTTGGAAAATTCTAAAATAACAGCTTTTCCGCCAGGGCGAATCACGCGAAGCATTTCAGCCAAACCTTTTTCAAGGTTTTCGAAATTGCGGACGCCAAACCCTACCGTTAAGCCATCAAAATAATGGTCTTCGTAAGGGATGTTTTCTGAATCGCCAAGTTGCATAAGAATGCGTTGGTCGAGTCCTTTTTTGATCATTTTTTGTTTGCCGACTTCAAGCATACCTGCCGAGATGTCGAGCCCAACAACTTGTTCTGGATTGACTTTTAAGCAAGCGATCGCGAAGTCGCCGGTGCCGGTTGCAATATCGAGTAGACGTTTGGGCTTGAGCGATTTTAACTCGTTCACAGCTTTTGCTCGCCAAAGATGGTCGATCCCTAGAGAAAGAAAGTGATTTAAGAAATCATAGTTGGCTGAAATGTTATTGAACATTTCAGCAACTTCTTCTTTTTTGGATTTTGTAGAATAATACGGTTTAACTTGAGGAGTTTCTTCCATGGCATTAGTTGTGTAGGCGCAAGGCCTCTTTTAACAATTCGTTTTTATCGATGCAAACCACGCCTGGGTGCTCGCAAACCAAACCGCCAGCTAAGTTTGCCAATTGAGCAACTTCTTGCATGGCGGCGCCACACACCAAACTTAAGGTAGCTGTTGCAATGACGGTATCGCCAGCGCCTGAAACATCGGCAATGTTTCGGGGATGGGCTTGTTGTTTGAAATGGTGCTGACCATCGGTGATATGAACCCCATATTCAGAAAGCGTTACAAACGAATAACGGTGTTGCAAGTGTTGTTGCAACACTTCAAGCGCGTCTTGGAAGGCAGCTTCATTTTCAGGATACTTGAATTCGAGGCCGAGCCCTTCTTTGAGTTCTTTCAGATTGGGTTTAAATAAGGTGCAGCCTTTGTAGGCTAAAAAGTTCTTTTTTTTAGGGTCGACCGTGGTAGGGATTTCAAGTGTATTGGCTTTTTGAATGATCCATTCGATCAATGAACTACTTAATACACCTTTGTTGTAGTCTTCTAAAATGATGCCATCTATACCCAGTTTCAGTTGTGCTTCAATACGTGCTTTGAGGGCGCTTTCTTCTGAAGAAGACAACTCGTGCCGATCTTCGGTGTCGATGCGCAACAATTGTTTTTGTTTGGACAACACGCGTGTTTTGATCGTGGTTCGACGCTCGTCTGAGTGAAGGAGGCACTGTGTGTCAATTCCGGCTTCTTGGAGCTGTGTTTCGAGTTGTTGGCCGGCAGTATCGTTGCCGATTACACTGGCAATGACTGCTTTTGCGCCCAATGCCAAAATGTTAAGTGCCACATTGCCAGCGCCGCCAATGCGTCGTTCTTCATGGCTGTAGTCGAGTACTGGAACCGGTGCTTCTGGACTCATGCGTTCGACAGTGCCAATAAGGTAGGCATCGGTCATGATGTCACCGATGACAAGAATGCGTTTGTGGGTAAATTGCTCGAAAAGTGTGTGGAGACTCATGCGCTTAATTTGGCCAGTGCTGCTGAGATGCGATCGACGGCTTTTTGAAGGGTTTCTTCGGAAGCTGCGTAGCTAATTCGAAAACAATTTGGATCGCCAAAGGCAGCGCCCCCAACACAGGCAACCA
>JBDLQL010000050.1:0-6723 GCA_039800565.1 Bacteroidota bacterium | reverse complement strand
ATTCAGGTCATTTAGTACAGCTGTACGCTCAGCTTGACGTTGCATAGCCTGCACGTCCTCCAGCCGGCGACGTGTAGCGTCCTGCTGAATGATAGCGATACGGGCAGGATGGGCCAGTGCCTTCATCATGCCTGCCAGTTTATTCTGCTTATCGGTAAATATTTCGCTTTTGGTTAGTCCCATATCCATCGCAATATTACGATAAATATTTTATGAATCATCGAGCTTGTTCTTTTTTAAATAAATTATTTTGAAATAATCGTCAAAACTACTGGCTTATCTAAGGCTGCCCGCGTCGTGTAAACCTTTGTTCCAAATATGCGCAGACTTGATGGCCGGAACCACTTCTTCAGGTGCATCTACTATAGTAAATAAATTATTTAATTCATCAGGCATAAATCTTTCTTGCACTGCAGTTTGCATTAATAAATTAAATGCATTAAAATAGCCGCGTGTGTTTAAAATAACGATGGGCTTGGTGAATTGCGCGAGTTTTTTAAGCGTTATGGCCTCAAACAATTCTTCGAAGGTACCAGGGCCGCCAGGTAAGGCAATGAGCGCATCAGTTCCCTCAAGAAATTTCGCTTTGCGTTCGTGCATGGTTTGGGTATAGACAAAATCCGTCACGCCTTTATGCCCCCACTCGACTTCGTTCATGAATTGCGGCATAATGCCTTTGATTTGGCCACCTGCAGCCAACACGCTATCGGCCAACTGACCCATTAGTCCAGAAGAACCGCCACCAAAAACGACCCGAATATCAGCAGATACCAGGTGGTGGGCAAGCTTAGAGGTCGCTTCAAAATAATCGGGATGAATGCGTGCACTGGAGGCACAATAAACACAAACTTGCATGCTAATTTAAGATTGTGCCGCAGCTTCTAATGCGGCGATGTTTAATTTACTCATTTGCATAAACGCATACGAAACTTTTGGTGCCGTGATGGGGTCAGACATATAACGGCTGAGTTGTTTCGGGACCACTTGCCAGGAGATGCCAAACGCATCGACGAGCCAGCCGCAGCGCCCAGGCTTGCCGCCTTTTGTCAGCTGGTCCCAATAGTAATCAATTTCATCTTGCGTATCGACATGCAGCACAATTGAAGCACCATCGTTGAACACAAATTCATGTGCATGACTGCTTTCAGATGCGCAAAGCAATTGGTTCGCGATCCGAAATTGGGAATACGATACGTAATCTGGAAGATCAGCTCCGCTTTCAGCATAGGTGCTTTTCAGAATCACTTCCGCGTCTTTAAAAATAGAAAGGTACTGCGCGTGCGCTTGACTAACTTTGCCCGCATGGGCTTGTGTAAACATGAAATTTGGAACCAAAACCGCACTTGATTTTTCGGTATACATCAATTGCCAATTGACACCAAAGGCATCGGCACACCACCCATATGCTTCTGACCACGGATAGGCCTGAAAAGGCATCAATACCTTTCCGCCGTCAGACAATTGAGTAAAGAGCGTTTGGAGTTGTTGCTTATCTTCAAGATTGATGAAAAACGAAAAGGAAGGATTGATCAGGTCGTCTGCGGCATGATTTAAATGCATGAGTGCTTGATCATACAAGGTGTAAATTTGGGCCATTGGGTTTTCTGAACGCACTTGTAGTGCTTCGTTGAAAACGCTTTTATAAAAGGCTAAGGCCTCTTTTCCTTTGGTTTCTTTAAACCACAAACAGAGCGAAATATTCATGGTTTAAAGATACACAAACTAATGCGCTTAGGCTTTTCCTTTTAAAATTTTAGTCCAATACATCCATGGTAAAATGTATTTTTTCAAAATATACATGCTCCGTCTTTCTTTACTTTGATCAAATGGAAAAGTTTCTTGAGGCACGTTATTGTAATCAAATTCGGCCAAAACTAATTTGCCGTAACCCGTTACAAGTGGGCAACTTGTATAGCCATTATAGGAAGCGGTCAGTGATTTGCCATTGATGTAATTGAGTACATTGGCCACCAATACCGGTGCTTGTTTTCGGATCGCAGCACCTGTTTTACTGATTGGCAATCCGGCTGCATCTCCTAATGAGAAAATATTGGCGTGGCGCACATGTTGCAACGTGTGTTTGTCGACATCTACCCAACCTGTTGCGTTTGCTAATTCACTTGTGCGAATAAAATCAGGCGCCGATTGCGGTGGTGTCACATGAATCATATCAAATGCAACCCACGTTTCTTGTTCTTTATTGTCTTCGCCAATACCTACAAATTTTGCGCGTTTTTGCTGCCCGTCAATTTCGACAAGTTTTTGCATAAAATGGAGCTTTGCATGGGCGCGTTCACAAACTTTCAGAAGTGTTTTTTCGTATTTCTCAACCGCAAACAAGCGCCCAGCCCCACTCCAATACTGTATGTCTATTTGGTTTAATACCCCGTGTTTTCTAAAATAATCTGCTGCCAAATACATGATTTTATGTGGAGCCCCGCCACATTTTACCGGCGTATGTGGATTGTGAAAAATCGCGTTCCCCTTTTTAAGATTAGAGATGCATTCAAAGGTGTAAGGTGCGCTTTCAAAACTGTAATTGGAGCAAACGCCATTTTTGCCAATGTTTTCTTTCAAGCCTTTAATTTCATCCCAATTGAGCTGAATACCAGGGGCGACAATAAGTATTTCATAGCCTAATTCTGTGCCATCGGTTAATGTAATTTTATTTTCAGCTGCCTGAAAAGAGACGACTCCTTTTTGAATCCAAGTGCAACCTTCAGGGATGACTTCTTTTTCATTGCGCTCGGTGTTCGCAATGTCAAATGCGCCACCTCCGGCAAGTGTCCAGGCAGGCTGGTAATAGTGTTTTTGAGCCGGATCAATAATAGCGATGTCTAGCGTGTTGTCTTTACGAAGTAATTGGGCAGCGACAGAAATACCTGCATTTCCTCCTCCAACGATAATAAGTTGATGTGCGTGTTTCATAGTGTATTGGTTTGAGTGATGAAAGTTGCAGCTATTCAATGAGTTATATTGTAACCCTTGTTACATACGGCGTCGATCTGAAGAGAATCTGTATCTTCGTACCGCTCATTTTTACTAGCTCTTATTTATGAAACTGAAATTCATGCTGATCAATTGGTTATTTATTTATCCGCTGATCAATCTCCTTTTTTACATTTGTTGGCCCTTGATGGCTAATTGGAATCAGTTCGGCAAAACGTTGCTGCTCACACTTATCTTGGTTCCAACTATGGTATTGTTATTGCCAAAATGGCAAGCACTTTTTCGCAACTGGACAACGTCCAACAACTAGTTGGTATGGAGGTTTTTGAATTAAAAAACGATTGGGCGACCATCCGCATCATACCTTTTGGGGCTACCATTCAATCGTTTCGAATCCATCTTGATGGCTTCCAGCCACGCGACATTGTGCTTGGCTACGACCATCCGCAAGACTATCAACGTGCATTTGAGTTGGGAAGTTCACCTTATTTTGGCGCCATTGTGGGCCCAGTTGCTGGCCGGATCAACAAAGGTCGTTTCGAATGGGAAAACACCCATTGGCAACTTCCATTGAATGAAGGTGAACACCATTTGCATGGCGGCACCCAATCGTTTTCAAATCAATATTGGAGTTGCGTTCATTTCGATACACAAAACCAAGAGAAACAGTGCCTTCATTTACAACTGCAATCGACCCCAGAAATTTCTTATCCGGGTATTCAAAGCTGTGAAGTCCGCTACACATTAAGTCCGGAAAGTTTTCAAATTGAACTCATTAGCACTGCCCAAACCACAACTATTGCGAACCCGACACAGCACAGTTATTTCAATTTAAATGGTCATGACGCAACGCTCAAAGGGCTCGAAATCGAAATTGCGGCAACTAGCTACCTCGGTAAAAATGAAGCGAAGCTTCCGACAGGTAATCACGTGCATTTTTCTGACGGCGAATATGCCGCGTTACAGCCCTCTCCAATTGGTGCGCTTGACCACGCATTTGTTCTGACGAAAGAAAGTGAACAAGTAAAAATGCGCTCGAGCGATGGCTTGCAATTAAGTTTTTCGACAAACATGCCTATTTTTCAGGTCTATGTAGGCGGAGAAAGTCCGATTGTTGGGAAAGGTGGTGTGAAATACAGCGCACAATCTGGCATTTGCTTTGAGAACCAGTTGCATCCGGATGCCGTTCACCACCCAACTTTTCCTTCAATAACGCTTCAAACGAATGAAAAACGTCGTAATTTCATCGAGATAAAACTTCAACAATGCGATTAACTATGGGATTAAGTTTCTTTTTGGCTTTCGGCTTGCTCTTCGGCGCCTGCAAAGAAAAACCAACTCCAAAACCACCCGTTGTCGTCACGCCTGATTATTTAACGAAAGGTGCCGACATCAGTTGGTTGCCACAAATGGAAGCCACTGGCTATACCTTTTACGATGAAAATGGCCAAGTCGCCGATCCGATTGATTTATTAGTGGCTCGTGGAATAAATGCGGTTAGGCTCCGCGTGTTTGTTCATCCTTCAACGGATAAAATTAACGGACACTGCAGCCCCGAAGAAACCGTTCAATTAGCCTTGCGCGCCAAACAGAAAGGTTTAAAAATCATGATCGATTTTCATTATTCGGATACTTGGGCTGATCCTGCACATCAAAGCAAACCTGCTACATGGGCAAACTGCAGCCTAAGTGCCCTTCAAGATTCGGTTTACGCACATACTTACCACACCCTAGATCTATTAAAACAGGCTGGTGTCAGCCCCAAATGGGTGCAAATTGGCAACGAGATTCCGAGCGGATTCCTTTGGCCAGAAGGTCATACAGATCACGCTGCTCAAATGGCATCACTCCTTAATAAAGGCTACGATGCCTGTAAAGCCATTGACTCATCGATACAAGTGATTGTACACATAGACCAAGGAAATGACAATGCACGCTTTCGCTGGTTTTTTGATTTAGCCGTAGCAAATGGTTTGCATTTTGATATTATCGGAGCATCCTACTATCCGTATTGGTTAGGGTCAGATTATACAGCCACCATTGCGGCTCTTCAAAACAACCTAAAAGACATGGTGAGTCGGTATCAAAAACCTGTAATGGTGGTAGAAGTTGGTGGTCCATCAACTCAAGTCCAGAATACATTAGATTTACTCAATGCCACCATTTCGGCGACTCGTGCCGTACCAAACCAACAAGGGCTGGGCGTTTTTTATTGGGAACCGGAAGGTGCTACAAGTTGGAGTGGCTATACGCTTAATTGCTGGCAAAGTAATGGCCGCCCATCGCCTGCACTCGACGCTTTTTTAAATTAAGTTTCCTTTTCGAATGAAATACGCTTTTCTTCTTCTTTTTTTGCAGAGTATCACTTGTGCATTCGGGCAACTAAAAAAAGTAGCTTTCAACGATAATTGGGAGTTTCAAGCACAGCCAAATGACCCTGTTTCAATTGTGAATCTTCCACATACGCCAAGATTGGAACCTTTGGTCATGAATGGACAGTTTATTGGAGAAGTTGTCTATCGGAAACGCTTCGATTATCCGTTGCAAAAGGGCCGACGGCTTTTGCTGCATGTTGAAGGTGCTATGCATACGGCGAACGTTAGCTTAAATGGCCAACTTATTGGTAGCCATGTAGGTGGTTACTTGCCTTTTGAGGTGGACTTAAGCGAAGAACTTCAAGATTCAGCAAATGTACTTGAAGTATTTTTAGACAACCGGGAGGATTCCACTATTCCACCAGGTAAGGCCATTAAAGCACTCGATTTTTATTACCATGCCGGCATTTACCGCAATGTATGGTTAGAAGAAGTGGGAGCCGTTCAAATCCAATATCCTTATTTTCAAACCATCGAAGCCAATGCGACAGCGGCTACACTCCAACTCGATTTTGAGTTAAACTTTCAACCCGATTGGATGACTTTACCCATTCAAGTGGAGGCTAAATTAGGAGAAACTTCGTTCGCATTGAACAACTCATCATTCATCGATTCCACTAATGTCCAATCCTATACCGGGAAATTAATCCTAAAAACACCTCAATTATGGTCGCCTTCTGATCCAAAACTGTATAATTTAACGATGTATGTTATTTATGCACAAGACACCATTGCAAGGTACGTATTAAAAGTGGGCATTCGAAAGCCTGAGTTGAGAGCTGACGGTTTTTACCTGAATGACACAAAACTCTTCCTGAAAGGAACCAATAGGCACCAAGAATATCCATACGTAGGCAATGCGGTTCCTGACAACGCACAAAAGCGCGATGCGCAATTGATTAAAGAGGCAGGATTTAATTTTGTCCGGCTTTCGCATTACCCGCAAGCCCCCGCTTTTTATGAGGCCTGCGACGAATTAGGCATCATTGTCATGGACGCCATTCCTGGTTGGCAGTTTTTCTCTTATTCTTCGATTTTTAGGCAACGGTGTAAAAATGACCTCTATGCCTTGACGTTTAGAGACCGCAACCATCCGAGTGTCATTTTTTGGGAAAACTCACTCAATGAAACCGTCATGCCGGAAGAATTTATGCTGGATATGAACCGTATTTTAAAGGCGCAAATTGGCACCAATGGTTTTTCTGCTGGTTGGCTAGATCATCCTAGTTACGATGTGTTTATCCCTGCGCGCCAGCACGCCAAAGCCCCCGACTACTGGGCAAACTACAAGCCTAAAGCGAAGGCAATACTCATTGCCGAATACGGTGATTGTTATTAATACGGTAATAATTCAGGTTTTAATTAAAGTCAGTTTGGAGATTTTGGGAGTACGTATATT
>JBDLQL010000049.1:0-7216 GCA_039800565.1 Bacteroidota bacterium | reverse complement strand
ATTTGAGTTGTCAAGATGCAGCTTTGGTAAGCTCAAATTGGGCTTTAGGAACGGTTGGTCAGCTGATTCAAGTAAAGCATTTTTATGGCGATACACTTGTGCTAAGCTCAGTTGTCAGAAGGTCTTATACAAACGAAAGTCCTTGTATTGTGAAATTGGTTACGCCATTACAACATTTGAAGTTAAGGTGTTTCTCAATTGAACGTATAGATGACACCGCACCCGAGCAAAGCAGTTCGATCGCGTTTAATTATGTGGTCAATTCAGAAGTGCTTTCTTTGTTTTCGCGAAATTGTACGTTTGCCCATTTAGCCTTGACAAGTTGCTCTAATGTACATGTTGCCAAGAACTATTTTACCGAAGCCTTTGATTATGGCGAGGGTGGTCGTGCCTACGGCGTTGTGTTACAGGCTAGCACAGGAGCGTGCCGAATTGAAGATAATTTATTTAAACACTTAAGGCATGCCATTTTAATGCAGTCTGGGGCCAACGGAAACGTGGCAGCTTTTAATTTTTCAAGTGATGCCTATTGGACCAATTCGAATCCATTATTAGGTACCGCAAGCGCTGGTGATTTGGTCTTGCACGGAAACTACGTCTATTCAAATTTGTTTGAGCAAAATTGTGTAAACAACATAGTGATTGACAATTCACATGGAGCAAATGGTCCGGATAATTTATTTTACCGAAATCGGGCAATTTTATATGGCTTGTTTTTTAGCGATCAAACTTCGCCAAATCAACTTTTTATAGGTAACGAGGTAACCAATACCGCATTGCCATATAGTCTTGTTAATTACAATTTACTTGGCGCTGGGCAATATCAGTTTGCAAAGAATAACAAAGGGACGATTGTGCCTTCTGGCACTTCTTTTGTGAACGACAGCTCATTTGCGTATTCCGATCAACCTGATTTTGTTCCACAGTCGATGTGGTTAACAATAGGTGATCAACCGACAAGTAACTTTCCTATACCGGCTCAATCTCGTTTTTTGACCCAAAGTTATTTTGCAACTTCTTGTGGTCAAACGGATGCTGGAATTGAGGTTCCGCTTTTACAATTTAAACTTTTTCCCAATCCGGCTACAGCTATTGTAAATGTTCAGTTTTCTAGACCTGTATTTGGAAATCTTCTCCTTTATAGTTTAGAGGGGAGGTCTATTTATTCTATGCCCATTCAATCGCAAGAAAGTTCATTTTTTGTCGCGGGTTTTCCGAAAGGCATCTATTTTATTCAGCTAGAAGGGAGTGCTTATCGGTATAAACTATTCGTCGATTAATTCGCTAGTTCGTATATAGGCAAAACCATATATGATGGTTCGAAGTAGGGGCTATGTTGGTATATGTAAAGCAACTGTTCCCATTCGCTTGCTGCAAATTTGGCATCGAGTTGTTTGCGGTGTTCATAAGCTGCCTTAAGTTCAGAATTATTTTCTAAAATGGCCTCCACGTGTTCTATAAAGACATAGCCAGAGAAAAATTCTTTTTGTTGTAAGTAGCTGTCGAAGAAATTCCAACTGAGGTAGCTATCTTCGGTATGTGCCTGCAAGACGGTATGGATAAAGGTGGCGCGTTCTTGCTTTGTAGGAATCAGGAGGTCTCCTGGTTTGAGTAACACAGTTCTTAAGTGTAGCTCGCTTTCAATTTCTGTCAATTTAAAATGACCTTCATAAGGGGAGTTCGGAGCTGCAAAGTGCGTTATTGTACGGATAGAAACGGATACCGAACTGTCTTTTTCAATTCGTCTAAATTCGACGCCATTTGCTTCCAAGCGCGCAATGACATCACGTTCTTGGGCTGCTACAATATAATAGGTTGGAATTTTAACCGAATCACGCGCTTGATAGGAATGAAAATAAGGGATGTCGCGTTCATAGGGCTTTGAGCGATCGTATTCGAGTTGTGGCAATCCTGTGATCGGATGAACCGGATGGTTGGCTTCGTAACCTTTAAACCGAATACGGTCTTTTTGCGTTTCATCGAGTTGGTAGTTGAAGTAAAAATAGCCTTGCTGTTGCGCCCAATTTTTAGCGGCGGTTCGTGCTGTTTCTATTTCAGCTGCATGGCTCATGCTATAGCTGATTAGGGTGTTTAAAAAGACAAGCGTTGCTTGAACGCGCTCGGGGAAAGGTTTGAGCATATGCGTTTCGACGGTAAACGACAAGCTGTGAAATAAACTTGCATAGCCCATGGCGTAACGTGGAAGGTCATTAAATGCCACGATGCCACTTTCTGGTGTTTCACCTTTTAAATCGACATACGGAAACAGTTCTACTGAATTCGTCTGGCAGTAGGCTTGAAGTGTCGGAATGCAAGAAGTGTAGGTGAGTTGTTGCATAGAAGGTGCCAAGCGTTCTTTCAATGACGAAATAAAGGTAAGGGTGTATTGGTAATCAGCACCGTTCGAAACATGGTTGTCGATAAACACATCCGGATCAAGTGCTTGGTAGATGCGCGCAAATGTGAAGGTGTTTTGAGCATCCATTTTTATGAAATCGCGGTTGAGGTCTAGGTTTTGAGCATTTCCGCGAAACCCATAGCTTTCGGGCCCATTTTGATTGGCCCGGCTGGTGCTTGAACGGTTCATCATGCCACCCACATTGTACGCTGGTATAAAGGCAATGAGTGGCAACGGATTGCCTTGGCTATCGACTTTGGGTTTGCCTGCTAAAATCCATTGTTCGAGCCAAATTAAGGTAGCATTTATGCCGTCGGGTTCACCCGCATGAATGGCATTATTGATCAAGATGCAGCTGCCATTGCGTGCTTTTTCAAAGGTTTTGGTCGAGTCGCGAAGCCCATTAATGACACACAAATAAATCGGGAGGCCGTAGTCAGAGGCGCCCATTGAATACAGCGTGATATCCGTGTGTTTGCGGTCGAGAGAGTCGAGGTAAGAGATGAGCGTTGGGTAGCTAGGGCTGGTATTGCCTGACCAACGTTGAGCCTGCGCACTCGTTGAGAGTAGCATCAGAAAAAGTAAGCTGCTTTTCATAAGTCGATGCTTACGAACGGCAGCGCTGAAAGTTACCTAAAAGGAAGGGCAGCTAATGCGTCGGAAGTCGCGTGCAGGTTTTTTACATTTGAGGTTGATCGCCATCGAAATTTCATGGGAACCTCCTGAAATGCCATTACCTAGTTTCGAAACAGTGAGGTCGTAGCTATAGCCCACCCGAAATTTATCGGTGTTGATACCGACACACAAGATAAAGGCATCGCGGTTTCGGTACCATGCACCAATTGTAAAACTTTCGTATTTCAAATAGGCGCCAACATTGAGTTGTTGGAAACCATTTTGGTATTGATAAATGATATTTGGTGATAAAAACGTGGTGCTTGAATAGCGACCGCGTTGTCCAAGTTTGATGTTCGCACCAAGGTGACCTGTCACTTTCATCGGGAGGTGAGAAGTACCTAAAATCATCGATTCATCGGGGCGATTCAAGTGATTGACAGCCGCTCCGAAATAAAAGTTCTTGGTAAAACCTACTAAGCCTGCTGAAACATCAAAAAATCCGCGGTGCCCATTGCCGCGTGGAACATCGCCTGTTTGGTAGATGAAACCACGGCGCGGATCAATCATATCGCCAAAAGTCAGTTTGCTCCAGTCTAAAAATTTTTCATAGTAGGCTGCTTGCGTACCAAACATCAATCGAAACTTTCGATTGACCTTTAAATAATAAGAATAACTCGCGCCAATCATAGAGGTTTGGATGGTTCCTTGGCCTTGCATGTCATGCATCGCAATGAGGCCAACACCACCTGAAATATTCTTAAAATAACTGTCGTAGGCGGCTGCGTAAGTCACGTAATTTCCTGTCAGTTGTGGCCACTCGTTTCTGTAGTTTAACGAAACACGCGGACAACCACTCGAGCCAGCGAGTGCGGGATTTAAGTAAACAGGATTGGCATAAAACTGCGTAAAAGTGGGATCTTGTGCCCACGACTGCAAGCTGTAAATACCAAGTAAAAGGCAGGTCAAACGTTTTTTCATGACTTATAATGTGATATAGCGTCGGGCTTTGCGACTAGGTTCTGAGTAAATGCGTAAACTTAATTGGTGGCAATAGACAGCAGTGCTTTGCAGTGCAAATTCCTGACGCGCCGACTGTACAAAGAGCGCTGCGTGTTTGCCTGAGTAGCCCAAGGCAAAGCAAGCACTTTGGTCGCTGCCGTAGCTGAGTCCGACTTGCCAATTGCGTAAATTGAATTGTGAAGCCGCAATAAAGCGATGTTGATAGCTACTTGTTTGGTACATAAGATAAGGGGAGAAGCGGAATTTTAAATTGCGCGAGGCATATTGAGTTCCGGCCATCAAATTCCATTGCTGGTAAGCGTGGCTTTGACTTGTGGTACTCTGATTGCCATACACGTAATCGAAGTGTTTAAAAAGATTGCTGACTTGCGCACTGATAAAAAACAACGGTGTTTGAATGGCTAAAGCCGCATCGAGGTCTTTGAACCAAAGGTGTTGACCGATGGCTTGTGAACTATCGATACCGACGCTGCGTACATCGTAAGGGTTGAGTTCAAACGCACTATACTGAACTAATTTTTGCCCATCCACTTGACGTTGCCCCATGCGTAGACGAAGCGCAGGTTCGAGGCTAATTTTACGAGATAATGCCAGTTTTGGCGATACGATTAGGCCGAGTTGTTGCTCGTTGATGGCGCCGCTTGCATAGGATTCTTGATTGAGTTGCATGCCAATGCCCGCACGCATCGCACGTGCATACGCATCGAGATTTAGTTGGTTATTCCAAGCACCTGTGGCGCCCTGACCAAAGTTGCGAATCGAACTCATGGCTTGAAAGCGCGTTTGAGAGGTGCTGCCAACACTTTGAATGGCCGCATCTAATGCACTTTTGCCGGGTACTAAAAAGTCATAGCTTTGGTTGTTACTTAAGCCAATTTCTTTTTCAAGTACTTGGTCTAGCTTTGTAAGGAAACGGTAGCTGCTATTAGAACTGTGCTTGTCTTTTACCTCAAGATGCGCCAAATCTTCATGGTGGAAATCGGTACGGTATCCGCCCACCTGTAGGCTCGTTAAGGCGCGACGCGGCAACACGTAGTCATTGCTCGTTGTTTGTGATGCTGCTAAAGTAACCTGAGTCGTGCTTAATTGGGTGAAATCAATTGTTGATATAGAGTTGTTTAAATCGCTATTAGCTAATTGATTAAAGTAATTTAATTGATTTATTTGATTCGGTTGGATTGGTTGATTTTTTGGATCGATTTTAAGATCTTGACTGAATTGATGAGCTGGATTTGATGGGATCGTTGGGTAAGAATGATTGGTTGGATTGACTTTATGCTTAAACGATGGCTGCGCTACACTTTGTTGTTGCGATCGATGATTGTTTTGAGAAGAATATTGAATAAGCTTTCCGAAACCGATAAGTAAGAAAAGTACAGCTGCTGCATACATCCAGGTCTTGCTTCGTTTGCGCAGTAGTAAACTTTTAGGTTCAAAGGTAATGGGGCTTGCTTCAAAATGAGAAGCGCCCCAAGCTTCAAGTTCAAGCTCGAGTTCGGGGTGTATGGCCAAAAATTGCTCGAGTTCGGTTTCTTGAGCGGGGCTCAGTAGCCCTTCTGTGTATTCGAAGAGCCAGCGATCTATGTTTTCTAAGTTGGGCTTCATGATGCCAATACAAATTGTCCTTTAACCATTTTTTTAACTTTCATGCGTGCTCTAAAAAGGTATACTTTGACTTGGGCTTCTGAGATGTTTAACATCTGGCCAATTTCGTCATACGAATAACCTTCTAAATCACGCATCAAGAGGATGCTCTTTTGAAGCGGCGGTAAATCTTTGATGAGCTCTTGAATCAGTTGCTGCGCCTCGAAACGAAGATCGACACTGCTATTTTGTTGGCGTGCCTGGTGTTCGAGGTGTTGCTGCTGAATGCGGTTGCGCTGCACAAAATTGAGCATTTGGTGATGTGCGCATGTAAAGAGCCAAGATTTTGCCTTTTCTTCTGAGACCTGCTCTCGGTTGACCCACAACTTTTCAAAACAATCCTGAACGACATCGCGCGCTTCTTCTACATTTCTTAAGAAATGCAGGGCAAAGCGATAAAGGGCATCGCTGTGCGCATGTACGACTTGATTGTATTCAGAACGCTTCAAAATGTGTAGTAGGTACTGGTTAGAACAACTTGAATACGGCAATAGTTACACCCACTTCAAAAAAAAGTGGCTGTTTAAAATTACATTATTTTTTTGGGAATGAAAAATGCTGGCTTAGAAGCCGAAATTATCAAAGCCAGTCTGGGTTAGCTCTTGGTATTTTTCTTCGTTGAATTGGTAAAGCGAAGAGGGCTTGTGTGGGACCCCGCGTTGTTTTTCTTTCAGGTTCGAAAGAATGTTGAGCTTTTGAATTTTGCGTCTGAAATTGCGTTTGTCGAGGGGTTTGTCAAGAATGCTTTCGTAGAGGCGATGCAGCTGACTAAGCGTAAATTTTTCAGGTAGCAAGTTGAAGCCGATTGGCTGAATTTTTAATTGTTGCTTGAGTTTATTTTTGGCTGCATCCAAGATTTCACTGTGGTCGAAAGCCAACTCTGTAAAGGCATCGAGCGGAAACCAGTCGGCGTTTTTGGCAAAAGAAGAAGCTTGCGGAACGTAGCCAGACATTTGAACAAGCGAGACATATGCAACAGTAATGACACGGGCCTCGGGTTCGGCACGTATGCTTTTCAGCCATTCGCGGTCTGACTCTTTGTGAATGCGATCGGGATCACCAAAAGCACCAACTTGCTCGAGGTAAATATCTTGTAATCCAGTAAGTTCAGTGAGTACACGGCTGGCAGCTTGGTCCAGATTTTCGTTGTTATAGATTAGGTTTCCGGGAAGAGCCAATCGGGGCCCACTTGCAGCAGAAATTTCACCGCGATCGATTAAAAGAATGTTTAACTTTTCGAGGTCAAAGCCAAAGATAACGCAGTCTACAGAGACATTTGGGTTTAATTCAGCGCCGATTTTTTTAAGATTCTGATGCACGATTACTAGATTATCTTTATATTTGGATAGTGTTAAAATGACACAAAGCTCACGATCACTCTAAAACCAGTATGAATTTTATCATTGAAAGTGGTTCTACAAAGTCCGATTGGGTACTCGTAGACGACAAAAATAACCAAAGTTTCTTTTCTACCATGGGCTTCAACCCATATTTTCACAGCAGTGAGCTCATTGCGAGTGAATTGAAAAAGAACGA
>JBDLQL010000048.1:0-7285 GCA_039800565.1 Bacteroidota bacterium | reverse complement strand
CATTCGCCCCCCAGCCTTCTCCAGCAACACCGTTAGCCTGTTCAATCGATCCGAAATGCGACTTGGGATGAAAGCTATCAAAATCGACACCAGTGCCATGATACACAACTAGCGGCTCGCCATTCTTATCCCGAATTTTCGAATCTCCAAACCAATTTTGAAACTCAGGCGACTTTCTTTGATCTGCCCAATTCTTTACTTCAGGTTCAGCTTCGCCACCCGAATGAACTGAAGGCAAGCTACTTTCCGACAACACCTGTGCCGTCTATGAAGACCGCCCCCTCGCCTGCCGCGAGTACCCACACACCGACCGTAAAAATATGTACCAAATCATGGACCTCACGGCTAAGAATACCTTGATTTGCCCAGCTGTGTCGCAGATCGTGAGCAGCCTGCTACAAAACGAAAAATTGCCAAAAAAAGCGTAAATTTGCGCATCAATCATAGACACAATGGAACAGGTACAACCCTACATCCCACAACATAAAATTCGCATTGTTACAGCTGCCTCTTTGTTCGATGGCCACGATGCGGCCATCAATATCATGCGCCGTATTATTCAGGCCACTGGTTGCGAAGTGATCCATTTGGGTCATGACCGTTCGGTCGAGGAAGTCGTTGACTGCGCCATCCAGGAAGATGCACAAGCCATTGCCATGACTTCCTACCAAGGTGGTCATATGGAGTATTTTAAATACATGTACGACTTGCTTGTGCAAAAAGGCGCGCCACACATCCGGATTTTTGGCGGCGGTGGCGGGACCATATTACCTTCTGAAATTGAAGAATTGCAAGGCTACGGCATTGCCCGAATCTACCACCCCGACGACGGACGCGCCATGGGGCTTCAAGGCATGATCAATGACCTGATCAAAACCTGTGATTTTGCGGTCGGTCAAGCCAATGAAACCAGCACCGATGCCTTGATTGCTGCGGTGCAACAAAAATCGGTACCAGATGTAGCGCATTGCATTAGTGCCGCCGAAAACTTCCCAGAAGAAAACGCGGCGCTCTTGACAAAACTGCGCGAGGCAGGTGCCAAAAATGCCGTTCCAGTACTTGGTATTACCGGTACAGGCGGAGCCGGAAAGTCGTCGTTGGTCGACGAATTGGTGCGTCGTTTTTTGATTGATTTCCCTGAAAAACAATTAGCAGTAGTTTCGGTTGACCCTTCTAAACGCAAAACAGGTGGCGCCCTATTAGGCGACCGCATTCGCATGAACGCCATCAAAAACCCACGGGTTTACATGCGCTCGTTGGCCACACGCCAATCCAATTTAGCCCTTTCCAAGCACGTCGCAGAAGCCCTTTCTATTTTGAAAGCAGCTAGCTACGACCTCATTATTCTTGAAACTTCAGGTATTGGTCAGTCCGACACCGAAATACTTGACCATTCAGACGTATCGCTTTATGTCATGACACCCGAATACGGCGCAGCGACCCAACTTGAAAAAATTGACATGCTCGATTTTGCCGATGTCATTGCACTCAATAAATTTGACAAACGCGGTGCACTCGATGCCCTTCGTGATGTCCGAAAGCAATACCAACGCAACCACAATTTGTGGGATAGCCCTGTCGACGACATGCCCGTTTATGGCACCATCGCCTCGCAGTTCAACGATCCGGGCATGAACACGCTGTACAAAGTCATCATGGACCGCGTGGTTCAGAAGACCGGTGCAGCGCTACAATCGACCTTCACAATTACGCGTGAAATGTCTGAAAAAGTGTTTGTGATTCCTCCCGACCGTACGCGCTATTTGTCCGAAATATCTGAAAACAACCGCGCGTATGACAAATGGGTCGAGGCGCAAGTTACCGTTGCTACAAAACTGCAAGGCCTTCAGGTTTCGATCGACACACTAAGCGCTTCATCCATAGAAGACAAAGACCGCCTGATTAAAGGCTTACAAGAAGCTTTTGAACACGAAAAACTCAATTTTGATCCTAAAAACTGGGAGATCATCCAAAACTGGGACGCCAAAAAACAGGCCTTCAAAAACCCCGAATACCAATTCAAAGTGCGCGACAAAATCCTGAGTGTCCAGACACACACCGAGTCGTTGTCGCACTTGCAAATACCAAAGGTAGCTACACCAAACTACCGCAGTTGGGGCGACATTTTGCGTTGGGTGCTTCAAGAAAATGTACCGGGCGAATTTCCGTACACCTCGGGCTTGTTTCCGTTCAAACGCGAAGGCGAAGACCCAACCCGCATGTTTGCCGGTGAAGGCGGCCCTGAGCGCACCAACAAACGCTTCCATTACGTTTCGTTGGGCATGCCTGCCAAGCGTTTGTCTACTGCTTTTGATTCCGTTACCCTTTATGGCAACGACCCTGACTTGCGCCCCGACATTTACGGCAAAATCGGAAACGCAGGTGTTTCCATCTGCTGCCTCGACGACGCCAAAAAACTGTATTCTGGTTTTGACCTAAGCCATCCGGCCACATCCGTATCAATGACCATCAATGGGCCCGCCCCAATGATGCTCGCTTACTTCATGAATGCAGCTATTGATCAGAATTGCGAAAAATACATCAAGGCCAACGGACTCGAAGCAGAAATTACTGCAAAAATTGATGCGATTTACAAAGCCAAAGGAACCATTCGACCTGCGTATCAAGGAGCACTTCCTGAAGGCAACGATGGCCTCGGCTTATTTTTACTTGGCGTTACCGGTGACCAAGTATTGCCAGCCGATGTTTATGCTCAAATCAAGGCAGACACACTTAAGCAAGTGCGCGGTACGGTACAAGCAGATATTTTAAAAGAAGACCAAGCTCAAAACACCTGTATTTTCTCGACCGAATTTGCGCTTCGCCTCATGGGCGACGTCCAAGAGTACTTTATTTCGAACGGCGTACGCAACTTTTATTCGGTTTCGATTTCGGGTTACCACATTGCCGAAGCTGGCGCCAACCCAATTACACAATTAGCCTTCACCTTGGCCAATGGTTTCACGTATGTCGAGTATTACCTGAGCCGCGGCATGGACATCAACGAATTTGGGCCGAATCTTTCGTTCTTTTTCTCGAACGGAATTGACCCCGAATATGCCGTAATTGGCCGCGTGGCGCGTCGCGTTTGGGCCAAGGCCTTGGCGCGCAAATACAGCGCCAATGCACGTGCACAAATGCTCAAGTACCACATCCAAACTTCGGGGCGTTCGTTGCATGCCCAAGAAATTGATTTCAACGACATCCGCACCACCTTACAGGCGCTTTACGCCATCTACGACAACTGCAACTCCTTGCACACTAATGCCTACGACGAAGCCATCACCACGCCGACCGAAGAATCGGTGCGCCGAGCCATGGCCATTCAATTGATCATTAACCGCGAGTTGGGCTTGGCCAAAAACGAAAACCCACTTCAAGGATCGTTTATCATTGAAGAACTAACCGATCTTGTCGAAGAAGCTGTCTTGACCGAATTTGACCGCATTACCGAGCGCGGCGGCGTATTAGGTGCCATGGAAACCATGTACCAACGCTCTAAAATTCAGGAAGAGTCCTTGCATTACGAAATGCTCAAGCATACAGGTGAATTCCCAATTATTGGTGTCAATACCTTCTTGAGCTCTAAAGGATCGCCAACGGTTCAGCCCAAAGAAGTGATACGGGCAACTGAAGAGGAAAAGCAATACCAAATTGAAATGTTGGCCAACTTGCACAAAGCCAACGAACAGGCAGCCAAAACAGGAATTGAGAACGTCCAACAAGCGGCCATTCAAAATCAAAATATGTTTGAAGCACTCATGGAAACCTGTAAAATTGCGTCTTTGGGCCAAATTACAACGGCACTCTTTGAAGTAGGTGGTCAGTACCGACGCAATATGTAAGCATGGAGACGCAACTTTTGTCTGGGTTCGAGCAGCAACTTTTGCTCAAGAAACAAAGTTATACAGCAACTCAGCGGGAGCTCCTTACACAGGTATTAACTGAAAAGTATCAAGCACTTTCTGTTTCAGAAGCATTAAACAGGAATTTACAAGATTTAAAAGATGCCAATACATTTACAATTACCACCGGGCATCAGCTTTGCCTCCTGACAGGGCCGTTGTATTTCATATATAAGATCCTACACGTTATAAAATTGGCCGAAGAATTGCGCCTTTCCTTTCCGGAGCAACAATTCGTACCGGTTTATTGGATGGCCTCCGAAGACCACGATTTTGAAGAAATCCGGAGCTTCTTGCTCTTCGGACAAAAATGGACCTGGGAAAGCACGCAAAAAGGAGCTGTAGGTCGTTTTGAGACAAACGATTTAGCACCTCTACTTGAGCAACTGAAGGATAAATTTCAGCAAAACCCACAAAGCGACATTCACCACTTGCTTTCGCTTTTTGACCGCGGCAATTATGGGCAAGCCTTCTTTGAATTTGTGCATGCCTTGTTTAACGAATATGGCTTAGTGATTATCGATGCCGATGATGCCCGCTTTAAAGCAAGTGCGTGGCCTATCTGGGAAAAAGATTTATACACCCCAGCGATTCACAATGCCATTCAAAAACAAAGTGCACATCTTCTCGAAAATGGACAAACGACACCGATCGCAAGCAAGGAAACGAATTTGTTTTTATTGGAATTGGGAAAAAGAGAACGAATCGAGAAAACCGCTGCGTGCTCCTACCAAAAAGAAGACAGTGCAGCACTTTCTCCGAATGTGGTACTCAGGCCACTTTACCAAGAATGGATATTACCCAATTTGGCTTACATCGGAGGCCCAAGCGAAGTGTTGTATTGGCAGCAATTACCTCAAGCATTTACTTGCCTTGAGCTCCCTTTTCCGCTTGTTTTGCAGCGGGCCGGCGGCTATTTACTTCAAGCAAAAGACCTCGAGCAATTGCAGCTGCTCGGACTTGAAAAAGAAGCCCTACTGACCGATAAAGCCGCATTAAAAGCTCAGTATTTGCAGCTACAAGGCGACCACGCACCCGATTACAAAAAGTTAACTGACGCTTGGAGTGCTTACAAGGCCGCATTTACAAAAATTGCAACAGAAGAATTACCTTCAGAAGAACGCATGGTGGCGGCCGAACTGACACGAATCAGTAAGCAACTCGAAAATTTAGAAGAACGCTTTGAAAAACAACGCAAAGCGAAATTCGACAAAGCGCTCAAGCAACTCGATCAATTAGCAGAAAAAATTCAGCCAAGAGGCCAATTACAAGAGCGCAGCTCGAATATTCTCTCTTTTTGCCCAGACGGTCAGGTGCACAAACGCATCGCTGAAATCTATCAGCAACTCGACCCCAATCGGAAAGAAAAGCAGTGGTTCATCCTCTCTTAAGCTAAAATTTCCGAACTTTGTGTCAAATTGACAATATGACTCAAAACAAGATTCGCCAAGTACTTGCCAAGCACCCCACCATTCCGGTCGTTACGTTTCAGCACACCGATGAAGTTGCGCCCAAAATGGAGGCCCTCATGGCACGCGGTATTTTTTGCATTGAAATTACGTTGCGTACACCTGCTGCCTTCGAATGCATTGCGTTGGCGAAAGCTCAATTTGGCGATCGTTGTGCCATTGGCGTTGGTACCATTGTCCGACATGACCAAATCGAACGCGCAGCCGCAATTGGCGTTGATTTCATGGTCAGCCCAGGGCTGAATACGCAATTGGCGCCACATTTTGAAAAAAGCGGTATTGCGTTTATTCCTGGCGTCGCCACACCATCAGACATCATTACGGGCTTGCAATTAGGCTGGGACACCTTCAAGTTTTTTCCGGCCAATTTATTTGGCGGCTTGGGCGCATTAAAGGCTTACGGGCAGGTCTTTCCGGAAGTTCAATTTTGCCCTACAGGCGGCATCACCGAAGCAAGCTACTCCGAATACCTCGCTTTGCCAAATATCATTTCGGTGGGTGGTTCGTGGATGTAGCCCGAACAATTCCACCCTTTTTCGTGTTCTCCTTTTATGTTCTTTCTCCTTTTTCTCCTATTACTAATTGCCGCTGAGTGGATCTTTTTACTCGGTATCTGGAGCATTCCTACTGTAGCTCTTGGTCTTTTTGGTGTGTTTCATCTAAGTGTATTGCTCGCAAGTATTGGCCTCTTTATTTGGGGCTTTCGCCAAGTCAAGATGCGCAGCAACTACAAACTTGGTTTTTCTATTTTTGGGGTTTTTGTTGCCTTTGCCCTACCCGCAATTGTCTACCTCATCCCCGGCCTTATTTTTCTGAGCTTTCAGCTCAAAGCCGCCCGAAACATTGGCTTTATCCTTGCGGCACTTCATTTTATTGCCATTCTTTATGGCATCGCTTTTGGCCGCTGGAATTGGAAAGTACGGCCCGTCGAACTTTTCTTTGAAGATTTGCCTGCCGAAATGGATGGTGTCAAAATCCTTCAAATTTCAGACGTACATATCGGAAGCTTTTTTGGCCAGACCCACAAAGTGCAGAAAGCCATTGACCTGATCAATGCGCGCGAGGCCGACTACTTTGTTTTTACTGGCGACCTCGTCAATAACAAAGCCGAAGAATTCAATGGCTGGGAGCCGCTCTTTTCGCAAATCAGTGTCAAGAAAGGCAAATACAGCATTTTGGGCAACCACGACTACGGCGACTACATCTCTTGGGACTTCGACCACGAAAAAAGCGCCAACCTCCAACGCCTCATCGAACAACACCGAAACGTAGGCTGGACTCCCCTACTCAACGACGCCGTCGAATTGGCACCAAACTTTTGGCTGTTAGGCGTCGAAAATTGGGGTCGCTCAATGTTTAGACAAAGTGGCAAACTCGAAGAAACGCTAGCCAAAACAGGTCCTGGTTTTAAGTTGTTACTGAGTCACGACCCTAGTCATTTTGATGCACAAGTCATTCATACCGACATCCACTTAACCCTTTCGGGTCACACCCACGGCATGCAGTTCGGAATCGAACGCTTTGGCATTCGCTGGAGCCCTGTTTCGTTGGTGTATCCAAAATGGGCTGGTCTTTACCAGGTCGGCAAACAATACTTGTATGTCAACCGCGGATTTGGCTACCTGGGCTTTCCGGGGCGCGTGGGCATCTACCCCGAAATCACTGAATTCATTTTGCGCCGCCCTTCGCAACACGCCTAAAAAATTACTACATTTGCATCCACGTTGCCTTGCTGCAACACGGTCCTATAGCTCAGTTGGTTAGAGCAACAGACTCATAATCTGTGGGTCCACGGTTCGAGCCCGTGTGGGACCACCAAATAAAAGCCCCATCACTGGGGCTTTTTTTATTCCTTAACATCCGCTGCTTTTTGCACATAGCCTTTTAAGGTCCATGAAATCATTAGAAAAG
>JBDLQL010000047.1:0-8351 GCA_039800565.1 Bacteroidota bacterium | reverse complement strand
TGGTCAATTTCAAGTGTTTGACCTGACTGAAACGCCATTTGGATACATGTTTGCCGGAACACACACGGTTACCAACACCAATCATAATGACTTTACAGGAATGGTAAGCTTATCAGGAGTGATTACCAATCAATTTTCACTCGGAGACACACCTCTTTTTTCGGATAACAGAGTCCAACAAATTGCTTATGTTCCGCAACAAGGTGCCTGCGCTTTTGGCATTCAAGTGCACAACACAGGAACCTTTTCTGAATCTTATGACCTAAATATGGGGTACGCCGATGCGCTTTATGGGTATTGGTTGGGTTGGCCTTCAACACTCATATTAAATCAAGGCTACGACTATTGTGGTAATATTCGTCCAACCTCAGACGGAGGCTATGTAGCTGTTGGCATGAATTCGACACTCAATGATGGACAAAATCAACTCAACGGAGGAGCTAATGTTTTTGTCTTGAAAATTGATGCTGCAGGCGGTGGATTTATAAAAACAGATACCGTATTCACGGTGCATCAGTTGGTAGGTCTCGAGCCTATTACAGCGCAAGCACATTCCATTCAGGTTTATCCAAATCCAATGAGCAATGAAATCCATGTGCATTTTGATGCACAAGAAGCCGTGCAAATTGGACTTTATAATGCCCAAGGGCAACTGATTTCGTCAGGACTGTTTTTCAATGAGGCGCTTTTTGAGACAACTCAATTAGAAGCGGGCACCTATATTTTGAAGGTCGGTACACAGGGGTATCCGCTCCTAAAGTACTAACCGTTTTTGCGGCGTTTCTTTTCTTTTAAAATCAAAGCGAGTTCACGTCCGGTTTGCCCGGCAACAGAGGTGTTTTCGTCGGCCCGACGCAATAAGTATGGGAGTACCTCATTGACGGGGCCAAAAGGTACATACTTAGCGACTTGGTAACCTGCATTTGCAACATTGTACGAAATGTGGTCAGACATCCCAAGCAATTGTGCAAAATAAAAGCGCGTATCGTTCGGAGCAATCCCGGCTTTCGCTAATAATTCGGTAAGCAGTAAAGAGCTTTCTTCATTATGCGTTCCTGCACACAACGAAAAGACGTCTTTTTGTTCAATGATAAATGCCAAGGCCGCATTGTAGTCGGCATCACTTGCTGCTTTCGTCGCTTGAATCGGGGAGGGGTAACCCAGCTGAGTCGCACGTTCGCGTTCTTTTTCCATGTAGGCACCACGGACCAATTTTACGCCATAATAAATACCGGCTGCTTTTGCCCGTTCAGCTTCCTGGTGAAGGTAAGCCAAACGGTCGTGGCGATACATCTGGACAGTATTGTAAACGATACAGGCTTCTTTGTTGTAGCGCAACATCATGTCAAAGGTCCAATGATCGATGGCACTTTGGATCCAGGTTTCTTCGGCATCGATAAATAATGGTGTGCGATGTGCATGTGCAGCTTGGCAAATGCGGTCGATGCGCTCAATGATGGTTTGGATGCCAGCTTGGTCAGCGGCACTCAGTTCAGGAGCAGTTGTTCCTTTGCGGGCTAGACGCAGTTGAGTCGATGCTTTTTCGATTAAATCATGTCGACCAATACCAGTGACTTTAAACACCGCAAACGGAATGTGTGAGTCTTGTGAAGCGCGTTTGATGGTTTCTATAATGATAGCTGCTGTTTGGTCAAAATCTTCGTCTGAGGTTTTGCCCTCGACCGAATAATCGAGGATGGTGCCAATGCCAAATTTGCCTAAATTTTCGATGGCTCGTTCGCATTCAGCGATGGTTTCTCCGCCACAAAATTGTTTGAAAATGGTTTTTTTAATGAGTCCTTTAACAGGAAGGTGCAGTTGAAGTGCAAGTGGCGTCGCCCATTTGCCAAATTTAACAAGGCTTGGCGCGCCGATGATGCGGAATAAATAGTAGGCTTGTTGCAAGTCGCGGTTTGATTTGCTGCGAAAGGCTATTTCGGTGTTGTCGAATGAAATCATGTCTCAAAATTAATGGCTTTTCGTAAATTTGAACCATGCAAGATGCTTCTTTTTCAAGTCCAAATGTGCATTTCGAATTTGGCCCACTTTTTCAATCGAGTTTTGAAAGCAAACTCAGTGCATACGCGGGTTCTAAAATCGCCATTTTAGTCGACGAAAACACCCATGACCATTGCCTCGAATTTTTACTAACGGGCTTTCCGGCACTTGCCGAAGCCGAAGTGATTTTATTACCTGCCGGAGAAGAAAATAAAGTACTAGAGGTGTGTTTTCAGGTTTGGGAGACCCTTACCGATGCCCAATTCGATCGTCAAAGTCTACTCATTAATCTTGGCGGCGGAATGGTCACCGATCTGGGAGGATTTGTTGCATCTGTGTACAAAAGAGGTATCGATTTTATCCAAATTCCAACAAGTTTGTTAGCGATGGTCGATGCGGCTATTGGAGGTAAAACCGGAATCGATTTAGCGAATTACAAAAATCAATTAGGGACCTTTCAGCACCCAAGTGGGATTTACATTGATCCTGGTTTTTTAACGAGTCTGCCTATTGATGAATGGCGCAATGGTTTTGCAGAATTACTGAAGCACGCCCTCGTTGCCGATAGCGATTTAGCAACCCAACTTTTGAAAATCAAGGACTTGAGCCTTGAACTTACGCCTGCGTTGATTGCGCGTGCAGCAAGCATTAAAGTACAAATTGTTGAGCAAGATCCTACAGAAAAAGGACTGCGCAAGCAACTCAATTTCGGCCACACCATTGGACATGCGCTCGAATCGCAGGCACTCGAATCGCAAACGCCGCTTGCACATGGACATGCGGTCGCATTTGGGATTTTAGCTGAATCGTTCTTGTCTGTTCAGAAGGGAATACTCGGTACCAACGAATTGCAAGCCATCGAACAGTGTGTATTGACGCAATTTCCACTTTTAGAAGTGCCTGATCGGACTCAGTTGTGGCCTTATTTGTTGCAAGATAAAAAGAATCGCCATCAAGAAATAAGGACCTGCTTGCTTGCGGGTATAGGGAACTGTCTTTACGACCAAGTCATTGACGCGCAAGATGTCGAAAGCGCCCTTAATTACTTGCGGAAACTAAAATAAGTGCTGAATATTTCCGGCAAATAACTTCACGGCTATAGCCATCAGGATGATGCCGAAAATTTTGCGAATAATGCCAATGCCTCCTTTACCTAGGTAGGCGCCAATTTTTCCCGAAGATTTCAAGACTACATAGACTAGGCCTACGTTTAAAATAATGGCAATAATAATGTTGATGTCGGCATACGCTGCACGCATAGACATGAGTGTGGTCATGGTACCAGCGCCTGCGATTAACGGAAATGCAATCGGAACAATAGAGGCGGTTTCAGGTTCCTCGTCTTTGTATAAGGTAATGCCTAAAATCATTTCAATGGCAATAAAGAAGATTAAAAACGAACCCGCTACCGCAAACGAATAGACATCGATGCCAATGAGGTGCAAAATTTGATCGCCAATAAACAAAAAGACGATCATGATAATGAGCGCGACCAAACTTGCTTTTTCAGATTCGATGTGTCCAACTTTTTGCCGTAAATTGATGATGATTGGAATGCTTCCAATGATATCGATGACGGCAAATAGAACCATAGATGCGGTGGCAATTTCTTTGCCGTTAAGTGCTTGAAAAAAGTTCATAAGCAATTTTGAAACAAAGGTAGCGATTCTTCTATAAACAAAAGGCCCCTGCGATGCAGAGGCCTTTTCAAAGAAGGGTCAGATTTGAATTACTTCACAATCGTCATTTCGTTTACAAGATGTGTGGCTCCGGCATATTTGTCGACGATAAACAACACATAACGGATGTCTACGTTGATGGTCTTTTGCAATTTTTGGTCGAAAATCACATCGCCAGCCATTGCTTCAATGTTTCCGTCAAATGCCAAACCAATCAATTCGCCTTTTCCGTTCAATACTGGTGAACCTGAGTTACCACCGGTAATGTCATTATTGGTTAAGAAGTTAACAGGCATGTAACCTGCTTTGTCAGCATAGCGACCGAAATCTTTTTTCTCATTGAGTTCGATCAAGCGTTGTGGCAAGTCAAATTCTTCGTCATTTGGCTTGTATTTATTAATAGTACCTTGAAGGGTTGTGTAGTTGTTGATTTTTGCATCGTTGCGCTTGTCAGCAGGAAGAGCACTTACTTTTCCGTAAGTTAAACGCAAGGTACTGTTTGCATCTGGATACAAGATGGTACTCATGCCTGACTCGCGAAGGCCGGCAACCAATAAGCGGTATGCGCGGTTGTAGTCGTCTGTAAGTTTCACTAATTCGTCAGAACGCTTGCTTAAGTGTGCCACGATGTCAGCAGACATTTTATAAAGCGGATCGTTGCTTAATAAACCTTCGCTTGGTGCTTCTAGAAACGCGTACATGCCGTTTTTAGAGGCTAAAATAGACATGGCAAACATGGCGCGAATTTCGTTGCTCGCATTTTTGTCGGCGTACATTTCAGCCATTCCAGGGAACAACTCATAATTGGCTTTCGCCGCATACAAGTTCAAGCCGTTAATAAGGATGTCTTGTTCAGCAGGTCCATAAGTTGTTTTGAAGAACTCATCGATGGCGTGCTTTAAATCGTTTTTCATGCTGGCACGTTTGCTGGCATCTGCTTTTGCGTAAGCCATTAGTTGTGCCCCTAAGCCACGTGAAATGGCTGCATATTCAGAACCTCTAAATAAAATCTGAAGGTAATTGTCGTGACGTGCTTTGTCATTGGTAGCCGCATAATATTTATTGATGGTAGCGACTACATTGCCATATTTTTCTTTGTTTTCTGGTTTATTGGCCCATTCGTTAAACTTCGCTTCGTTTTTAGCTTTAGAAGCAGCTGTTTGGAATTTGGTTAGGGCGTCAATCATGCCTTGACGGTTTTTCCAGTAGTTAGCGATGCGCGCATACTTAGAAGCGTAATTCAAACGAACGGCATCGTCTTTGTCCATGTATACTTTCATGGCGTCCATTGAAGTTTTTGACGCTTCGACCCAAGCTGGGTAAGCGTATTTAACGTTCTGATCGATTCCGCCAGCTGGCAACCAACGGTTGGTGCGACCTGGATACCCCATGATCATGGCAAAATCACCTTCTTTAACACCGTTGAGGTTGATCGGTAAGTGGTGTTTAGGGTGCATTGGGACATTACTTGTGCTGTAATCAGCCGGATTACCGTTTGCATCCGTGTAAACACGGAACATTGAAAAATCACCAGTATGGCGCGGCCATTCCCAGTTGTCGGTGTCGCCACCAAATTTACCAATGCTATTTGGAGGAGTACCTACCAAACGCACATCTTTAAAATCTTGGTAAACAAAATAGTAAAATTCGTTGCCTTGAAAGAACGAGCGTACTGATACGGTGTATTTTCCGCCTTCGTTGTTCTCTTTTTCGATGAGCGCAATTTCGTCAGCAATCACTTTGTTTCGCTCTGTTTCGCTCATGTTGTCACTTACTTTTGACAAAATGCGCTTGGTGCAGTCGTCCATGCGGACAAAAAAGCGAACGTATAATGATTTTGGTTTGAGTTCTTGCGAACGATCGGCTGCCCAAAAACCATTGGTAAGGTAGTCGTGCTCTGGTGTCGATAATTCGGCAATGGCATCGTACCCACAGTGGTGGTTGGTAAGAAGCAAGCCATCTTTAGAGATGAGTTCGGCTGTACAACCGCCATTGAATTGAACGACGGCATCTTTCAAGCTCGAATGGTTGATGCTGTAAATTTCTTCAGAAGTGAGCTGTAAGCCCATTTTTTGCATGTCGCGGTGGTTCAGACGATCGATGAACATTAGAAACCACATGCCTTCATCGGCACGGACAAAAAAGCCAACGAATAACGCGATGGCAAGTACTGTACTTTTTATACGGTTCATGTGTGAAAATTTTAGTGGGAACGAAGATACAACAACAGTGCCCAATTTGCAATTATTGGTGCAGCATCTTTTTCTTCATTCGACTTAGGCTTTCTGGAAGTATTCCTAAATAAGAAGCGATTTGATGTTGCGGAACCAATTGTTCGATTCCTGGATGTCTTGTGATGAGTTCTTTGTATCGTTCTTCGGCATTGGCCGATACGGTTAAGAAAAAGCGTTTTTGCAAAACCGCTAAGGTGCGTTGCGCCATGATGCGAAACAAGCGTTCGAGTGCCGGAATTTCAGTAAACAACAGTTCAATCGATGCTTTTGAAAATTCTAGAATCCAACTGTCTTCTAGCGCTTGCACATTCAATTGCGAGGCTTCTTGCGAGTGAAAGGATGCGATGTCGCCAACCCACCAATCTTTAAAGCCGAAGTAGAGCACGTGTTCGCCACCCTTTGGATCGCTGTAAAATACGCGAAAGGTACCGGCAACGATAAATCCTTGTAACACACAAGGGTCGCCTTCCTTTAAAAAGTAGTGTTTGCGCTTTACAAAGCGCAATTTAAAATGCGAACGCAAGTGTTGTTCGTCTTTTTCGCTCAGCGGAATGCGTTCACGGATGTATTGAAAGAGTTGTTGGTAGGCTTCTTGCGCTTCCATGAAAATTAATCGTTAAGATGATGGGCTTGTAAATGACGGATGCGCCATTCTTTCGGATGGGCATTATTGAAGCGAGTTCCTAGATGTTTTATCAAGCCGATGCGTTGCGAGTTGTAATTGAGGTAGTAATATCCTGCTGGTGTTTCCAGTGTAAACGTTTCGCCATGAAGGTAGCGCAAGGCTTGTTCTTTACTTAGTTCCAATGAAGGAATGGCTAAAGCGATGTCGAGGGCATAGACTAAATCGTGGTGCCATTGTAAGCCTTTGCGTGTTTGTTCGGCAATGCCAACACCTGTTTTTAACCAATTGAGTTGACTAAACTCAGCAAAAACGCTTGTTGCAAAAGCAGAACTTGCCATCATGACGTTATCGGATTGCCAGGTTTGAAGATCTTTTGAACTCGAAATGATTGGGCTTAGCTCATGAAGGCCTTTGCTTACCAGCTGTTTTTTTGATGCTTTTCTGTTTTTTGCGCTGCTTGTTTTTTTAAGTACGGCAATGTAAAAGCCTTCGCTTTGGGTTTGCCCTGGAAAAAAATACCAGCCGCAATTCAAGCGGTCAGCTTTCATGCCTTCAAACTTAGGAAGTGCGACGGCTTCGGCGTCTTCTTCTTGTAAAAGCCGTGCAATTTGACGTTCGTTTTCTTCAGGGTTAAAGGTGCAGGTCGAGTAGAGTAAGTAAGCGTCTTTTTTTAGAAAAGCCCAGCAATGGCTTAATAAGTCGTGCTGACGTGTGGCGCACGTTTCTGCATTTTTAAGGTTCCATTCGTCGCGCGCATCGGGGTCTTTTCGAAACATGCCTTCGCCCGAACAAGGCGCATCGACAAGCATCAAGTCGGCGAGTCCTTCAAACGGCAGGTCTTCAATCTTGTGATTGCAGACGAAGGTATTGGCATAGCCCCATTTGCTTAAGTTTTCACTTAAAATATAAGCGCGGCTACGGATTATTTCATTCGCAATTAAAACGCCTCGCTCATTGAGCCAGGATGCTAAAAGGGTGCTTTTTCCGCCGGGTGCGGCACACAAATCAAGGCAAATTGGATCAGCCGGAAGTTCGAGTTGTTCGAGTGCTTGCCGGATATACATAGAAGCGGCTTCTTGCGGGTAATAGGCGCCCGCGTGAAATAAAGGATCGTAAGTAAAAGCAGGTCTATTGGCCAAATAGCGCCCGTCTGTATTCCAGGCCACACGGGCTTCGTTTGCCCATCTATTTTGACGCTTTGGATGCAAACGAACACTCGTAGGAGCTTGGCTGTCAAGAGCAGTCAAGAGGTCTTGAGGGTTAAACGGATCGTTTTCGATGCGGTGACAAAAATCGAGCGGCAAAGGCTTCATGGTCTAAAGGTAGCTAATTTGAAAGGGATACACAGAGAATTTGTGTGCTGCTTGTTGAAGCAATGGCACGTCTGTCGATGCAAATGCCAAAGATTCCAATGATTTTTTCGGCGTCAACGAGGACCTGGATGGCGTTTTTATGCGCCCCAATGATGCCGGCATCTTTTAAGACATCGGCAACTAATTTCGAGCCATTCAGACCAATTGGACACATGCGGTCGGCAGCTTGCCATGGGCGCAAGCGCAAATCGCCGCAGATCAATGCGGCATCTAGATAGATACTTGATTTGTCAAAAACTGTTGGCAATTGAGTTAGCGTTTCTATACAAAGCTGTTGTTGGATCGTTGAAGAAATAGGGCGGCATGTGTGGGTTAAAAGGTGGGAAGATTTCACCAAAAAATGCTGCATGTGTGCGTCTTCCCATTGCCATTGTGCCGCATTTTTAGCGCGATTAAATTCACTTATTTTTTGTGAAAAATGCAACGGAATTTCAAGAATTCT
>JBDLQL010000046.1:0-10439 GCA_039800565.1 Bacteroidota bacterium | reverse complement strand
GCTCTCCGAATGCTTGATTTTACCTCCTTTAGAAGTAATCTCGCCTTCGAATTTCTGCACTGCTTCCTTTGCCTGCTCATCAGACAAAACGGGAGTTAAAATGAAAACAGTTTCGTAAGAATTCATAAGGTTAAACTTTAATTAATAAATTATTTGGGGTGCAAATATAGGGAGAATCAATTGAAATGGCAAAGAAAACGATAACTTTACACCATGTCCTTTTTCAGCACCGAGTTTTTGCGCTTTTTTCAAGAATTAGCCGCCAACAATCACAAAGAGTGGTTTGATGCCAACCGCAAGCGCTATGAGCAACATGTCAAAGAACCGTTTAAGGCATTTATTCAGCATTTAATCGATGAAATTGCGAAAAAAGAACCGCAATTTAAGGAGTTAAAGGCGAGTGATTGCATCTTTCGGATCAATCGAGACATCCGCTTTTCGAAAGACAAAACACCCTACAAAACGATGTGCTCGGCGGTGATTTCGCCAAATGGCAAAAAAAGCAGTTCGATCCATGGAATCTATCTCGAATTAGGCCCAGAGCATGCGCGCGCTTATGGCGGCATTTATGAAATCGACAAAGAAGACTTAATGTCGGTTCGAGAAGGAATTGCTGCACAACTCAACACCTTTAAAAACCTCTATTCAGCCAATGAATTTAGCGCCTTATTTGGAAGCATTCATGGCGAGAAAAACAAAAAATTGGACAAATCGCTTCAAGAAGCCGCTTCTATTGAACCACTACTTTTTAATAAGCAATTTTATTTTTACGCTACATTTGAACCCGAATTGGTGCTTAGCCCTTCACTTGACCAACAACTTTTACATTGTTACGAAGTCGGGCAGCCACTCGAACGTTTTTTCAATCAATTCATTACCCGCTTATGAACAAATTAATCGTCCTATTTAGTATTGCACTAGCCTTTCCGATTCTTGCGCAAAAAAAAGAACTGAGTCTTTCTGAATCGGTTCTGAAGCAACGCGCGCTCTCACCTACCCGAATTGTTGGCTTTACCTGGATGCCGAGTAGCGATCGGTACAGTACCTTAAGCGCCGATTACCGTAGTTTGCAAAGCAGCAGTGTCGGTAGCGATAAAAGCACCGAGCTGTGTAGCATCGATCAAGTCAATCAGGCACTTGGTACGACATATGCAAATTTCTATGGCTATTCTTGGCGATCAGGAAATGAAATCGTGTTAAACGATGGCCAAACGGTCGCTTATTACAATATCGAAACGAAAAGTGGAAAAGTGGCTTCAAAATTACCGGCCACAGCAGAAAATGCGCATTTTGAAGCAAACTCTGGTCGCATGGCCTTCACAATTGATAACAACCTTTACTTACAAGAATCTTCTAAAATTTACACCCCAGTAACCAAAAACAAAGACAAAAACATTGTTTCAGGCCAAACTTACGCCCGCAGCGAATTCGGGATTTCAGAAGGGATCTTTTGGTCTGCAAAAGGCAATTACATGGCTTTCTACCAGAAAGACGAAAGTGCTGTTCACAACTACCCTTTACTAGACATTACAAAAACGCCAGGTGAAGTGCAATTTATTAAGTACCCAATGGCGGGGCAAGCATCTGAAAAACCGCGTGTTGGAATTTACAATTGCAAAAGCAAAAAAACGGTTTACATTTCACCCAGAAGTGATGCCGATGCTTATTTAACCAATGTGGTGTTTACACCCAGTGAAAAATACTTCTTGGTGGCAGAGGTCAATCGCGACCAAAACCATATGTGGCTGCATCAATACGATGTCAATGGCAAATTCATTCGCACCCTCTGGGATGAAGTCAACGACGTGTGGGTAGAGCCCGAACATCCGGCATTTTTCCCGAGTTATACGTCCGATAACTTCATCTGGATCTCTGAAAAAGATGGCTTCAACAATCTTTATTATGTCAATTTTACTACTGGAAGTATTCAAGCCCTCACCACGAACAAATTTGTGGTGAAAGATCTTCTCGAAGCAAGCCCAGACGGTTCTAAAATCTATTTTTCAGCAACTGGTCCAAATCCATGCAATACGATGGTTTATGAAGTCGACTTGCAAGGCAACCAACGCTTACTAACCACCCAAGAAGGCACACACCGTTTTGCACTTTCTGGCAATGGCCTTTACTTTTACGATGGCTACTCGAGCCTAAGTGTGCCCAATCATGAACTGATTTATACCACCAATGGTAAAATGGCCAAACTGTTAATGGATTCTCCAGAAAAACTGGCCGAATACACCATCGGGACGACTGAAATCGGAACGCTTAAGGCTGAAGACGGTTCGGCACTTTATTACCGCATGATCAAACCAGCAAATTTTGACCCAAGCAAAAAATACCCTGTATTGGTGTATGTGTATGGTGGGCCTCATGCCCAGATGGTGACCAACAGCTGGTTGGCCGGCGCGAATTTATGGATGCACTGGATGGCCAATCAAGGCTATATTATCTTTACACTCGATAACCGGGGCTCTGCCGAACGTGGCTTTGCGTTTGAAAGTCAGATTCATCGCCGTTTAGGCACGATTGAAATGCAAGATCAACTCACTGGCGTTAGCTTTTTAAAATCTTTACCTTATGTCGATGGCAATCGCTTGGCTGTACACGGTTGGTCTTTTGGTGGCTTCATGACCACCAGTTTAATGCTGCGCCAAGCCGGTACTTTTAATGTCGGTGTTGCAGGTGGCCCTGTCACTGATTGGTCTTTTTATGAAGTAATGTATGGCGAGCGTTATATGGATCGCCCAAGCCAAAATCCGGAAGGCTATCAGGCGAATTCTTTATTGAAATACACCAAGAATTTAAAAGGGAACTTGTTATTGATTCATGGCACGGTCGATGATGTGGTCGTAATGCAACACAACGAAGCGCTCTTGAAATCATTTATTGAAAATGGCGTTCAGGTCGACTACTTTGTCTACCCCATGCACAAACACAACGTGATTGGCAAAGACCGCGCACACCTCATGGAAAAAGTACTCACTTATATTCTTGAAAACAATCAATAAAAAAAAGGCGCCGATGGCGCCTTTTTTTTTATTGATTTCTTACTTTCTTTAGAGTTTTTGGTTGAGACTCATCCAGCCTCCGCCATTATAAACTGTAAAGCCTGCAGCAGCCAACATGCTTTTAGCACTGCCACTGCGCATACCCGAAGCGCAGCATGTGATGATGGTTTTGTTTTTAGGCAGTTTCGAGAGGTGACTTTGCAACGATTGCAACGGAACATTGATCGAGCCTCTGATGTGCCCACCCTTGTATTCTGAAGGAGTGCGAACATCGACAATAACAGCACCTTGCGCAACAAGTTCTTTATAGTCTACTGAAGCGCCGCCAAATAGTTTTTTCAAAAATGACATCGTGCTGTGAATTATTGGTGTTTAAAATTGACCTCTAACCAAGAACCTCCATTCTCACAATCGACTCCGATTGACTGAAAGTAATGCGTTGCTTGACCCGAACGGCCACCACTGGCACAGCAAAAAATAATGGGTTGTTGCATGGCTTTAATTTCGTCGATATGACCGGTAATTTCTTGAAGTGGAATGTTTATTGAACCAGCTACATGACCACCACTAAACTCGGCGCGTGTGCGCACATCAATGATTGTTTTTGACATCTTTTTTGTGTTTTGATTTTAAAAATTCATAGATAAACTGAAAAACAAGGCCGCCTGCAAATAAGCCCACTAAAATAGTCCCAATTGGGCTGCGGTTCAATGCGCATCCTTCGGTGCATGGAAAGAGCAAGAAGTAAATATAGCCCCCTAGTGCACCAATCAGGTAACCCAAAGTGGTAAACAAGGTTTCGGAAGCCAAGATCTTTTTCATGTTGCAAAATTAAGTTTCAACGATCATTTGAATTGTACTCAAAGTTACACAAAGATTGAATCCGTAAAAAGAGCGTACCTTTGTCAAAAAAAATACAATGAAACAAGTCAGTTTAGGCGCCATCGAACGTGCCATCGAAGTGGTCGATAATCTCAATGACGATCAGCTCGAAACCATTACCGAAACCTATGCCGCACAGCAAGAAGCCTTGTTGGCTTACCTCATGACGGCTCCTGAAGAATATAAGAATGAAGAATTAGAAGGCTTGCTTATCTATTATTTTTGCCTGATTTTAGAGTGTTTTAAACAAGAAAATATTACACTTAATAAAGTCACAGAAGCCGATATCGACGCACTCGAAGAACCCTTCTTTGACATGCTTGATCAGTATTTTGAAACCGAAGATGAAGAAATTATTGAGTCTTTTTGTGACCAACCAGCGCTTGCGCAGTTTATGGCTATGGAAGTCTCAGAAGAAGATGAAGATGGAAGCGAACTCAATGAAGAGACTGCGACACAGCTCTTTATTGTAGCATTAGCCATGATTTCTTTGCTCAACAAAGCGATTGTTGCGTAATTCATAAAGAAATTACTATTTTTGCATGGGGTAAGTCTTTTACGACCAGCTCCCTCTGAATCCTCCAGGACAGGAATGTAGCAAAGGTATGAGGTTGTAGCGGTGCGATAAAAGTAGCTTACCCCATCTTTTTTTTAGGTCAGTTTATGAAAATATCGGCATCCATTTACAGCGATCCTTCACGCCCGCTTCCGGAAGTCATCGCAGACCTAGTTGCTCATGAGGTCGAGCTTTTACACGTCGATTGCAACGATGATCCAACAGTATTTAAAGACATTGCTACCATCCGTAGCTTGTGCAATTTACCCATCGATTTGCACCTCATTACCGAAACACCAGAAAATTACTACGCTTTACTCGAACAACATCCGGTCGAATACCTGACGTTTCAGCACGAATCGTTGAACAAACCGCTTCAACTTCCGGCAAGCATACGTGCAAAAAAAGGAATCGCAGTTATTACACCTACTCCAATTTCTATTTTTGAGGCCTATTCCGATTTTGATTTCATCCTCATTATGGCCACCATACCGGGGCAAAGCGGCGGCCAATTTGACCGCTTCAATTTCGAAAAGATTCGCCATTTTAGAAAGCAATACCCCCAAAAGTCGATTCATGTCGACGGCGGTGTCAATGCCGAGGTTTCGTTTATTTTACGACAAATGGGCGTCAGCACGGCGGTTTCGGGTTCTTACTTATTTAAAGCGAGTAGCATTGGCAATGCGCTCATGAACCTGACCAAACGCTCGATCGGCTCTCATTTTCGGGTCGCCGATTTTATGATTCCGCTCTCCGAAACTCCGCATTTTGACCTCCATAAAGCAAGTGTTCGAGACATCCTTTTATGTGTAGAACATGGCAACATGGGTGTCGCGATGGCAATCGATGAAACCGGAACCTTGTGTGGCTTGGTCTCGAGTGCCGATATCCGTAAAGGCCTCATCAAACACCTCGATCAACTCAGTCAACTCACCAGCACAGACCTCATGAATCCGACACCTTTAACAATTCAAGAAGATTGCAGTGTTACTGAGCTTTTACAAGTCATTAAGCGCAGTCCGTTTGCAGTACTTTACTTGCCGGTTACAAACGCCCAAAACCAACTCCAAGGAATCGTCCAATTTAGCAACCTGATCAAAGCAGAATTATGATCATCGAACTTAAAAACAACAGCCAAGCTGCTGCGTTAGCTGCAGCTCATAAAGCCTTTCATATTCAGTATTTAGGCAAAGATTACCTCATCACAGGAAGTGGCGTAAAGGAAGTTCCTCAACGCTTACAAGACCACTGTGCCAACCATTGGGTATTTGCCAACGATATGCAGTTGTCTTCCCGACACTTTCAAGATACAAAACGCGAAGTCAATTTCGGAAAGGTCACGATTGGCGGCCAAACCAACAATACCATTTTAATTGGAGGACCTTGCTCGGTTGAGTCTGAAGAACAAATTCGAAGTGCCGCAAACTTGCTTTGCGACATGGGCCTCAGCACCTTGCGTGGTGGCTGCTACAAGCCACGCACCAGCCCTTATTCGTTTCAAGGTCTTGGGCTCGAAGGCTTGCAATTGTTGGCTAAAATGCGCGAAGAATTTGGCCTCAGTGTAATTACCGAGGCACGTGACGCTAGCCATATTGACGAAATAATCGAACACACCGACATCATACAAGTAGGTGCCAAAGCAATGTACGATCAGGGCATTTTACGCGCTTGTGCTAAAATTCAAAAACCGGTACTTATCAAACGTGGTTTTGGGACCACCCTCCAAGAATTTGTGCAAGCTGCCGAATTTGTCTTGGCAGGTGGCAACCCAAATGTGGTGTTGTGCGAACGCGGCATCCGCACCTTTGAAACCGGTACGCGTTTTACACTCGATTTGTGCGGCGTGGCTTGGTTGCAAGAACATTGCAATTTGCCAATCGTACTCGACCCTTCCCATGCAATGGGCTATGCCTACGGTGTCAATCCATTGGCTCGTGCATGTGTCGCCATGGGCATCGATGGCCTTTTAATCGAAGCGCATCCCAATCCAAAAGTCGCGAAGTCTGACGCCTCACAGCAACTAGACTACCCGGCATTTCAACAACTCAAATCTGACCTTCAAAAAGTTGCGCAAAGCGTTGGTTATCAAATTGTTTAACTATGTTACTTGAATTAAATCTTAAAGGGCTTTGCAAAAAGTACGGCATCGAATTTGACGATTTTTTAGCTGACCTCGACGTCGATCACGTCCACGAACTTTCGCTCTATGACCTCGAGGCTGTTTGTGAAGAATACGCATTGGATCTACAAGCCCTGCTTTTTAAGCCCTGCTTTGACCCGAAAGCACTGGTGCCAAAATTAACGGCACTCAAACTCCTGATTTTAGATGTCGATGGCGTCCTGACAGACGGCGGAATGTACATGTCTGAAAAAGGGGACCAACTCAAGCGCTATCATACGCATGACGGCTTGGCAATCCTTGAACTCAGTAAAACTAAACAAGTCGAGCTAGGCATCATCTCTTCCGGATTTACCGAACACATGGTTCAAGACCGTGCCCAATTACTTGGCATCGAACGCTGTTATGTAGGCCGTAGCCCCAAACTCGAAATTCTTCAAACTTGGTGCGACGAATTAGAGATTAGCCTTTCGGAAGTCGCCATCATTGGTGACGACCTCAACGACTTACCCGCCATGAAAGCGGTTGGCCTTTCGATCTGCCCGTCTTCGGCGGTACCAGCTGTCAAATCGGTTGCCGATATTATTTTAAGTCGAAAAGGCGGCGACGCCTGTGTCCGAGAATTTATAGATAGCTACCTCATCCATTAAGTTTATGCAAGCCATTCACCTCGGCATCATCAAAGAAGGAAAGGTGCCACCTGATTTTCGGGTGCCTCTCAGCCCCAAGCAATGTCAACAATTGCAAGCGCTTTATCCGCATGTAAAAGTGTCGGTACAACGCAGCCCGATTCGTATTTTTTCTGATCAAGAATACGCCGATGCCGGCATCGAGTTAGTTGATACGCTTGATCATTGCGATTACATTTTTGGCGTGAAAGAAGTACCGATTGACAAACTTATTGCCAACAAAACCTTTGTGTTCTTTTCACACACGATCAAAAAACAGCCTTATAATCGCGGCTTATTGCAAGCGTTACTTGCTCAAAAGATTCGTCTCATCGATTACGAAGTGTTGCGCGATGCCGCCAACAAACGCATTATTGGCTTTGGGCGCTATGCCGGAATTGTGGGCGCCTACAACGCCTTTTTAACCTATGGGCTAAAATCCAATCGCTTTAGCCTCAAACCTGCGCATACTTGCACGGACCGCAAAGAGGTCGAACGCGAACTTCAAAAAGTCGAGCTCCCAAGCAACTACCGTGTTGTACTTACAGGTTTTGGACGTGTCGGGCACGGCGCCCGTGAAATCATGGCCTTGCTTCCGATCAAAGAAGTGAGCCCACAAGCGTTTTTAAACGAACGTTTTGATGAGCCGGTATTTACCCACCTAGACACCAACGATTACTTTGGTCGCCAAACAGACGGCAGCTTTGACAAAGCCCAATTTTACGCGCAGCCCGAAGGCTATAAAAGTTTATTTGAAGCCTACAGTCAATTGGCCGATATGTACATTCCGTGTCATTTTTGGAATGCCAAATCACCAATTATTCTGAGTAAAGAAATGCTGGCCTCGCCACACAATCGGATTCGAGTCGTGGCCGATGTGTCGTGTGATATTGACGGCCCCGTTGCTTGTACCATTCGTCCAAGTAAAATCGGCAACGCAATCTATGGTTATCATCCGCAACTACAAAGCGAATGTGACTTTCAGGACCCCGCTGCAATTGCTGTCATGGCCGTAGACAACCTGCCTTGCGAACTTCCGAAAGATGCTTCTGAAGATTTCGGAAACGAATTACTTAAAAATGTGTTTCCTTCTCTTTTCGGACCTGATCCCGATGCAATTATTGATCGTGGAAGCGAAACAACCTTATTAGGCGAGCTCAATGCGCCGTTTCAGTATTTGCAAGCCTACGTTGAAGGTCGAGAATGAAGACAGCACACTACGACAAACGCTTTGAAGGCCCCGAAGCACTAAGCCCAGGGATTTACGAAAACTGTGTGTTTAACGGACTCGATTTTAGCGCTGTTGGCTTTCGCGATTTTCGCTTCATTGAATGTCACTTCGAAGCGTGCAATTTGTCTAATGCGCGCTTTCAAAATTGCCAATTGCAGCAGTGCCACTTTCAAGATTGCAAATTACTAGGGCTGCATTTCGAAGAGGTGAATCCACTCGGATTTTCGATTCACCTTGTTGCTTGCAATGCCTCACATTGTAGTTTTTACCAGGTCAATTTGCAGCACTCGCGTTTTGAAAATTGCCTTTTTCAGGAAGCCGATTTTACCGAAGTGCAGGCCAAAGGTTTGAAGGTTGGGAATTCTGAATTTCAGGGCGCTCATTTTGAACGCAGCAACTTAACTGATGCCGATTTCAGCCAAGCTACAGGCCTCTTTCTTGACCCCGAACAAAATCGGGTAAACGGTCTTCTATTGCAAGAAAGACAACTTGCTGGCTTACTTCTTAAAATACAAACTCCGGATTGCCCGTTGACAAAAAAGCTTATTTTTGAGTTATGATACAAAAAGGCGACAAGCGTACCATTACCGGATGGGTCTTTTATGACTGGGCCAATTCGGTTTACCCACTCATTATTAGCTCGGCGATCTTCCCGATTTTATACGAGACCCAAACAAGTGTAAAAAATGAAGCCGGCAAAACCATTTTTGATACGGTGTCTTTTTTAGGCCACGAGTTTCACAACACCGAGTTCTATGCCTATGTGATTTGCCTCTCTTATATTTTGGTAGCCCTCATGTCTCCATTACTTTCCGGGATTGCCGATGCCGGCGGCAAACGCAAACTTTTCATGCAGTTCTTCTGCTATTTAGGCGCCATTTCAAGTGGCTTGCTTTATTTCTTTCATGCCGACCGTTGCGCAATAACAAATAGTCCGTTCATCATTGACTGGAGCATTATCCCGTTGTTTTTTGGCTCAATCGGATTTTGGGCCAGCTTGGTGTATTACAATGCCTACCTTCCCGATATTGCCGAACCTTCAGACCACGACCGCGTCTCGGCTCGGGGTTATTCGATGGGCTACTTAGGCAGCTCTACATTACTGATCATTGTCTTGATTTTAACCGTTTTTACAAAAGTAATTCCAATCAAATGGGCGTTTCCGCTTGTCAGTTTGTGGTGGATTAGCTTTGCGACCTTTTCTTTCTCTAGGCTTCCGAAAACAAATGCCAACCAGACAGATACCAAACATCTAATCAGTAAAGGCTACAAAGAAGTCTATAACGTCTGGAAACAAATTCGTCAGAATGTGGTGTTGACGCGTTATTTAGGCTCCTACTTTATGTTCAATATGGCGGTCCAGACTATTATGGTTATGGCTGTTGCTTTTGCAAATAAAGAAGTCATTGGTATTAAGCAACAAGACCTCATTATTTCCATTCTGATCATTCAATTTATTGGCATTGGCGGCGCCTACCTGATGTCTTATATTTCGAAGAAAATCGGAAACTTCAAAGCCCTTGGCATCTCCATTTTTATTTGGATTTTTCTCTGTATTTATGTGTATAAATTTGTGTGGCATCCGTGGCAGTTTTTTATTGCCGCTGCAGGGGTTGGGCTCGTTATGGGTGGCATTCAGTCGCTCTCTCGCTCGACGTATTCGAAATTACTCCCCGAAACCAAAGACCTCACCTCCTACTTTAGTTTTTACGACTTAGCCGAAAAAATTGGCTTGGCACTCGGCACCCTCACCTTCGGACTCATTGAAGGCCTGCTCGATATCCGGACCAGTATTTTGGCGCTTGTCGTCTTTTTTATCCTCGGTTTTATCCTATTAATACGAATTCCATCTACCAATGAGACAAGAAATTGAAGCTGCGTGGGAAAATCGCGCCCTCCTTTCTGAACCTAGCACCATCCAAGCCATCGAAGCGGTCATTGAAGACCTCGACAAAGGCGTGTTGCGCGTTGCCGA
>JBDLQL010000045.1:0-10555 GCA_039800565.1 Bacteroidota bacterium | reverse complement strand
TATGCCGAACAAGTTGCGGCGCTTTTTGATGCGACGTTTAAAGGGCCTCAAATTTTTAGTGATTTGCAAGGAAAACCACGTATGGTACTAGCCCAAAAACACTAACTTTAAACCATGGAAGCGCACCAAATACAAGAGCAAATGCGTGCATTAGAAACCCAATTGCACGCACACAATCATGCCTATTATGTCGCAAATGCACCGCAAATTTCCGATTACGAATTTGATCAACTGCTAAAGTCTTTAGAAACGTTAGAGGCGCAGTATCCAGAATGGGTCAGTGAAACAAGCCCCACCAAACGTGTCGGTGGTGACCTCACCAAGAAATTTGAAACAAAAGCACACCGTTTTCCGATGCTTTCGTTGGCCAACACCTATTCAGAAGCAGAAATCGCCGAATGGGAATTGCGCTGCGAAAAATTACTGGGTGTCAAGCCTACCTATGTGTGTGAATTAAAGTACGACGGCGTTGCCATTGGCATGCGCTATACCAATGGTCAATTTGTCGAAGCGCTTACACGTGGCGATGGTGAAAAAGGCGAGGTAGTCACCACCAATGTTAAAACCATTCGTACCGTCCCGATGCAATTACAGGGCGTATTTCCTTCAGATTTTGAAATTCGGGGCGAAATTTTCTTGCCTCATGCCCAATTCGAAAAGCTCAATCACGAACGCGAAGCTGCCGGAGAAGCCTTATTTGCCAATCCCCGTAACACCGCTTCAGGCACTTTAAAATTGCTCGATTCAAAAGAAGTAGCCAAGCGTGGGCTAGACTGTTATTTGTATGGACTGTATGGCCTTTCAGAGGCCTCGGCCGGGCATTACGAATCAGTGATGCAAGCTGCTACATGGGGTTTTAAAATTCCGAGTTCGGCAGAACGAATGATTTTCAAAACCAATTCGATTGAAGGCATTATGGACTTCATTCATTATTGGGATTTGCAACGGGCACAGTTGCCGTTTGACATCGATGGGGTAGTGATTAAAGTCAACGATTACCAGCAGCAACGCCAATTAGGTTTTACTGCAAAATCACCACGATGGGCCATTGCCTATAAATTTAAAGCGCAGCGTGTCGAAACACTGCTCGAAAGTGTCAGTTTTCAAGTGGGCCGAACCGGGGCCATTACCCCAGTGGCCAACCTTCAGCCAGTACAACTTGGTGGCACAACCGTGAAACGCGCTTCGTTGCACAATGCCGACCAAATCGAAAAGTTGGATTTACACCAACGAGATACCGTAGAAGTTGAAAAAGGAGGCGAGATCATCCCTAAAATAGTGGGCGTGAATCTTCAAAAACGACAATCTACCAAACGTATTGACTTTATCAGGCAATGTCCGGAATGTCAAACAACGTTACAACGTGAAGAAGGTGAGGCGCAACATTATTGCCCCAATGAGCGGGCTTGTCCGCCACAGGTCAAAGGAAAATTGATTCATTTCATCAGTCGAAAAGCACTTAATATTGACGGTCTAGGTGAAGAAACAATTGAATTAATGTATGATAATAGCTTGGTTAAAAGTCCATTAGATTTTTATAGTCTGCACTTTGATCAGCTCTTGTTGCTTGATCGTATGGCTGAGAAATCGGCCAATAAACTCTTGCAAAGTATTGCCGCCTCTAAAACGGTACCTTTTGAACGGGTTTTGTTTGGACTCGGCATTCGCTTTGTCGGTGAAACGGTGGCCAAAAAATTGGCAGCTGCTTTCCGATCCATGGAGGCTTTGCAAAAGGCTACACTTGAAGAATTGCTCGAAGTCGAAGAAATTGGTGAAAAAATCGCTCAATCTCTGCTCTACTATTTCCAAGATTCGACTAATTTAGCACTCATAGAAGGCTTGAAAACTGCAGGCTTGCAATTTGTTTCCGAACAAAAGGCCTTGCAATCTGCCGTCTTAGAAGGGAAAACACTTGTTGTTTCGGGTACCTTCGAAACTTTTTCTCGTGACGAACTCAAAGAACTCATTGAGTTGCATGGCGGAAAAGTCGGGTCATCGGTTTCGGCCAAAACCCATTACCTCATTGCTGGAGCCAATATGGGGCCAGCCAAACTTAAAAAAGCCACTGATCTCGGAGTTCAACTCCTCAGTGAAGATGAACTGATCAAACTGATACACGCCTGATGCAACGAAATTTATGGGAAGCTACCAAGTCGCTTTTAGTCGTCTTTAATTACGAGTCTGATGAGCAACTGCGCGATTTTCGTGTTTCGCTCGATCGCATGCTTAATAATAGCAAAGTCGAACGCCTTATTATTGTCGTCAATGTCCCGAAAGAGCTTGATAAAAACACGCTCCCACCGCATTTCCTTATTTACTATAATTCGCCAAACGACTTCACCTTTTTTGGCAAACTCAAAGACATTCAACTCGAAGCCGAATTGGCACGTTCTTACGACGTCTTGATCTGGTTTGGTTCAACCGATCAAAAATCGTTCCCGATTGTTGCCCAAACGCCCGTTCGTCGACGCATTATTGTCAATGAAGAACAAGCCGATTTTGACCTCCAATTTAATGCAGAAAATCCAGCACCAGGTGCTTTGCTCGAATTTGTCATTCAAACGTTACAAAAAATTGCCATCTATGAATAATCCGTTTAGTGGTTCTGGAGTTGCGCTCGTTACGCCTTTTCAGTCCGATTACAGCCTTGACATTCCTGCCTTAAAAAAACTCGTACAACTCCAACTCGATGGAGGCACCGATTTTTTAGTCGTCCAAGGTACAACGGGCGAGTCGCCCACCTTAAGTGCCGATGAAAAGCGCTTGGTTCTTGACACCGTTCTTGAAGTTAATAATGGCAAACTTCCAGTTGTTTATGGTGTCGGCGGCAACAATACGGCAGCACTAGAGGCCACGCTGAAGCAAGTTCCAAAGGGTGTCAATGGCATTCTTTCGGTCTCGCCTTATTACAATAAACCCATCCAAAAAGGAATTGTAGCGCATTTTACGCAAGTCGCCTCATTTACCGATTTGCCGATTATTCTTTACAATGTACCGGGGCGAACAGGCTCTAACATGCTTCCAGATACCACGTTAGCCTTGTCTGAAATTCCGAATATTGTGGCGGTCAAAGAAGCATCAGGAAACATGGAGCAAATCATGCAAATTATTCGTGAGCGCCGCCCCGATTTTGGTGTGCTTTCCGGCGACGACAACCTCACGATGCCATTGATAGCAGCTGGTGCCGACGGTGTTATTTCGGTTGCTGCAAATGCCTTTCCCGAACGTTTTTCGAACATGGTTCATGCTTCTATGGAAGGTGACCTCGATACTGCTCGTATCGAGCATTACGCCTTATTTGAAATTACCAAACAGTTTTTCGAAGAAGGAAATCCCGGTGGGGTCAAGGTAGCACTCGCTGCCCGAGGAATCCTTAACGAAATCATGCGCTTGCCTTTAGTCCCTGTTTCAGATGGTCTTCGCGCCCGAATTGAAGCTGAAACAGCGCGCATTTTGGCGTAATGAGCTTCCGTTTTTTTGCCTTAATGTTGCTCTTGAGCGCTTGTGGGTACTCCAACAAGAAGCCACAAGCTCCAACAAGGCATCCGTCAAAACCGCTGACAAAACAGGCGGCTAAAAACACCACTTTTCCAGCCACATTAGTCGATGTGCAGCAGCTCAATGCGGCCATTTGGATCGATTTAAAATACGCCAGCGTTGACAATTTCATGCATAAAAAGTTGTACCATAGCTTGACCAAAGCGTATTTGCAAAAAGACGTAGCGCTGCGGCTTTCAGCAGTTCAAGACGCCTTAAATAAAAGGCATCTGGGTTTTCACCTATTAATTTATGACGCCCTGCGTCCGGTTTCGGTTCAGCAACTTATGTGGGATGCCCTCGATAGCATTCCGGTGGCCAGACGCGTCAAGTTTGTCTCGAATCCAGCACATTACAGCTTGCACAATTTCGGAGCAGCAATTGACCTAACTATTTGCAATCAACAGCACCAAGAACTTGACATGGGTGCTGGTTTTGACGACCCAAGACTGATCGCGTATCCGTCTCTAGAAGATTCCTTTTTAAGGAGTGGTGCGCTTAGTCAAGCCCAATACGCCAATCGCTTGCTCTTACGCACACTCATGCAAGACCAGCAATTTCGGCAATTGCCATCCGAATGGTGGCATTTCAATGCCTGTTCGCGCCAAGAAGCCAAGCAGCGCTACCAAGTTGTTTGGCACGAAGCACAGAATTAATTGTATTTTTGATAAAAATCAAGTTATGAAATCAATGGGTTACGCTTTTTTAGGGCTTGTATTAGGAGCTTTTGTCAATATGTCTTTGGTCATGCTTGGATCTTCGTTGGTCCCTGCTCCTGAAGGCGTAGACCTCACAACAACTGAAGGGTTAAAAGCCGGAATGGCGCTCATGCAACCCATTCATTTTTTATTTCCATTTTTGGCGCATGCCTTCGGTACGTTTGCGGGTGCTTATTTCGTTACCCGCGTTCAGGTAAAGGCCCCTTTTATCGTATCTATCGGAATTGGCTTGGCCTTTTTTGCCGGCGGACTCATTATGGTATTTCAGGTACCGTCTCCGCTCTGGTTTACTTTACTTGATTTGATACTGGCTTATATTCCAATGGCCATTGCAGGACATTGGTTGGCGCTACGCGCTATTCGATAGGTCCTTTGTCGTAGATTAAATTCCCGGAACGTACATATGGAATAAAGTACTTGAAGTCAATTGAAAAATGAGAAGCATTGACTTCTCCGGCTGCAAGTTGCTTAAAATTGACATATTGGTATTTTGACATGTAAATAAATGCCGGTTGCAAATTGACATTAGCGCTCGCGCCTAAATAAAAAATCCCTTGTTTTTTGTCACGCCATTCAAAGCCCTCACTAGCCATGAGGTCAAAGGCCAACTTTTCATTGATATCGACAAGACCAATCTGTCGAAACTCGTGCTTATCGGAAGGATTACTATAGACAGCGACGCTCGATGGTTTGTATAATAAATTGGTTCCAAGCGCTGCATTTGCATACAGTTTTTTGTTCAACTGAATGTAGATGAGGGCTTGAATTGGGATTTCGAATTGTACAAAGCGCAGGCTCTGATCGACGGATAAATCTATGTCGGTGCGGGTGGTATGTAGTTGAAAATACCGTTGAGAATAATGCAAGCCCGTTTCTAATGCAATTAAATTGGTGAGGCCATAACGCACTGTTGCGCCAAAAATATAACCACTTGCCGGACGAATGGTGCTTGTTAAAATGCTGTCGCTAAATTGCTGGGTGCCTGATTGCATTTGGCTCATTGGGGCAATGGCCCGCAGCTGAAACCCAAAGAAATTGTATTGCCCGAGTGCATTGAGCGCTTGTGCCTGTGCTTGAATGGCAACAAATCCGAAAAGTAAAAGTATCAATCGCATGCGCATAGGAACGGGCCAAAGTTTAAAAGTGGGTGCTTATTCGTTGATCCAGGTACAATTGTACTCGAGTGGGCGACGGTGTTGCTCGTTTGGCCAATCGATGGCCGGATAACCGATGTAGAACAAACCGAGGCATTTATCGTTGGATTCGAGCCCTAAAAATGCATTCATTTCGGCGCTGTAGATTAATTTTGGAGTCGCCCAGAAACCGCCTAAACCATAGGCAGTGCAGCTAAGATGTAAGTTTTGGATGGCACACGCAACCGCTTCAATCTCTTCAATTTCGGGTATTTTCTCGCTTTCTTGGCGCTTCATACTCACGGCAACAATTGCAGAGGCGAGTAGGGGACGGCGCAACATTTTAGCGAGTTTGGCTGTGTCTTGCTGTTCTGTAGGGGTCAGTTGAAGGTAGGTTTCGCCGAGAAAAGTACTCAGTTTCTGACGGCCTTCTTCGTGGAAGACATGAAAACGCCACGGCTGCGTATTGCCGTGTGTTGGTGCCCATTGAGCGTTGGTGAGTAACAACTCGAGTTGTTCTTTATGGACCTTCCGATCCGAAAATTGTTCCGGATAAATGGTTCTGCGTGAACGGATTAAATCGTTGATTTCTGATAAATTATAGCGCATAAGAAGTGCTTAGACTACAAAAGTAGAATTTACTACCTTAGATGCATGAAGAAATTAAGAATCTTTCTGATTTTGTGTGTCGGATTGCCACTTACTTACGCACAACAGGTTTCCTATTTTGATTCAAAAATTAGTGGCGAAAACATCACGTATTTTTCTCCCTTTCATGAATTTGCCAATCAGGCTTTACTGACCCGATGCAACGGCCATTCGCCAATTGTGTTTGCCGCTCAAAATGGCGCCGAAAATTCAGAATTGGTGCATTACAAGTTTCTTGTTGGCTTTTCGAATGGCACCAGCGGAGGCGATCGGTTATTTGATGTTTCGCTGAACGATTCGATCCTGTTCACCTTTAAAACCAAAAAGAAATGGACAAGCGATTCAAGCCTTCACTTTACTTCTGCGTTTTCACCGAAGGCTTATTACCAGTTTACCTTGCTCGAAAAAGATGTCAATAACGATGTATTCGGATACCTCGAAGTGGTCATGCCCCGAACCCACAGCAACGATTCTCATTTTCAGATTCAAGGACGCGATGCGCAAAGTCGGGATTGGCTCATGGTTTTTCAGTTCAAACCACATTTTGAGTCGCAAGTTCAGGCCGAAAATTTAGTGTATCGTGCCAGTCAAAAAAGGCCCTTATCTGTTAAAGCATTCATTCCCGATGGCGTCGATAGCCTGCTAATACGATCTGTGTTTATCCAACAAAAATTGGCTGTAAAGCCCGGTTATTTTCAGCAAAGTTTTGCAGTTTACCCTGCTGATTTTGTGGGCACCGATGACATTGTAATAAAAACAAGCGGTAACATGCCGCATTCTGAAACAGTCCAACGTGTGCAAGTCCAAGAACTCAAGCCATTTACATTTTGTATCATTCACCATTCACACAACGACATCGGGTATTCGCATCTGCAAACTGAGGTGGCTCGCATTCAATGCACCAATATCCGGAGTGCCTTGCGCTGGATAGCAAGCACAGAGGCAACTGGGCAAAAAGCAGTATGGCATGTCGAGTCGTTATGGGCGGTCGAAAATTTCTTAAGTGATGCGAGCCCAGCTGAAGAAAAAGCCTTTGTATCGGCTGTCCGGTCAGGAAAAATGGTGCTTTCAGTCAATTACGCCAATTGCCTAACCGGATTAATGCAGGCTGAAGAAATTCAATGGTTGTGTGCGTATGCACATTTGTTAGAAAAAAAGTACGGATTTCAGTTGACAAATGCCATGGTGACCGACATCCCGGGCCAGGCTTATGAAGCGCTTAATGGCTATGCACAACAACAGATTCCGTATTTGTCGTTAGGGCCAAATTACGTTGAAAATTTACCCGATCATGGCGATCGGGTTGGGGGTGTTATTCGCGAATGTGGCGATCAACCTTTTTATTGGCATCCACTCACTGACAGCAGTAAACGCGTGTTGGTTTGGACCGCCGCAAAAGGCTATTCCTATTTTCATAATATTGCTGAAGGGCAGCAACAAGCAGTTTTTGAAGAACGTATATCGGCTTATGTTTCGCAACTAAGCGCCAATAAGTATCCATACGAATGGGTGCAATTGCGCTATACCAAACACGCCGATAACGGCCCCGTCGATACCAATTTGTGTGCGTTTGTGGCGCACTGGAATGCACTTTATAGTTGGCCACGTCTCGAAATTTCTAACCTCGATACCTTGTTTCAGCGCTTCGAACAGCGTTATGGGCAGCAATTGCCTCAGCGAACGGGCGAAATTAGCCCCTATTGGGAAGATGGTGCCTATTCGACGGCGCGCGAAGAAATTCAAGCGCGCCGTTTGGTGCAAAACGTTATCGAATTCGAAGCGCGATTAACAGAAAATCAAAAAATACAACTTCAAGATCAACTCGATCTCATTCACAGAAACTTAGTCTTGTTTCACGAACACACTTGGGGTTCGTGGTGCAGCATTTCGGCCCCCGACATTGCCTTTACAACCCAGCAATGGCAGATTAAAAAATCGTTTCTGGATTCTGCACAAGTGCAATTTTCGCGCATCATAAATCAAGCCCAAGACACAGGAACATGCACTAATTTCGTTGTAAGTTTTTTTAGTATTCGTTGGGATGATACCTATTCGGGAATCAGATCACTCAAATGGGATGGAATTGAATTGCTCCAGCAAGACACACCAGGGCTCGGTGCATGTATTTATAGTTTGGGTATTTCTCCTCAGGTCAACGAAGTGTTATTGCCGATGCAAAATGAGCTTAAAAAAGCCACCCAAACCATTGTTCATCCGAATTTGAAGATCACCCTTCAATTTCAGCCTACAGCCCATCCAAATGAATTTATTTTGAGGTTTCAGATCGACAAAAAAGCCATCCGAGACAAAGAAGCCCTCCATATTTGCTTGCCATTTCAACTCGATCATCCTTCCTTGAGTTACGGCGAAAAAACGATGCTCCATTACCCTGCAGACCAACTAGCTGGTTCCAACAAAGAATTCATTTGTGTTTCAGACCACCTGATTCTCGAAGACAAAAGATTCAAGATAACGATCTTCACACCCGATTGCAACCTCATTGAACTTGGCGCGCCAATCAACGAGCAACAACAACGTGGCGCCAAAGTCTGGTCTCGCGAAAACCAAAGCCTCAGTCCGCTCTATCTCTATGTGTTCAATAATTATTGGCACACCAATTACAAAGCCGATCAGGCGGGTATGATCGAACTTCAACTCCGCATTCGGATAGAATCCGTAAATTAACGTTTATAAATAAGTTGTTATGATCGTCGCACTAACTGGCGCCAGTGGCTTTCTTGGGCATCAAACACTGCTGCGTTTATTAAAGAACCCGGCCATTTCTGCCATCCGGGCTTCGGGTCGCAATTTTCGCCCCGAACAGCAAGTGAAAGACCCTCGCGTGCACTACATTATCGGTGACCTCACCACAAACACTGTCGTTGAAGCATTGCTCCAGGGAGCTACACATGTGGTGCATGCAGCTGCGTTGTCATCGGTTTGGGGAGCATACGCAGACTTTGAAAAAGCAAATGTACAGGCGACACAACTCTTGATAGACGCATCAAAGCGCGAGGGCATCGAGCGTTTTGTGTTTGTTTCTTCACCAGCCATGTATTTTGACTTTAGCGACAAATTAAATGTCAGCGAAACAGATCCCTTGCCAGAGCCCTTGATTAATGCCTATGCAAAAACCAAGCGCGAAGCCGAATTGCGGCTCCAACAAAGTGGTTTATCGTATGTCATTGTAAGGCCACGCGCCATTATTGGTGTTGGCGATAGCGTCATTATGCCGCGTCTGATCCGGGCCTACGACGAAGGCAAATTAAAAATCATAGGTAAAGGCCGCAATGTTGTCGATTTTAGCTCGGTTCAAAACGTCGCACAAGCGATTGAATTGAGCTTGCTTGCCAAGCCCGAACAGGCCAACGAAATCTACCACATTTCGAATGGTGAAGAAGTCAATCTGTGGGAAGCCATTTCAAGCATCTTGGTGCAACTTGGTCGAAAAGCCCCCACGCAAAAAATACCCTTTTGGCTTGCCTTTCGCTTTGCCCAATTGTTAGAATGGAAAGCCCGCTTTTTTCAACAAAACGAACCCGCCTTAACAACCTATGCAGTCGGGGTTTTGAGCAAATCGTACACCCTCGATATTCGTCACGCAAAAGAAAAACTAGGTTTCATCCCAGAAGTAAGCACCGAACAAGCCATGAACGAATTTGTAGAGTGGTGGCTTAAAGAAGAGAGGAATTAATCCTTCAAGACTTGGATTTTTTCGACAAAAGTAGAAGCGCCGGCTGTTAACGAAATTGTATAAAAGCCGGTTTTAACAGCTGTTAAATCGATGGTGTCGGTGGTGCTTCCTTGCTGAATCAATTGACCAGAAAGGTTAAAAAGCTGGTAGGTAAAAACGCTTTTTTCCGGATTGCTGATTTCAAGATAGTCTGAACTCGGATTCGGAAATATAGTCAATTGAGGAGTTGCCAATTCGTTGGTGCCAGCAAAAGCGATATGCGTACAACTTGGCGAAATTCCGGTAGAAAATTGGGAGGTGTTGGCATCTTCAAAACATCTTAAACCTGCAATAAAGCTGGCATCGCAAGTGTAACTCCATTCAGGGTTGAGATTGAATAAATAATGCAAATCACCAATTCTTTCAATGACAACTGACTGGTAATCAAAATCCTGAATGTCAGTGAAATGAGTGCTGTAGGTCACGAATTGTCTTTTTAAATCGATTCCATTAATGTTAACAATATCTACCGAATCGATGCGTACTGAAATGGTGTCTTCACCAAAATTATCCGGAACTCGGATATCCCAGGAGTCGTTAACCGCTGCGCTGAAATTGTAAAGCGTTTGGTAGGTGTTTAATACTTGGTCGTAAAAATAAACCGTATCGTTCGAATAATAGGTGAATTTCACAGCCTGGTTATCTAAACAACCCGGAGTCTGGTTGAGCTGTAATTTCGTGCACAAATGCCCATCAATGGTGGTGTCGCCACTAGCCGTTAGCGAAAGGTAATCCTCCACAACACTACCCGGAAATCCAAAAACGTACACATTTTTATAGTGCCA
>JBDLQL010000044.1:0-10889 GCA_039800565.1 Bacteroidota bacterium | reverse complement strand
CATCGAAATCATGGCTGGTGGGGGTGTGAATGCCGGTAATATTCAGAAATTAGCCAAGTTAGAAGCGCTGTCAGCGATCCACTTTTCAGCGACTCAAAAAGTACTGCTCGATGAAGATTCTGCTTTTTCAGAAACCATTTTGAAGGTTGATGAGGCTCGCTTAAAACGGATGCGAGAATTGCTCGCTTAATGGAGCAAATGTTGCTCCCGATATTATCCGTACCTTTGCGTCAATGTTATTTAAAGATCTACCCTTGGGGCAACAGCTCCTACAAGCCATCGCTGAAAAAGGCTATACAAATGCGACTCCTATTCAAGAACAAGCAATCCCACCTATTTTAGAGCAGCGTGACCTCATTGGTTTGGCTCAGACCGGAACAGGAAAAACGGCTGCTTTTGCCATTCCTATTTTAGAATTGCTTTCGCGTCAAGAACCGCGTCCGAAAGGCATTCAGGTACTGATTGTCACACCTACGCGTGAATTAGCGATTCAGATTGCCGATAATTTCAAAGCTTACGGAAAAGGTTCGGGCTTGCGATCGATGGTTATTTTTGGTGGTGTCAAACCTCATGCGCAAATTCAAACCTTAAAGCAACACCCATCAATTTTAATTGCCACGCCTGGTCGATTGCTCGATTTGCAACAGCAAGGTTTTGTCAAATTGAATGAGCTCTCTATTTTTGTGCTCGACGAAGCAGACCGTATGCTTGATATGGGTTTCATCCATGATGTCAAACGCATTGTCAAGTTATTGCCTAAAAAACGACAAACGCTTTTGTTTTCGGCAACCATGCCTCCTGAAGTGAAGTCATTGGCAGACAGTCTGTTGCAACAAGCTGTTGAAGTCACCGTGACGCCAGTTTCTTCTACCGCCGAGCGCATTGATCAATCGGTCATATTTGTGCAAGACCGCAAAGAAAAAGAAGCACGCTTGGTACAGCTCTTGCATGAAGATGATGCCGAAAGTGTACTCGTGTTTTCGCGGACCAAACATGGTGCCGATAAATTGGTGCGTATTTTAGCAAAAAACAAATTACAGGCCATGGCCATTCATGGCAATAAATCTCAGAATGCGCGTCAGATGGCGCTCAGTCATTTTAAAGAAGGGAAAATCCGCATTCTTGTGGCTACAGATATTGCCGCCCGCGGAATTGATATTTCTGGGCTCGACTTGGTCGTCAATACCGACGTACCGACTGTCTCTGAAACCTATGTACACCGTATTGGCCGAACGGGTAGGGCAGGTCGTGAAGGGCGCTCGATCATTTTTAGCGAGCCCGATGACCTCAAGTATTTTAAAGCCATTGAAAAGTTAATCGCAAAAAAAATCCGGGTCAATTGATCCGGATTTTTTTGTTAGTTTGAAGCGAATTAAACAGCTGCAATTTTATCAGACATGTATTCGCCGGCTTTTAATTTGCCAACAATTTTAGAGAACGATTCGATGGTGTATTTCACGTCTTCAAGGCTATGAGATGCCGTCGGGATCAGGCGCAAAATAATCATTCCTTTCGGTACAACAGGGTAAACCACCATTGAGCAGAAGATATTGTAATTTTCACGCAAATCAACGATGAGGTTGGTCGCTTCAGGAATAGAGCCACTGAGGTACACTGGTGTAACACAAGTGTTGGTTGGGCCGATTTCGAAACCAGCAGCTTTTAATCCATTTTGTAAAGCGTTTGTATTTTCCCAAAGCTTGTCTTTGAATTCAGGATGCTTGCGCATGAGTTCTAAGCGCTTTAACAAGCCAATAACTAATGGCATTGGCATCGCTTTCGCAAAAATTTGTGAACGCATGTTGTAGCGTAAAAACTCGACAACTTGTTCGTCTGAAGAAATGAAACCTCCAATGAGTGCAAAAGACTTGGCAAAGGTACCGAAGTAAATATCGATGCCGTCTTGACAGCCTTGCTCTTCACCTGTACCGGCACCAGTTGCACCAAGTGTTCCGATACCGTGTGCGTCATCGACAAACAAGCGGAAATTGTATGTTTTCTTTAAGTCAACAATTTCTTTCAGTTTCCCTTGGTCACCGCGCATTCCAAATACACCTTCAGTAATGACCAAAATGGCACCACCTGTTTCTTCGGCAAGTTTTGTGGCACGTTGCAATTGTTTTTCACAATCTTCAATGTCGTTGTGTTTAAATACGTAGCGTTTGCCCATGTGCAAACGTACGCCATCAAGGATACACGCGTGTGACTCAGCATCGTATACGATGACGTCGTGGCGATCGACCAAGCAATCGATGGCTGAAACCACCGCTTGGTAGCCAAAGTTGGCTAAAATCGTATCTTCTTTTCCGACAAATGCAGAAAGTTCGTTTTCGAGTTGTTCGTGGTAATTCGAGTTACCAGACATCATGCGGGCACCCATTGGTGCACCCAAGCCAAATGCAGCAGCAGCATCGGCGTCTGCCTTGCGGACTTCTGGGTGGTTTGCTAAGCCTAAATAATTATTGAGAGACCAGTTTAAGCGTTCTTTGCCTCTGAATAGCATATGTGGGCCGATGTCACCTTCTAACTTAGGAAAGGTAAAATACCCGTGTGATTCTTTCGCGTGCATTCCGATAGGACCTCGGTTTGCTTTGATTTTTTCGAATATATCTGCCATGAACTTAATTTTAATGCAAAGTTAAAGGAATCTGACGGATTGAGAGGTCTCTGTTTGTTGAGTTATCAACATCAAAATGCACAGGTTTTGGTCAATTTTTCACGCAGAAATTGTGCGGTTGAATTTTCGCCGTGTTCTATAAATGCTTCTGGTTTGCCTTCAAACAAAATATAGCCGCCTTGCTCGCCGCCACTCGGTCCAATATCAATAATGTGGTCGGCACATTTAATTACTTCCATATTGTGCTCAATGACAAGAATCGAATGCCCTCGGTCTAACAACGCATAAAAGGCAATGAGGAGTTTTTCGATGTCGTAAAAATGCAGGCCGGTTGTCGGTTCGTCAAAAATAAATAGCGTGGATTGTTTGCTCTGTCCTTTGCTTAAAAAAGAAGCCAGCTTGATACGTTGGGCTTCGCCTCCTGAAAGGGTGCTTGACGATTGCCCGACTTTTAAATAGCCCAAGCCAACATCAATAAGGGGTTGCATTTTCTCGACAATTTTGAGTTCAAGTTTATCTGTGCCCTCCTTAAAAAAGTCGAGGGCCTCGTCGAGTGTTAGTTCAAGGAGTTCATGGATGTTTTTGCCGCGGTGAATGATTTCAAGTGTTTCAGACTTGTAACGCGTGCCATTGCAAGTCGAGCAGGTTAAGGAAACATCGGCCATGAACTGCATCGAGACCGCAATCTGACCTTCGCCTTCGCACATCTCACAACGCCCGCCGTCGACATTGAACGAAAAGAAACCGGGTTTGTAGCCACGCATTTTGGCAAGCTGCTGCTTGGCGTACAGTTCGCGGATGTCATCAAAGGCTTTTACATACGTAATCGGATTGCTCCGCGAAGACTTGCCAATCGGGTTTTGATCAATCAATTCAACTTGTTGGATGCGCTTGAGGTCGCCACTGATGCCGTCAAATTTACCGATGAGCTCACTGCTAAGCCCGAGTTCTTTGCGTAAGGCCGGATAAAGGATGCGCTTAACGAGGGTTGATTTTCCGGAACCCGAAACGCCAGTAATGCAGACCAATTGATGGAGTGGAAAGGCGATTTCAAGGTTCTTGAGGTTGTGTTGACGGGCACCATGAATGACAATACGATCGGTACTTGATCGGCGTTTCTTTGGCACTTCAATTTGGCGTTTGCCGCTAAGGTAGTCGGCACTTAGGCTTGTTCCTTTTTTGAGTAATTGGTCAAATGTACCTTGAAATGCGACTTCGCCACCGAGGTAGCCGGCTTTCGGGCCAATATCGAGCAGGTAATCGGCTGCTTTCATGACTTCTTCTTCGTGTTCAACAACAATTACTGTATTGCCAACATCGCGCAGGCTTTTGAGTACATTGATCAGGCGGTGAGTGTCTTTTGGATGCAGTCCGATAGAGGGTTCGTCAAGGATGTAGATAGAACCGACCAGGCTGCTTCCGAGCGAACTTGCTAAATGAATGCGTTGCGATTCGCCGCCTGAAAGGCTATTTGCGGCGCGGTTTAACGTGAGGTAGCCGAGCCCAACCTCTTGTAAAAAACCAATTCGAGACTTGATTTCTGGTAATATATGTTTGCTAACGGTGCGTTCGTAGTCGTTGAGTTGGAGTTCGTTGAAAAACAAGGCAGCTTCATCGAGTGGTAGTAACACCAAATCTTGCAAGCTTTTACCTGCGATTTTCACGTATCCGGCGTCGCCGCGCAGGCGTGTACCTTTGCATTCTGGGCAACTTGTTTTGCCTCTGTAGCGCGAAAGCATGACTCTATATTGAATCTTATAAGTCTGACTTTCAATGAATTTAAAGAATTTAGTTAAACCTTCAAAATAAGTATTGCCATCCCACAATAGTTGATAATGTTCAGGGCTCAATTCTTGAATAGGGCGGTGAATTGGAAAATCAAATTTCTTGGAATGCAAGATCAAGGGTTGTAGGTATTCACGCATGGTTTCACCTTTCCATGGAGCGATAGCGCCTTCGAACACGCTCAATTTGCGGTTTGGAAAAACCAGCTCTTCGTCGATGCCAAGTACCATGCCGTAGCCTTCGCAGCTTTTGCAGGCGCCAAATGGATTGTTAAATGCGAAAAAATGAACGTTTGGTTCTTGAAAAGCCATTCCATCTAATTCAAATCTGGAACTAAACTGCTGAATTACAGATGATTTTGCATGAAGAATGGCGCATTCACCATTGCCTTCTGCAAAGGCGAGGCTGAGTGAGTCTGAAAGACGTCCGCGCTGTTCGTCGGTACGAAGGTCGTTTGTAAGGCGATCAATCACTAAATAAACTTCATCAGCTTTAGTTGGGAGTGTTTGCAATTCGTCAATTAAATGAAATTGATTATTGAAGTAAATTCTAGTAAAACCTTGTTTATAAAATGATTGCAGTTTATCATTTGAGAGATCAGTCTGCGCAATGTTCAAGGGACTTAACAAGGCAATGGCCTCATTGACCCAGTTCGATTCAAGGTAGTTAATGACGTCTTTGACGTGGTGTTTTTTGACTTCGTTCCCTGAAATCGGCGAATAGGTACGACCCACTCGGGCATAAAAAAGTTTCAGGTAATCGTAAATTTCGGTGGTGGTGCCAATCGTAGAGCGTGGGTTGCTGCTAATCACCTTTTGCTGAATCGCAATTGAAGGTGCGATGCCTTTGATGTGGTCGACTTCAGGTTTGTCGAGTTTGCCTAAAAATTGCCGCGCATATGCAGACATACTTTCGATAAAACGACGTTGCCCTTCAGCAAAAATAGTATCGAAGGCCAAGCTGGATTTGCCAGAGCCAGATAATCCAGTAATGACCGTTAATTCGCCATGCGGAATCTGGACATCAATTGACTTGAGGTTGTGAACACGTGCGCCTTTGATGTCGATGAATTTTTCCATACGCAAAAGTAAAATTTCTTTACTTTTAATGCTTTAAAATTCGTTCGATGTCTTTACAATCCTTGTTTCGCAAGAAAACCATTCAATCCATCCTTGAGCAGGCGCAGTCCAATGACCCTAACTCCGATGCGCACCAGCTTGGAAAACACCTCAAGGTGCGTGATTTAGTGGCCTTCGGGATAGCTGCAATTATCGGTGCTGTGATTTTCTCGACGATTGGCGAGGCGAGTGCGCAGGGTGGGCCTGCGGTTATCTTTTTGTTTTTATTTACGGCGCTTGCCAGTGGATTTGCTGCCTTTGCATATGCCGAGTTTGCGTCAATGGTACCTGTAGCGGGTTCGGCCTACACGTATTCGTATGTCGCATTTGGTGAGTTGGTGGCCTGGATCATTGGTTGGGCGCTAATTATGGAGTACGCAATCGGAAATATCACTGTAGCAATATCTTGGAGTGATTATTTAACTACGATGCTCGAACAAATTCATATTGAAGCACTTAACATAAACGGCATTCACATTCCACTCTGGATGCAAATGGACTACCTAAGCGCCTCGAATGGCTACCACGAAGCCCTTCACTTTTTAAATGAAAAAGGAGCTGTCTTGGCAGATCTTGACCCTTCCCTTTTGAATTCGTACCACGCTTGGATCGATGCGCCACGTATTGGCTCTTTTCATTTAGTACTCGATATGCCGGCTCTTTTTATCATAGTACTAATTACTTGGTTGGTTTATCGAGGAATCAAAGAAAGTCGCAATGCCTCAAATGCAATGGTAGTCATCAAATTGGCTGTCATCTTATTAGTGATTGCTGTTGGCGTATTTTATATCGATATGAACAATTGGTCGCCATTCGCGCCCAATGGCATGAGTGGGGTGTTAAAAGGTGTTTCGGCTGTCTTTTTCGCCTATATTGGTTTTGATGCGATTTCGACAACCGCCGAAGAATGTGAAAATCCACAACGCGATTTGCCGCGCGGCATGATGTGGGCTATTATTATTTGCACCATTCTTTACATCATCATTGCGTTGGTCTTGACGGGTATTGTGCCTTACCACCAATTAGCAGTGGGTGAACCCTTGGCATTTGTATTTAAGCAAATCAATCAGCCTAAAATGACGTTTATCATTTCGATGTCGGCAGTGGTTGCGATGGCTTCTGTATTATTGGTTTTTCAGATGGGACAGCCCCGAATTTGGCTGAGCATGAGTCGTGATGGCTTGTTGCCGAAGCGTTTTTCGAACATTCATCCGAAATTCAAAACGCCTTCATTTGCAACGATTGTGGTGGGTTTTGTGGTGGCCATTCCGGCACTTTTTATGAACCTGACCATGGTGACCGATTTGTGTTCAATCGGAACTTTATTTGCTTTTGTGTTGGTGTGTGGAGGCGTGTTGGTCTTGCAAAACAAACCCAACATTCCGCGCGGTTCCTTCAAAACACCATATGTGAATGCAGCCTATGTGTTGCCAACAGTTTTCATTGGCGTGTTGGTCTATGCCATTTTAGATGCCACCCCAGTACTTGCTTCAGATCATTATTTTTCTAATCTGATTTATAATTTTCTGAATTTCAAAAGTATCGCTGATTTCGGTGCTAAAATTCCGTCGCTCATCTTTTGGGTATTTGCTATTTTTCTAACCATCATTAGTATTCCGAAAAAATTATCATTAATTCCTTCTTTAGGTCTGCTTTCTTGCTTGTATATGATGAGTGAAATTCCGCTCCAAAATTGGATTTACTTCGGCATTTGGTTGCTCATTGGTTTGGTGATCTACTTTGCCTATAGTCGTAGAAACTCGAAGCTCAATGCGTTAAATGCCTAATGTAAACCGAGGCTTTTTTCGATGCCGAGAATGAGGCAATGAATGACTTTTATATGAATTTCTTGGGCGCGATCAGCATAGGTGCTGTGCGGGGCCCTAATTTCCAGATCGGCAAGTTGCGCAAGTGCACCGCCATCTTTTCCTGTCAATACAATTGTTTTGATGCCTTTTGCCTTGGCCGCTTCTACAGCAAGCATCACATTTTTTGAATTCCCTGAAGTCGAAATGCCAAGCAGCACATCATTGGATTGCCCCAAACCTTCTACGTAGCGACTAAATACATATTCATAGCCGTAATCGTTGGAAACACAAGACAGATGCGAAGGGTCCGAAATGGAAAGCGCAGCCAAAGCGGGTCGGTTGTTGCGAAAACGCCCACTTAATTCTTCGGCAAAGTGCATGGCATCGCACATTGAACCGCCGTTGCCACAACTCATGATTTTGCCGCCGTTTGTTAACGCAGTACTCATGATTTCAATGGCTTGTGCAATTTTAGCCATGTTTTCGGGGCTCTGAAACGCAGAAAGTACTTGTGCGGCTTCAGAAAATTGATCATTGATGAACTGTGTTTCCATTGCTTTTTTTTCAAAAGTACATAAAAGCGACTTTATCCGGGTGCTTTATGGTATCTTTGATTTATGAGTTTCAATGGATATTACCAGCAAAAAGTCGTCTGGATTACCGGAGCTTCTTCCGGTATTGGCGAAGAAATGGCTCGCCAATTAGCGGCCTCCGGAGCCTTACTTGTGCTGTCTTCGCGCGATGTTAGTAAGTTAGTAGCCATCCAGCAAACGCTACAACACCCTGATGAGCATTTGGTGTTAGCCCTTGATTTAGCCAATTTACAGGATCCTGAAGGCTTGGTTCAAACCATTCTGTCCAAATTTGGCCGCATTGATTTGTTACTCAACAATGGCGGGATTTCACAACGAGCCTCTGCATTTGAAACCAGTATGGAAGTCAACCGGACCCTCATGGAAGTAAATTTCTTTGGAAACATCGCTTTAGCTAAAGCCGTGTTACCGGTTTTTAGAAAACAACAATCCGGTCAACTCTTTATTCAAAGTAGCTTGGCAGGTAAATTTGGCTTTCATTTACGCTCGGCCTATAGTGCTTCTAAATCGGCATTAGTTGGTTATTACGAAAGTTTGGCCATGGAAGAAGCCGCCAACGGAATCAGTGTTAGTATTGGTTTTCCTGGCAAAATCAACACTCCGATTTCAAAAAGTGCCTTAACGGCCGACGGAGCAGCGCATGCCAGTATGGATCAAAACCAAGCAGGCGGGATGCCAGTCGCGGACTGCGTACATGTATTATTGAAGGGAATTGCACAGCAGAAACGTGAAATTTTAGTCGGAAGAAAAGAACTTGTTGCGGTATACTTGAAGCGCTTTTTTCCTGCACTTTTCTGGAAAATCATTCCGAAGCAATCAGCAACCTAAAAAAGTTTTTCCAAAAAAAAAGGCCATCCTTGCGGACGGCCTTTTTTATGCTGTAATACGAAGTATTAGTTTACGCTGCCAGAAAGATCAGCACCAGCTTTGAAACGAACAGTGTTTTTAGCAGCAATTTTGATCACTGCACCTGTTTTAGGGTTACGTCCGTTACGTGCGTTTCTTTTAGAAATGTCAAAAGAACCGAAACCTACCAAAGAGATACGGTCACCTTTTTTCAACGCGTCTGTAGTCGCGCTAACAAATCCATCCAATGCACGTTTTGCATCAGCTTTAGACAATCCTGCAGATGCAGCCATTGCATCAATTAATTCAGCCTTGTTCATAATAACTTGGTTTTAATTAGTTAGTAATTAATTATCGAAACAAATATATCTGAATATCAATGCGAGTAAGGACTTCAGGTCAAAAAAATGCATAAAATGTTGAAAAATACCCCATTTTGTTGATAAAGCCGGGGTAATTCTCAGTCTAGACAAGGGTTTTCGAACTTTTTTAGCTGAATTTTGTCTTCTATATATGAAAGTCGGAATCATAGGATCAGGAATCGGTGCACTAGCCAGCGCCATTGAGCTGAAGCGTTTAGGTTTAGCGGTCACCGTTTTTGAATCCAATGGGCAAATTGGAGGTAAACTCGTCGAGCAGCAACTTGGTTCTTATCGTTTTGATATGGGCCCATCTGTTTTTACAGAACCAGCACTCATGGATGACCTTTTAAAAGGCTTAGATCCTAGTTCAGCCTTTCCGTATCATCAATTACAAGAGTCTTGCCGCTACTTTTATTCAGATGGGCAACACGTCGTTTTACCGATACATAAAGAAGCGGTTGCTCAAACATTGGCTTCGGAGCTCGGCGAATCAAAAGAAAAGGCACTTTATTTTTTAAATAGAATGGAAGCCAATTACCGCGCGATCTATCCGGTATTTATACAAATTTCGCTGCACCGTTTTGGGCAACTTTTCAGAAAACCACTCATTAAAGCCCTTGCGCGCTTATTTAGCTATGGCTTGCATCAGACCATGCACCAGCAAAACAAGTCTAGCTTCAAGAATCCTAAAACCATTCAGATTTTTGATCGTTTGGCAACATATAATGGCAGTTCGCCCTATTTGGCACCAGCCATGCTCAATATTATTGCGCAGCTCGAACTCAACGAGGGTCCTGCAATGCCAATTGGCGGAATGGTTCAAATTACCAAACGTTGTCATGCGCTCGCATTGCAACATGGCGTTTCTTTTCATACGAATGAACGCGTTCTCGAGATCAACCATTCCAACAAAAAAGTGGTGGGGCTTCGAACCGAAAAAGCCAGCTATGATTTTGACTTGGTTGTTTCCAACATGGACATACACTTTACTTATGAGCAGTTGTTGCCCAATGTGAAGGCTCCAAAATTCTTGCTCAATCAAGAAAAATCGAGTTCAGCAGTTGTGTTTTATTGGGGGATTCGTAAGTCTTTTGCGCAACTAGGTGTACACAATATTTTTTTTGCCGGCAATTACCAAGATGAATTCAAGGCCATTTTTGAAACCAAGACCCTTTATACAGATCCTACCATTTACATCCATATTTCTTCAAAGGTAGAAACTACTGACGCGCCAGAAGGCAAGGAGAACTGGTTTGTAATGGTCAACACGCCAATCAATGTAGGGCAAGATTGGGATACCGAAATTCAGCAGTTAAGAAAACGCGTCCTCGCAAAAATCGGCAAGGTACTTGGTGAAGAAATTGAACCCTTGATTGAAGTCGAGCAACGCAACGAGCCCCGAAAAATCGAGGCGGTTTATTCAGGTAAACAGGGTTCAATCTATGGCAATGCGTCTAATAATGCGTTTTCAGCGTTTCTCAGACACCCTAACTTCTCAAAACAAATCAAGGGCTTGTATTTTGCCGGCGTTACGGTGCATCCGGGTGGAGGCATTCCGTTGGCTATTAATAGCGCAAAAATTGTGGCACGTTGCGTGCAAGAAGATTATCCTAGTCTTCGAAATAAAGCCTGAAACACTGCACCTGCTCAAGCTTTGCATTTTCTTTAGCAATTGATCCGCTCGTCGAAAAGAAACTCAGATAAATAGGCTTTTTCGGTAGGTCTTTGATAGCAATGTTTTGCTTGTTCTCAGAAAAATA
>JBDLQL010000043.1:0-13180 GCA_039800565.1 Bacteroidota bacterium | reverse complement strand
CGGCTCTCCTTCTGTTTTTTCTCTAGAAAGGAGGTGTTCCAGCCGCACCTTCCGGTACGGCTACCTTGTTACGACTTAACACCAGTTACTAGTTTTACCCTAGGCAGCTCCTTGCGGTTACCGACTTCAGGCACCCCCAGCTTCCATTGTTTGACGGGCGGTGTGTACAAGGCCCGGGAACGTATTCACCGCGCCATGGCTGATGCGCGATTACTAGCGATTCCAGCTTCATAGAGTCGAGTTGCAGACTCCAATCCGAACTGAGATTGGCTTTAGAGATTCGCATCCGGTCACCCGGTAGCTGCCCTCTGTACCAACCATTGTAGCACGTGTGTGGCCCAGGACGTAAGGGCCGTGATGACTTGACGTCGTCCCCGCCTTCCTCACTACTTGCGTAGGCAGTTTCTTTAGAGTCCTCAGCATTACCTGCTAGCAACTAAAGATGGGGGTTGCGCTCGTTGCGGGACTTAACCCAACACCTCACGGCACGAGCTGACGACAGCCATGCAGCACCTTGCAAATTGTCCGAAGACTGACATGTTTCCACATCATTCAACTTGCATTTAAGCCCTGGTAAGGTTCCTCGCGTATCATCGAATTAAACCACATGCTCCACCGCTTGTGCGGGCCCCCGTCAATTCCTTTGAGTTTCAACCTTGCGATCGTACTCCCCAGGTGGATTACTTATCACTTTCGCTTAGTCTCCGACCGTATATCGCCGAAAACGAGTAATCATCGTTTACAGCGTGGACTACCAGGGTATCTAATCCTGTTTGATCCCCACGCTTTCGTCCCTGAGCGTCAATTCAGGCCTAGTGAGCTGCCTTCGCTATCGGTGTTCTGTGTAATATCTATGCATTTCACCGCTACACTACACATTCCGCCCACTCCGACCGAATTCAAGACTTACAGTATCAATGGCAGTTCTATCGTTAAGCGATAGGATTTCACCACTGACTTATAAATCCGCCTGCGGACCCTTTAAACCCAATGATTCCGGATAACGCTTGCACCCTCCGTATTACCGCGGCTGCTGGCACGGAGTTAGCCGGTGCTTATTCATTTGGTACCTTCAGCTCTCTACACGTAAAGAGGTTTATTCCCAAATAAAAGCAGTTTACAACCCATAGGGCATTCTTCCTGCACGCGGCATGGCTGGTTCAGGCTTGCGCCCATTGACCAATATTCCTCACTGCTGCCTCCCGTAGGAGTCTGGTCCGTGTCTCAGTACCAGTGTGGGGGACCACCCTCTCAGGCCCCCTACCTATCGTAGCCATGGTGAGCCGTTACCTCACCATCTAGCTAATAGGACGCATGCCCATCTTATACCGCAATGCTTTAACTATCTTACCATGCGATAAAATAGTACTATGGGGGATTAATCCGAATTTCTCCGGGCTATACCCCAGTATAAGGTAGGTTGCATACGCGTTACGCACCCGTGCGCCGGTCGTCAGCTGCATGTGTTAGGCCTGCCGCTAGCGTTCATCCTGAGCCAGGATCAAACTCTCCGTTGTATAATAACTTCGAATTTTAAGAGCTCGAGTATGTTTGTTTCTAATTCTAAAAACGCTGTTTCCTTATTTCTCAATACTTCAAAGAACTTCTTCTGAAATCAGTAACCACTCCCGTAGCTACTCATCTTTTTATTCTTAAACTTCCCACTTGTGTCAGACCGTTGTCTCAATTGCGGGGTGCAAAGATATGTACTCTTTTTGGTTTCGCAACAATTTTTTGAAAGAAATTTTAAAAAAAAAGTGTCGTCAAGAGACAGGAGTCTAACGATCAAGCAATTGAAAGGTTTCGATTTTTTTAAATTTTTGTGGAAAGTCTAGATTTAATGCATCTTTGCAGCATATGATCATCGGTCGAAGAAGGTATTTAAAGCAGTTGTCAGATGAAGAACTTGTGGCGGCATTCTTAAAAGAAGGATGGAATGCGTGCATCGATGAAATCTATCAACGCTATGCACACCTTTTATTTGGCGTGCACCTGAACTATGTGAAAGATGTCGCTATCGCTGAAGACCTCAATGCCGATTTATTTGCCCAACTCCGCGAAAAGTTGGAAAAACATGAAGTCACCTATTTAAAAGCGTGGTTGTATACCATGGCGCGCAATAATGCACTCATGAGTTTACGCAAACGAAAAGACCAAGTGCACATCGATTCGGTCCAACTTTCAGACACTAGTGAAGAGGAACTCTCTTATAAGGTGCAACAAGAAATCGAAATTGACATCATGCTCGAAGGTATTCGCTTGCTAAAACCCGCACAACGGCAATGCATCGAACTTTTTTACTTACAGCGTAAAAGCTATGAACAAATCATGAAGGAAACCAATTTCAGTTTTAAAGAAGTAAAAAGCTACATCCAGAATGGAAAGCGAATGCTAAAAAATTTGATCGAACAAGACCCCAACCATGAAACCAACGCTTAAAGAACTAGTCGCGTATTTCGAGTCTTCGACTCATGCCCAAAAGCAAGCGTTTGAACAACGATATCAGGATGACGATATGGTGATGGATGCAATCGCTGCGTTTCATGAACACCCAGAAGCACTGAAACGAATTAAAAAGAAAGCGCTGCGTTCTCAATACATGACGCGCGTAAGTGTGCTCGCGTTACTGTGTTCGTTACTAATTGGCTACCTATTCATCCCCAATCATCCCGAAACGAAAAATGCGTCTGCTAAAACAACTCCCGTCGATAAAATCCGCATCCATCACAAAAGTGATGTGGATCATTTTCAGGAATTAGCCAAACATAAGACGTTAAAGGCAACGCAATTATCAGCCGATTTCCAACACCAGCTCAATCAATCAGAAACCGTCACAAATAGGCCCTTTGCATCGGAAGAATTGGACCGCATGCACGTCAATAGCATCGAAACAATTTCGCATGAGAAACGAAGCATCGCGCATTTCATCGCACGCGAATTATTTATTAAGCAGCTAAAAGTGATCGACTACCGCTATTACCGGAAGCGCAATCAGGATGAAAATCAGGGCAACATGAATGTCATGCCAAACGAATCAGAAGAGCAACTTCAGCTCAGTTATATGAATGTCTTGAGTGAAGCGATGGAAGATTTTGCGGCCGGAGATTACAAACTTGCCTTACTAACTTATGATGAAATTCTTGCTGATTATCCGGAAGATGCCAATGCACTTTTTTATGGGGCACTAAGTCTTTATAATCTTGGGCAATTTGAACAAAGTAAAATTCGGTTGGTCAAGTTAAATGCAAACCGGTTTCAAAACTTTACTGATGAAGCAAATTGGTATTTGCTACTTAATTTAAAAGCCCTTAAAGATCCTGGGGCCGAAAAACTGCAACAACGCATCAGCGAAGAAAATGGCTTTTACAGTGAACGTGCAAAAAAACTCTAATGAACCGAATCTTACCTTTCTTTCTTCTGCTCATTCTATCCTGCAACACGTGGGGTCAAAAATCCATGAGCGTTTCTGGTCAAACCCAAGGCACTACATTCCATGTCACTTACCTTGATCCAAAAGAACGAAACCTTGAGCGCCAACTCATTCAACTTTTAATTGATTTTGACCTGTCGGTGTCTACCTATAATCCGAATTCAATCATTTCGAAAATCAACCGCAACGAACCAAAGGTTAAGCTTGATGCTTATTTTACATATTGCTTTGTCAAAGCAAAAGAAATCTGGCAACTCAGCAACGGGGCTTTTGATCCTACTGTTTATCCGGTCGTGAATGCGTGGGGTTTTGGGCCTGAAAAGAAAAGTAAACTTGAGCAACAGCAACTCGATAGTCTTTTACAATTTGTCGGATTTGAAAAAATTGTGCTTGTCGATGGGAAAATTGTGAAAAAAGATCCACGTGTGCAACTGGATTTTAATGCCTTTGCTCAAGGATATTCAGTTGATGTGCTATCGGCATTCCTTCTTAAAAAGGGAATTGAAAACTTCATTGTTGAAATTGGAGGAGAAGTGTATACGCATGGCCGTGACGCAGCCGGAAACAAATGGCGAATTGGGCTCGAACAACCCACTGAAAATAAACAAAGTAAAAATCCGCTGACGGTTATTTTTGAACTCGAAAACCAAGCGGTTGCGACTTCCGGAAATTACCGAAGATTCAGTATCGAAAATGGCGTAAAGATTGTCCATCATATTGACCCTAAAACAGGCAAGCCCACCAGTAACAATTTATTAAGCGCATCTGTTTTTACCGATGCCTGTATTTCGTCTGATGCACTCGCGACAGCCTTCCTTGTGATGGGGCTTGATGAAAGCAAGCGCTTTTTAGCGCAACATCCGGAAATACAGGTTTACCTCATCTATAGTGATGAACAAGGCAATTACCAAGTCTACCTCAGTGATAAAATTGCCGATTGGATTGCTCCGGAACAATAGGGACAAAAAAAGGCTGCCCAAGAGCAGCCTTTAAATAGGAGTGGCTATTGTTCGCTTAACGATTCAAAATCACTTTTTCTTTTTTCGTTGATTTACCATCTGTAACAGAAATGAAGTAAACACCATTTGGCATTGCCGCTAAATTGATGCTTTTCTTTTGCTCATTGACTACTGGTAAATTTAAAATCTCTTGACCCGCAAGATTCATGACAGTAATTGAAGTTGCTTGGTTAAAACTCACTTCGAACACACCAGTTGTACTTGGGTTTGGAGAAATACTGACTTCTAACGGACTTGCTACTTCATCAATACCGGCACCTGATGGTGTCCAAGAAAGCGAGATTCCTGTAAAGTTTGCATCTGCTGCTGGTGTTTGAACATCGGCAGTAGCTCCTTTTGTAAACGTAAATGAACGCGTTGCTTTTGCAGATGTGCCGTGATTCCAGCAAGATTCAATAGTGATTTTGTACGAACCGTCTGCGACCAAGTTGCCGCTAACATCCGTTCCGTCCCAAGTATAGGTACGTGTTGCAAAACTACTTAATGTTGCGCCAGTTGTTGCGCCAACGGTGTTACACATGCCAGACATGCAATTATTTGCAGAACCACCTGAATTTACCGCCCAAGTTGGAAGGTGATCAGAAGTGCCGCCGCCTGCATTGCGGGCACGGGTTTTTACAAATGTCCCTGTACTGGTCTGAACCCAAACAGCAAGTACATTTTTATTTCCTGTGTAAGAGGTGTGTGCAGTTTGTGTAAATGTAATGGAGAGCGTACCTTGAGTTTGTGCGTTCAAAAATGAAGTCGCAAACAAGGCTAAAGAGAGTAAGGTTTGTTTCATGGTAAAATTTTGATGGTCAAATATATAACTTTTTTTGAAAAACATAATCAGCAATCTAGAGACGACACTTTGCTGATTTGCGTTGGAATTGTCGGGTTTTGTTCAAGTGCTGAGCAGCTTCGGCGCACAAACAATGGGCATCAGCGTTGCCAGGATCTAGCCGATTGGCGCGATTTAAATCGTGAAAAGCCAACTTGTATTGATGCAGCTCTACATACATGCGTCCGCGTAAGAACCAGGCGTCTGCCTCGTGCCGATTTTGTTTGATCGCGGCCGTGTAATCAGCTATCGCATTTGTTTGCATACCTAAGAATTCATATTGAATGCCACGGTCAAAATACACCTCTGGAGTTTTGGGATCGAGTGCAATGACTTGCGTTAAATAAGAAATGGCTTCTTGATGCTGTTCGCGGTATCCGGCCTCTATAGCCAATTGGTAAATCGAATCAACACCTGCTACTTTTGAACGCGAAATGGCTTCTTGAGCACTGCCCAAAAAGCCATTAAGTAGCAAACCTATTAATGCGAAAAGACGCATTAATTCGGTAATTTTCCTTGAGCAATCCAGCATTCTAGTTTCTGAATCACGGAATCAGGAAGCGCCGGACCACCTTGTGGCATCAACAAACTCCCCGAAGCACGCATAGAAGTAAGTGCTGCTGAAGCATTTGAAGAAATCATGTCGTACGAACTAAAGTCGTATCCGGCAGAAGCATTGCCAGCGTCATGACAACCCACACAATTGTTTTGCATCAGTGGCAAAATATCAGCATTAAAGGAAACAGTGTCGACACAATTTGGGAGGTTAGTAACCGGTACTTTGTCTTTTTTGCAAGAAGGAAGCATGAACACCGTACTAATTAGTACAACGGCAACACCTCCAAAAATTGAATACTTCATTGGATTATTTTGTTATGGCTGGAACATTAAAACTGACTTTCATGATGTCAGGGACTTGGTCACTTTTGTGACCCACTTTAAAGTCCATGCGGTTTACATTAAATGTTCCTTTGAAGCTAATTTTTGATCCTGATTTTGTTAAAGTAGCAGGAATGGCAACTAATTTTGTGATTCCTTTGATTGTAAGATCACCTGTGATGGTATATCCGGAATCTTTCTTGTCAATTTTAGTCGACTTAAACTTCGCATACGGATACTTCGTCGCATTAAACCACTCTTCGGTTTGTGATTTTTTATTCATCATGCCATTTCCGGTCGAAATAGAACTGATGTCAATTTTCAAATTAAAGGAAGAAGCGCCGAGGTCTTTTTCATCAAACTCAATGGTGCCATCCATTTTTGTAAATGAACCCGATGGGTCTTTACTTTTAAAATCGATCGAAAAATCGTCGGTAACAACGTAATGGTCATAAACGACATAGGTAAAGGCGGAGGCCACAACAAGTAGGCCAGAACCGAGGAAAAGGAGTGCTTTCTTTTTCATAATTTATTTTTTTGGAGATTTAATTAGTCAATTACAAATTTCCTGCCAACCGTAAAGCCAAATCTAAATTGACCATCTTTCCATGATTGACGGGTGTACGGGATAAACTGTGTTTCGCCAATACCACCAGAATTGGTAATGTTAATGGTGAAATTGTGGCCAAATGTAAACCACTCTAGGGCAATGCCTGAACTGTTTGTGAACCCACTTTGACGGAATTGGCTACCATTAAAACAGTAATAGTATTCGCCGATGATGGCAAAACGATTCGTAAGGCGGATGCGTCCTGCAAGGCCTAACGCAAATAAATCGTTCATGTCGTCGTTGGCTACATAATTGCGATGCACCCATGTTGGCATGAATGCAATGGCACCGCGATCACCAAAATGGTGCGCCACATTGACTTGTGTAAAATAAGACAAGCGGTGACTTGCAAGTGGAAAGTGACTCACTTGCGACTCGTCTGCAGAAGCTTTCATGTAGGTGAAACTTGAACCCGCAATTACAGCCATTGAAATTGGCGAGGCGCCTTTGGTTTGGGTCAATACTTTGTATTTGACAAAGCCGTCAACTAACGAGCGGTAAGGTGCGCCGGTTCCTTTAGCGCGTCCGAAACCAACCATTAATTTGTCCGTGACTCCGTATTCAAGACCAATACGCATATCAGTCAGGTTATCAAAACCAAACATGTTTTGAGCGCCCCCATTTAGTCCGGCGATATCGCCAAACCGGTGCTCGATGCGAAAATCGAAAAATCCTTTGCCTATGGTTTCGACCGAATGGCCACAAATGATGCGAGAAGAAGAGAAGCTTTTAATCTCTTCTACATATTCTTCTTCTTGTTCTTCAACAACTGTGCTGTCTTGGGCGTAGGTTTGAAAAGCCGCAAGTAAAATGAAGGCAGCTTTGTAAAATTTAATGTTCATGTGTGAAGTTTTTGCCAAATATAGGCAAGACGCACATGCACACAACTTCGTTGGGTTATTTTTTTGAACGACGCTCTTTTAACCATTTAGGCGCATCCTTTTGCGGAACCTCAATGAGTTTTTCGAGTAAATCTGGGCGATTGGCCTTGGTGAGCCGTTGGCGGATCCAGTCGCGATTTTCTTTTTTATACCAAAAGAAATAGCGGTTTTGATTGCGTTTTTCTTCTTGGGTCTTGACCGTTTTGATTGGTTTTAAAGTATACGGATGTACGCCCGTATAATAAATGACCTCGGCCACGGTCATGGGTGTTGGCGTAAAATCTTGCACTTGTTCGAGCTGAAAACCCATGTCTTTGGTTTCGGCTGCTAAATTGGCCATATCAATTTCTTCACAGCCGGGATGCGACGAAATAAAATAAGGAATGAGCTGTTGATGCATGCCATGCTTGGCCGATAAGCGTTCGTACTTTTCTTTGAATAAATGAAAGTACTTAAACGAAGGCTTGCGCATGATTTTAAGTGTTGCGTCAGAGGTGTGTTCTGGAGCGACTTTTAGGCGGCCACTCACATGGCGAGTTATCACTTGCTCGATATACGCATCGTGATTGCCGTCTTCATTGTTTTTGTTGAAGTCGTCGACCAATAAGTCGTAGCGAATGCCTGAACCTACAAAGGCTTTTTTCACTTTCGGATGCGCATCAACTTTTTTGTACAAGGCCGTCATTTGCGAATGGTCGGTATCGAGGTTATGGCAAATCACGGGGTGAATGCAACTTGGCGACACGCATTTTGCACAAATGGCTTCGTCTTTTCCTTTCATGCGGTACATATTGGCAGATGGGCCGCCGATGTCAGACAAATAGCCTTTGAATTCAGGGTGTTCGGTCAATAATTCGACTTCTTTCAAGATTGATTGTTCAGAGCGCGAGGCAATGAACTTTCCTTGATGTGCAGAAATGGTGCAGAAACTACAGCCCCCAAAACAACCCCGATGTGTATTGACCGAAAATTTGATCATGTCGTAGGCCGGAATGGCGCCACGTTTTTTGTAGCGCGGATGCGGCAAACGGGTGTAGGGCAACTCAAATGACTGGTCCATTTCTTTTTCAGTCATGGTTTTAAACGGCGGATTGATGACCAATACTTGCGCCCCAACTTGTTGTGTAATGCGGTTGGCTTGCCATTTATTGGATTCGACCTCGACAATTTTAAAATTGGCCGCATACTTTAATTTATCAGAAAGGCACTCTTCGTGGCTTGCAAGTGATACGGTTTCCCAGTTTTTATTTTTAGGAAGTTCGGCCGATGCATTTTGGAGAAAGGCCACTTGGTTGATGGTTTTGGCTTGCTCAAATGGCACGCCGCGCTTGAGTAAGCGCAAAAGAGTCCGCAGGGGTTGTTCGCCCATCCCGTAAACCAATAAATCGGCTTTTGAATCGACCAAAATAGAAGGCATGAGCTGGTCTTTCCAGTAATCGTAGTGCGTCACACGACGCAACGATGCCTCGATGCCGCCGAGCAATACGGGCACATCCGGATATAATTCTTTTAAAATAGAACTGTATACAATGCTCGCGTAGTCGGGACGAAAACCTGCTTGGCCACCTGGCGTGTAGGCATCTGTCGAGCGCAAACGTTTGTTGGCGGTGTAGTGATTGACCATGGAGTCCATGCAGCCCGCCGTAACGCCAAAAAAATACTTGGGCTTGCCCAGTTTTTTAAAATCGCGCCAGTCGTCTTTCCAATTGGGTTGAGCAACGATGCCAATTCGGTAACCTTCACTTTCTATGATTCGGCCAATGACAGCCGTGCCAAAACTTGGGTGGTCTACATAGGCGTCACCGGAAATTAAAATGACATCAAAGGCATCCCAGCCTCTTTTTTCTGCTTCTTTTAAAGATAAGGGAAGCCAATCGGAAATCGGGCGTTCTGGGTTCATGGTACAAAGATACTTCAAGAACAATGCGTCCTGAATTTTGTTGTAATTTTGTAGTTATTAAACTGATTTATTCACTCTAAAATAGCAAAAAATGGCTTTTGAACTTCCTTCATTACCTTATGCCTATGATGCATTAGAGCCGCACATTGATGCGCGCACTATGGAAATCCATCATAGCAAACACCATCAAGCGTATATTACCAACCTCAACAATGCCATTGCTGGTACCGAAATGGAAGCGATGACAATCGAAGAAATTTTGAAAGTGTGCAAAGACAAGCCGGCGGTTCGTAATAACGGAGGTGGTTTTTGGAATCACAATTTATTCTGGGAAATTATGGGCCCGAATGGTGGCGGAAATCCGAGCGGTGACTTAAGTGCGGCTATTGATGCTGCGTTTGGTTCGTACGAAAACTTTAAAGACGAATTTGCAAAAGCGGCCGTCACACGTTTTGGTTCGGGCTGGGCGTGGTTGTGTGTCAGCAATGGCAAACTCGAAATTTGTTCGACGGCCAATCAAGACAATCCATTAATGGGTGAAGGCTGTACAGGCACACCTATTTTAGCACTCGATGTTTGGGAACATGCGTATTATTTGCATTACCAAAACCGTCGCCCAGATTACATCAATGCCTTTTATAATGTAATTAACTGGGACGCAGTTGCAGCAAAATTTGCAGCAGCGCTTTAATGAATTAAAAATGCAAAACAAAAAGGGCGGCTCATGAGCCGCCCTTTTTGTTTGCGATAATGAAAACTAGAACCGGAACTGCATACGCACTGTTAGTACGTTGTCCTTTAAATCATTTTCAAAACCAGTGATTTGAGTGGAGGTTTCATTGCGAACAATGTTGTAATAAAGCATGAGTTTGCAATTGTCATTGATGTAGAAATTATAACCAAGACCTAACATCGTATATTTGAGCTCGGCCTTGCCCAAACTAGAGCTTGCATCTAATGTATTTTGCGTCACATTGGTATTTGGGTCGTACCATTCGTACTTCAAGGCAAGTTCGTGTCTTGTTTTGGCTATGCGCTGAATGAAGTAAGCATATCCCCCATTAAACTGACGGATATACGTGTCGGTTTTGCTAGGCAATGAGATGGGGCTTCTGGTGTCGTCGATCAGACCCGATTGTGTACCCGTGATGTACTCGACGCGAATGGTAGTCGTACCAAGTTTCGATTTAAGACTTGCTTGTGCATCGGCACCGTAATAACGACGCGGAGAACGCGTTCCTTTAAACGTTTGCGAAGTAGTGTCTTGCAACATCCAGGTGCCAACACCTACTGCATCGGTATTGAATTGATACACTTTGTTGTTTTGGTAGGCATTGCCACCATAATAAGTAGAAAGGCCGACACCAAAATTAAACTGCTCTTTAAATGCGGCTCTTTTGTAATGAGCGCGGCCAATAAAGTCTTTGTATTGATCAAACTCGACTACTCCAGCGCTGTTTAAACTTCCGGTTCCTGGTACTGCAATACCTGTTCCATTGTACAAACCTGCATCTACCTTTAACCCATAGAGTTTTTTTCCTTTTTCAGGCTGAAATGTAAACATCACACCTAAATCGCGTTCGTTTGGCAATAACGATTGGGTAAAACGCGAACGTTCTGGTGTTTCGCGATCGGCTGAAGATTGCTGAATTTCAAAACCAAATGGTCGGTTCATGACACCCATGGTCATTGAAAACGACTTATTCCAAGGGTTGCTTAATTTCCCATAATATTCAACAAGGTTGACACCGCGTTCACTCACATTGACTTGAACAACGCTTTGTACAATTCCATTAGTGTAGGTCAATTTAAAACGACCACGACGTATCATGAAACGGTTGTTAGAATTACTTATAAAATCACCCCCATCAAAGGTCTTTGCACCTGGGGTTTGGGTCCATTGGTATTGCGACTGCACCCAACCGGTGATTTTTAAATTTTTTAATTGATTCACCTCTTGCGACAACGTTTTGACTGTTTTTGCTAACGTATCTGAGGGGTTGGTTTGTGCATGAAAACCTACACTTAGGCTGCACGTTAGAAGTAGTAAAAGTTTTTTCATATCCGATTTAAGATTTACTTGGCAAAAGTAGAGCCTTCATCCTTAGTTCATCTTTTCTTTACATTGATTTAACGGTTTATTCATTTTCATAACATTTTGGTAACATTCACCCATCGATGTTATGTTTACGTTAACAAACACTCGAATGCTTGATGATTCAAAACAGATGCCCTTACATTTGCTCAAAAATTAAATCAAATCGTATGTCTGGAATTTTAAGTTATTTTTTACCGAAGGATAAAGTGTTTTATTCTTTGTTCGAGCAAGCAAGTGACAATCTTGAATTGATTTCACAAAAGTTATTGCAAGTTGTTCATGAATCGGACTTTAACAAGCGTGCCGCTCTCATTGGTGAAATGAAAGAAATCGAACATCAAAACGACAACATCACCCACCAAATTTTTATCGAGCTCGGAAAAAACTTTATTACGCCATTTGACCGCGAAGACATTCACGCATTGGCTTCAGCCCTCGACGACATCGCTGATTACGTATTTGCTTCGGGTAAAAAAATCAATTTCTACAACATCGACCCAATTGCCGATCAAGGCATCCAAAAGACTGCCCAAGCAATTTACGATGCGGTAGTAGCTGTAAAAGGTGCGGTAAAAGAATTGCGCAACTTGAAAAACACCCAAAAAATCATTGAGTGTGTAATCAAAATCAACAGCATCGAAAACAATGCCGATAATATCTTTGACATGAGCATCGAAGCCTTGTTTAATTCAGATGTTGATGCAAAAGAATTGATCAAACGCCGTGAGTTATACATGGTGATGGAAACAGCCACAGATAAATGTGAAGATGCTGGGAACGTCATCGAATCGATTGTCGTTAAGTACGCATAATCGTCACTTTTAAACTCGTTTATTATGTTGTCATTATTAATCGTCATCATTGTTATTGCCTTGTTATTTGACTTGGTCAATGGCTTTCATGATGCAGCCAACTCAATTGCTACGGTTGTATCAACAAAGGTTCTTACACCTTTTCAAGCGGTACTTTGGGCAGCGATTTTCAACTTCGCAGCCTTCTGGGTATTTGACATGAGCGTTGGAAACACAGTGGCCAAAACCGTCGACAATTCTGTCATTGACCTTTGGGTGATTTTAGCCGGATTATTGGCTGCAACCGCCTGGAATTTATTGACTTGGTGGCTTGGCATCCCTTCCTCTTCATCACATACATTAATTGGAGGTTTTGCAGGTGCAGCCATTGCCCACGCAGGCTTCGATGTCCTCAAATGGGAAGAAATCATTAAGCCAATTCTCTTCATTTTCTTAGCGCCATTTATTGGGGGTATTATTGCGTTTATCATTGCAATGGTAACCGTCCAGCGGCATTTTCTAACGAAAATCGGATTGGCCACTTTGCTTTCTGGAGCTACCGTATACGCGGCCTATTATTACAAAGATTTCATTGGTTATAAAATAGGATTTGATCCCATCATTGGTTTTGGAACCACCATTATCTTGATGCCCGCCCTAGTCTTTTTTTACGGACCTATTCAGGCAATACCGGTGATCGCTTTAGTGGCCACTGTTGCAAACCTCTCCCGAATTTTTTTATGGTGGAGCGT
>JBDLQL010000042.1:0-14423 GCA_039800565.1 Bacteroidota bacterium | reverse complement strand
TTTTCGTAAGTTACAAATGTTGAAATGGGTGCTTTTGCCGTAATGAGATTGGGGTAGCTAGCCAGCATTTCATCGAGTTCGGCCAACATTTCACTGTACTTCAGGTAACCTCCCATGGTTCCTAAATTAAAATGTGAAGGTGTGCTTGGATTCAGGCCTGATGAACCTGATGATCCGGAACCCGCACATGTTGCATTTTTTGCTTCGGGAACGGAATGGGCACTCGGGTTGTTCAATTGCTCGACATAATAAGCCTCGACATCCTCGATTAAGACATCGTAATTAAATTGATGGCTGTCCATCAGCTGTCTTTCGGCAGCCGAAAAATCAGAGATAAAAAACTGCCCTTCTTTGCGTATACCGTGATCAACAGCGACTCCTAAACTGGCAAGTTTTGCAAGTTCAAAATCAGTGGCATACACCTTTAAACGCGAGTAATCTTGCGCGTTTAATTGAAGCCCAAAAACTAAAAATAAAAGGAGAGATAAGTGTTTCATCTGACGGAGTTTAGTTGCACAAAATAACATATTTTTTTTTGCTTTTGGTAAATTTCATTCGAATAGCGGCAACCTTTTGCCATTCAATGAGTTTTGTATTTTGAAGTTGGCGCTGAATGTGTTAATTTTACTTGAAGCATGAAATTACTAGTACGTTTCCTTTTCCTAATCGGTTGGATTCCATCTTTCTTTTCGCAAGAAGTATGGATGTACCCTAATTTAGGGCAATGGGATGCGCGTATTGTCTATAATTTACCCATCGCCGGTGGGCGGCTCTACATCGAAAATGAAGGCCTCACTTATTTACTTTCAAACGCCACCGCTCATGGCCACGACCATGACGAAAAAGCAAGCGAAAGCAGCACTCAATTTCATTGCATTAAACATCATTTTTTACATGTACAAGCAGCCACCTATATAGCTTCTGACTCGAGTGCCCATTACCACAATTACTTCATTGGCAACGACCCAAAAAACTGGAAGTCAATGGTAAGAGGCTATGCCAAACTAGATGCAGCACAGTATTTCCCAAATGGCTCTTTACATTACAACACGACCAATGACCAACTGAGCTTTGCCATCCAATTAGCGGCCAATGCCACCATTCATGATCTTGATTTCCAGCTTGAAGGCGCTAGCTCGCTGCGCATTGACGCAGCAGGTGTACTTCATATCGGGCATCGATTTGGAGAAGTATCGTATAGCGCGCCGCTTGCTTGGAATATTTTACCTTCTGGCGAACGCATTCCTGTCGGTATGCAGTTTGAGCTACAAGGAGATGTTGTTAGCTTTAAGCCCGACGAAAGTTACGACCCCAATTTGCCACTTTTCATTGACCCCAGCCTCACCTTCTCTACTTTTACAGGCTCGCCTGTCGATAATTGGGGCTTTACAGCAACGCCAGATGCGAACGGTAATTTATTTGGTGGCGGAATCGTTTTTGGTTCGGGCTACCCAAGTACCACGGGTGTTTACGACGCTTCATTCAATTCAGGAACAGGTGTTTACCCGATGGATGTCGGGATTACAAAATTCAACGCTACAGGTACAGCTTTGATATATTCGACCTATTTAGGTGGCTCAGGAAACGAAACGCCACATTCGATTGTAAGTTCGGCTAATGGCGAACTTTTCGTGTATGGTGTCACTTCTTCAACCAACTTTCCGATGGCGGGCGCTTCTTATGACAACTCGTTCAACGGGGGGCCTTATTTTACGTATGATGCGCTTGAATTTAATGGAAGTGACATCTACATTGCACATTTTAATGCCACAGGAACCGCTCTTGTTGCCTCGACATATCTTGGCGGTAATAATACCGACGGTATCAATTTAAGTGCGTTAAATTACAATTACGGCGATCATTATCGGGGTGAAATTGTACTCGATGCCAACATGAATGTCTATGTTTCATCGACAACTAATTCGGCCAATTTCCCGACGCAAAATGCCAGTCAGAATACCATGCAAGGCACACAAGACGCCGTTGCACTTCGTATAAATCCGGGGCTGAGCACGCTTTCGTGGTGTACCTTTTTTGGCGGAACAGGCGTTGATTCTGGCAATTCAATTTGTGTGGGCACCAATGGTAGTGTCTATGTGGCGGGCGGTACTACCTCGACTAGTTTGGCCCTTCCAAGTGGTAATGACCTTACTTATAATGGCGGGCTTTCTGATGGCTATGCGATTCGCCTAAATGCTTCAAGTGGCGCCATTCAGGCAGGAACCTACATGGGCCTTAACGAATACGACCAAACCTATTTTATTCGCACCGATGTTGTCAATGCGATTTATGTTTATGGGCAAACCGAGTCTTCTTGGCCTATTACTCCGGGCTGCTATGGCAACGCTAATTCCGGGCAATTTATCCGAAAATACAGCCAAGACTTACTAAATATCAACTGGACAACCATGATTGGAGCCGGAACCGGACACGCCGAACTTTCACCAACTGCCTTTCTAATTTCAGATTGTTACGACATCTATTTAGCAGGATGGGGCGGCACCTTAAATACCATGTACGCTCAGGCTGTCAACTCGACAACATTCGGATTTCCAGTAACCCTCGATGCCTATCAATTGAATACGAATGGCTCTAATTTTTACATCGCCGTGCTCGATCAAAATGCGAGCCTACTCAAGTACGCCACATTTATGGGTGGCACCTCAAGTAGCTACAACCATGTCGATGGTGGCACCAGTCGTTTTGACAACCAAGGCCGAATTTACCATGCCGTTTGTGGCGCCTGTGGGGGTAACAACTTCGGATTTACAAGTACGCCAGGAAGTTGGTCGCCTCAGAACATGAGCACCAATTGTAACTTGGCTTGTTTTAAGTTTGAACTGAGTACCATTGAAGCCATTGCAGCACAGCCGGCACCGCTTATCTGCATCCCTAACTCGGTCTTTTTTGACAACAATTCGCAAAATGCAAATTCGTTTTATTGGGATTTCGGAGACGGTACTACCTCTAGTTTATACGAACCCATTCACCAATATACCACTCCCGGCACCTACGATGTCTTGTTAGTTGCATTTGACTCTACCGGATGTTTTACCCCTGACTCTGTAACAGTCACCGTTAATATTGGGGCATTTACCGCAGGAGCCATTCAACCAACGGCAAGTATTTGCCCTGGCGATTCTTATCAACTCGAGGCTTACGGCGGAAATACCTACCTCTGGAGTCCGGCCAATGTGCTAGACAATCCGAACATCGCCATGCCAACAGCGACCATTTCGAGTACCACCACCTTTAGTGTCATTGTTTCCGATTCGTGTGGATCCGACACTTTGCAACTTACCCTAACGGTCGCTGCACCAACGATCAGCCTTCCTAACGACACCACGATTTGTATCGGTGCAAGTGTCCCGATAAGCGCTGTTTCTGGAGGTACCGTAAGTTGGAGCCCAGGGACCTTCCTTTCTACAACTTCAGGGCTAAATACCATTTCGACGCCGCAAAATTCAATCACTTATACTGCTACCGCAACTTCTTCAAACGGATGTACCGCCCAAGATTCAGTCACGATTCAGGTTTTCAATAATCCGCCCAATCCACAACTCATTGACAGTGTGGCGCTTTGTTATGGCTCTAGTATGCCCATTTCTTGTAGTGGTGGAACCAGTTATCTGTGGTATCCGACTAGTAATTTGATTGGCGCCACCAATTCCATGGTTCAAATCAATCCGACAAGCCCATTGTATTATTATTGTGCCGTTACCAATAGCTGTGGTACGAAAATAGATTCGGTCTGGGTTTCAATCTTGACAGCGCACATTTGGGCCGGAACGGATACAACTGTTTGTCCAGGTATGCCCGCTTCCTTATGGGCTACTGGTGCCTTAGCATATACCTGGAGCCCCGGAATAGCTGGCGGAAATGCCAGTGGTTCTCAAGTGAGCGTCATTCCGCCTTACAATACCAATTACATGGTGGTTGGTACCGATGCGCACGGTTGCCAAGATAGCGCCTATGTTCAAGTAAATTTATTTCCACCAGCATTTGTGAACGCTGGGCCAGACATCTATGCAGTTCAAGACGAGCAACTTCAGTTAATTGCCGATGCGTCTGGTAGTGGAACTTATTGGTGGGAGCCTGACGATGAAGTTTCATGCGCTAGCTGCCAAGCAGTTACTGTCTCACCCAATCAAAACGCCATTTATTCGGTTTATTTCACCGATCAGAACGGATGTAGTGCCCAAAGTCAAGTTTCCATTTACTACGACCCCTTCTTTTATGTGCCCAACACGTTCACTCCAGATGGCGACGAACACAATAACTATTTTAAAATAATTGGCGGCAATTACCTAGAAGTTGAAGTCAGTATCTATGACCGCTGGGGAGAATTGATCTACTATTTTACCGATCTAAAAGACTACTGGGATGGCACCTATAACTACCACCCATGCCAAGATGGGACTTACACCTGGAAACTAAAATACACCGACTTCAAAAATCACAAAGAAGTACTGACCGGACACGTCAATTTAATCAGATAATGGCTGAATTGCTGTAAATTTGCGCTATGTCTGTTCGAGTTCACGCTTTTACCTTTAATGGCTTTCAAGAAAACACATACATCGTTGCGCACGCAGATGGCAGTGCCGTTCTTATAGATCCGGGTTGTTACAGCCGAGAAGAACAATACGAACTCCTTGACTTTGTGCAACAGGAAGAACTCACATTGCTTGCAGTACTTTATACCCACGCACACATCGATCACATTTTAGGCGCTGCTTTTGTCAATCGAAGCTTTGGATGCCCAAGCTATTTGCATCCGGCAGATCAGCAAACTTGGCAAGCGGTAGAAAGTTATGCGCACGTATACGGATTTCAAGCCTTCGAAGCAGCTGATCTACCGATCCATTCCCTCGAAGACAAGCAGCAACTTGAATTTGGTTCGCTCGCTTTTCAGGTTCGACACACGCCAGGGCATGCACCTGGGCACGTAGTCTTTTACCACCAAGACGGATTTGTCATTAATGGCGATGTCTTATTTAAAGGTAGTTTTGGACGTGTCGATCTTCCAGGAGGTGATTTAGAAACCTTGAAAAAGTCGATCTACGAGGTGCTTTTTCAGTTCCCAGAACAAACGGTGGTCTATTGTGGTCATGGCCCTCAAACGACGATTTCAGACGAAAAAAAGTTTAATTACATCCTTCAATTTTAACTGTGCGCATCGGCATCAATACCCGTCATTTGTTGGCTCACAAGCGTGAAGGATTTGGTAATTATACCTTTGAATTGGTCACCCGAATTTGTGCCGCACAGCCCGAACACGAGTTTGTCTTGTATTTTGATCGAAAAGTAGGGCCTGAATTTCAGTTTCCGCCAAATGTCCGGTGCAAAGTATTGTTTCCACCAACACGGCATCCCTTTTTATACCTATTGTGGTTCAATTTTTCATTAAAACGAGCGCTCCGCAAAGACGGGATTCAGTGTTTTTGGTCGCCTGACGGGCAGTTACCTACAAAGCTTCGCATCCCGAGTTTAGCCAGTATCCATGACCTTAATTTTGAACATTTTCCGGACGATTTACCGTTTTGGGTTTCTTGGTATTACCGCACGTACTTCCCCGTTTTTGCACAACAAGCCACAAAAATCATTACGGTTTCCGAAACCACAAAAGCAGACTTACGCTCCACTTACAATTTAGCTGCCCAAAAAATACAGGTCATCTACAATGGTGTGTACGACGGATATCATCCGCTTGCTTCCGCTCAAAAGGAGGCAACAAAAAAAGCATTTACCAATGGTTCAGATTATTTGTTATTCGTAGGTTCGTTGCATCCACGCAAAAACATACGTCGATTAATTGAAGCTTTCGTGAGCATTTCGAATAAAGTGCCTAACCATCACTTGCTTATTGTCGGAGAAAACATGTGGGGGCAATTACAGCTTGACATCCCTACCTCTATCAAAGAGCGCATCCACTTTACAGGACATCTTCCGCAACAGGAATTAACTCAAGTAATGGGTGCGGCTTCTTGCTTTGTCTATGTCCCTTATTTTGAAGGATTTGGAATGCCACTAACAGAAGCGATGGCTGCAGGTGTCCCGATTGTGGCCGGAAATAAGAGTTGCTTACCTGAAATTGCACAAGAAGCCGCATTTTATGTGGACCCCTTTGATGTACAATCCATTGCCGCTGGGATCCTTCATGTGATTGAAGACCCCAAAAAACAAGCTGAATTAATCCAACAAGGGCTGAACCGCGTGAAGGATTTCAATTGGGATCGGGCAGCAAAACAACTTTGGAATGAAATAAACCAATTGGTCTCGTAGTTCAACGGATAGAATAAGCGTTTCCTAAACGTTTGATCCAGGTTCGATTCCTGGCGAGACCACACAGATACCCATCTCTTTGATAATCAAGTATTTTTTTATAAATTAGAAAAGCCTAAAACCTGATTTATGAAAAAAATAGTACGCCTTTTACTGAGCTTCGTTCTCGTACAGCACGCAATTGCACAATGTGTAACTCCAGCAAGCCCTACCGGTATTCCTGATACAGTAAGCTGTGGCGGAATGGCACTACTGATGGCGACTGGTTCAAACGGAAATTATGCGTGGTACGCACAAGCCACTGGGGGCAGCTCATTAAGTACTGCAGCAATGTATACAAGTCCGGCGCTTAATCAATCGACAACCTATTATGTCGAAGCTGTGGCGCAAAGCCCTCAAACCATGATGCCGCACAATACCCATTCAAGTATTTACACAGGAAATGTACGCGGATACTGGTTTGTTGCGCCAACAGACTTTACGATTGTAGGAGTCAAAACACCACCTGAAGTAAGTGGTCTTCAAAATATTGCCATTGTCCAATTGCCATCTACTCCACCAACTTTTTCGGCAACAACGAGCACCTTTACTACTTTATATTTAACTCAAAATAATCCAGCTACGGGTATTATTCCATTAAATATTCAAGTTAGCGCAGGAACAATTATTGGTGTGTTGGGACAAGCGGGCACACAAGGTTCGTACACTGCTGGGCCCGTAAGTACAAGTATTGGGGGGCAGCCAGTTACATTAACTCGTTTGGGCATGCAGTTTCCTTTAGGCACAACTGCGCCAACTCAACTTTGGACAGAGCCAGGAGGAAGCATCTCAAGAGTAGAATTGTATTATAAAACGAAATGCAGTAGCCCTCGTACAGCCGTCACCGCTGTGGTTGAACCATTAACGATCTCCATTCAAAGTACTTCCAATTCAATTTGTGCAGGTGACAGCATTCAATTAAACGCAACTGGTGCATCTACCTACCTCTGGAATACAGGTCAAAATACGGCTTCTATTCAGGTTGCGCCTACATCTACAACTACATATAATGTAAACGGAAGTTCGGTGCAAGGATGTGCAGGAAATTCAAGTATTTCAGTTGCTGTTACACCTAGCCCGCTACTAAGTGTCAGTTCTGTTCAAGCATGTCAAAACGATACTGTCCAACTCATTGCGAATGCAAGTCCAACGAATGGAAATTTTTTATGGAGCAATGGCAGCACCAATGATACCATTTTCCTACTTGCTTCATCCACGACATCACTAACACTGTCATATTCTCTTAATGGATGTAGCAGTCAAACAAGTGCAAGCATCTCCGTTTATCCATCGCCTACTGTCGCCATTTCGTCAAGCGCTGCTACCATTTGCCAAGGCGATAGTGTCTACCTAAGTGCCAGCGGCGCACAAATTTATAATTGGAATACAGGCAGTACTTCTGCATCGATTGCGCTGAGCCCAACTATGGTAGAAAATTTCTATTTAGTCAGCGGAATAGATAGCAATGGCTGTGTTGCAGAAGCTACCACCTTTGTAATGGTCAATCCACTTCCGGATGTGAATGCAGGTCCAGACCTTCAAATTTGTGAAGGATCGAGTCTGACACTCAATGGGCAAGGTGCCATCAATTATTATTGGAATAATGGAGTGCTAGATGGCATTCCATTTACCCCCATTCAAAACGCTTATTATACAGTAACCGGAACCGATCAAAATGGTTGTTCATTTCAAGACAGTACCTTGGTTACTGTGGGTGGAAATACATCTGCAAGCATTACTGCTACAGCAATTGATAGCTACTTTTGGCCTTTAAACGGTCAAACTTACACTTCAAGTGGATCCTATACCTATACAATTCCGAATAGTGCTGGATGTGATAGTGTTGTCACCTTACAACTTCAACTTGACTATACTGGTATTACAAACGCATTCTTTGAACTTATTGAATTGAGTCCAAATCCAAGTCAAGATTGGATTCAACTTGAAGTCCCTACCTTATTGCTTGGAAGCGAATACAACGTGCTAGATATCAATGGAACCCTCGTTTTGAATGGACATCTTTCATCTCAAGAAACACGTATTTCACTTGACAATTGGGCAAGCGGTCTGTATTTTATCTCTGTGCAACATGATGGCCTTCAAACCTGCAAACGATTTGTCAAAGAGTAGTTGTCACCTAAATAAAGCAACTTATCTTTGAGAACTTAAAAATACCTTTGCATGAAGTCTTTTCTATTGCTCACCACCCTGAGCTTATTTATTGTAGTATCTTGTTCGCAAGCTGTTCAACCTAAACAGCACGAGCAACTCAAAGCCCTCACTGTTCGGCTCGATTCAATTGAAAAGAAACTAGAAGCCAATGCATTTGATTCGTCGAATTACTGGCGCCAAGAATCGGCTAGTATTGAAATTGCCATTAAACGCTATTACATCCCAACCAAAATAGACCAAAATTTTGCACATAAAATGGATCGTTTCAAACGACTACAATCTATTGTCGATACGGAGACTGAGCTTGGAGGCGAATCGGAAGAAGCAGAAGCGGAAGAAGAAAAGAAATTGAATATTGGCGTTCGCATTTTGCTGCTTCGAAAGGGCATCCAAAAAGAACACAAACACTTGGCTCAACTCAATCAAGACATGGAAAATGGGGCTATCACCAGTGCCAACGTTAAGACTGCACTGGCTTCAGAGACCAAAAACATGCGCCATCTGGAAGAAGGCCTACGCGAATACTTGCATGTTAAAAACAATGAGCTTCCGGTGTTTATCGCCTTATGCAAAGAGTTAAGAACACTTGCTGTTTCTTTGCAGAAAAAAGCATGAAACCAATTCAAATTTACGTAACTTGTTAGAATGAAAAATGAGTTCGAACCCCTAATTGACTCGAGCAAAGCCTACCTAGACAACCGCATCGAACAATTAAAAGTGACCACGCTTATTGGCCTCGTCAATTTTGGCACTAGTTTTACCTATACCATCCTGTTAATTGGCTTGTTGCACTTGCTCTTTTTATTGCTTGAACTTGCCTTTGTTTTTGGAATCTATGCCCTGACAGCTGATTTTCTGACAACTACACTTATTGCCGTTGGCTTACATGTACTACTGACGATTTTCATTCTAACGTGGCTAAGAAAGTCCTTTATGAACAAACTAAGAAACTTTTATACACGGCATTTAAGCGAACAACTTTTCCATGAAACAACTGAAGACATACCAAGCACTCATTGATCGAAATAAAACGATACATGCAGAAAAGCAAACGATTGAAGCGCAACTTAAAGCAGATTATACGCAATTGATTCATCATCGCAATTGGCTAAGTAGCTCAATGAAAATCTTGAGCTCCACTTTTAAAGACGTTGAAGAAAGCCCTGCTGTAATGATAGCCGAAAGCCTAATCCATTTGTATAAACAACACAGCCAAAAACAGCTCGATCCAAATCAAAGCATCCTTGAACACTTATTTGAATTGCTCCGCTCAAAAGAACAAACAACAGCAACTAACCAGCAATCACATTAAGTTCTTTTCCAACCTTAATAAAAGCAGCAATCGCTTTGTCGAGGTCTGCTTTTGTGTGGGCAGCAGAAATTTGGGTACGGATACGCGCCTGGCCTTTGGCTACCACTGGATAAAAGAAACCAATGGCATAGACGCCTTCTTTCAGTAAGCGATTGGCAAATTCCTGAGAGAGTGCCGCATCGTAAAGCATAATCGGAACAATCGGCGAATCGCCTGGCTTAATATCAAAACCAGCTGCCTTGATGCGCTCTTTAAAATAAAGTGTGTTTTCTTCAAGTCGATCGCGCAATTCAGTTGTAGAACTTAGTAAATCAAAAACTTTAATGGAAGCACCGACAATAGCAGGTGAAAGAGAATTGGAGAATAAATACGGACGTGAACGCTGACGAAGCATTTCAATGATTTCTTTTTTTCCTGTGGTATAGCCACCCATTGCACCTCCTAGCGCTTTTCCGAGGGTTCCTGTAATGATATCGACTTGATCCATTACCCCACAATGTTCAGGCACTCCACGACCGGTCTTGCCAATAAAACCAGCTGAATGGCATTCGTCTGTCATGACAAGGGCGTCGTACTTTTTAGCAAGCGCGCAAATTTGATCCATTTTGGCAATATCGCCATCCATTGAAAAAACTCCATCGGTAACAACAATTCGAAAACGTTGAGCCTGAGCAGCTTGTAATTGCGCTTCCAAATCTTCCATATTAGAATGTTTGTAGCGGTAGCGCTGTGCTTTACACAGACGAATTCCGTCAATTATTGAAGCGTGGTTTAATTCATCTGAAATGATCGCATCCTCTTCAGTAAATAAAGGTTCAAAGACCCCACCATTTGCATCAAAAGCAGCCGCATATAAAATGGTATCTTCTGTCCCGTAAAATTGAGCAATTTTTTGTTCTAAGGTTTTATGAATATCCTGAGTTCCACAAATAAAACGAACCGAAGACATCCCATAACCATGGGTATCGAGTGCATCTTTTGCAGCCTGAACTACTTCAGGATGCGAGGATAAACCCAAATAATTATTTGCACACATAATCACGACATCTTCGCCAGTACTTACATGAACGTTGGCACCTTGCGGTGTGGTAATCACGCGCTCGCGTTTTAATAAGCCATTACTTTCGATTTGCGCCAATTCTTCGGCAAGATACTGTTGAATAGAACCGTACATTAGGATTTTATTTTTTTAGAAATCAATTGATACAATAAACGCGCTTCTTTTTCGCTGAGTTTGCGACCAAAACGGATGCGTTGGTGAAAGTAATCGAAGCTAAAGCGTTCGCCACCGTTGATCCAAGGTGATGCTTCCCATACCGCTTGAATTGAATGTTGCTTCGGGATGTCGTAACTTAGGTTTTTAATATTTTCAAAATAATAAGGGACCACTTTTCCGAAATGACGCAATGACTTTTTAAGGTAAAAGGCTTGGTCGTCTAGCTTAATATACTCTTGGCCAAACAAATTCCAAAAAAAACTAAATGTGATACGCCAGGCATAATAAAGCCAAAAGACAAGAAAAACCCATAAGACAAGTTGTTCTTGCTGCTTCAACTTCATGACACTTAATGCCCAAATAACCGTTATGCCTATTGTATACCACATGGCTAACCACGCACCCATAATGGCATTGATCCAAGAATTGCGTTCTGGGTCAATGACGATGGTAGTACGCTCTTTTTGGTCTACAAAACTAATGCGGGTTCCGATCCATTTCACTGTACAAAAATAAACGAAAAAAGCCCCGTTTTGCAACGGGGCTTTCAGATCTTTTCAACGATTTAGAAGTGCCAAAGGTCGTGTTCCCACGTACGGATACTTTCTTTCACACGTTCAGATTCATAAAGTGCATCTACACCAAATTTGTAATCTTCAATTTCGCGATCAAATTTATCCGATACTTTATAGATTGTAGAGGCAAACTTACGTTTCCAGAACAAATCATCAAAAGACATCCATTGTGCATCGTTTTTGTCGTTGTACACATAGTAATTAATCATCACATTGCGCAATTCATCAAAATACAACCAGAACATTTCGCGTTCTTCGACACGTCCGTCGTATTCTTCAAAAGCATTTGCTGAAGAGCTAAACAAGTATGGCTTTCCTAATTGATCGTAAACCAATAGTTCGCCGCGTGTGGCAACTTCACCTTCTTCTGGTTCTTGATACGTATAACGTGCAACTGGAGCAATTGCAATGATGCGTTTGTCCAAAACAGAACGTTCTTTATCAAAGTACCAATCTTCTTTGATGTGGTAAGCAACAATATTATTTGACGGAACATACATCGAAATCGCATCTTTGCGAACCGGTGAATTTTCTGTTGCAAAATTCCACCATTCGGTCAATTTTGTTTGGTCAATTCCCATCAATTCTTCGTAATCAGGATCTGAACGCAATGAATCAAGGTATTCTTGAAGCGATTGACCCGTTTTAATGACATCCATCGTATCTTCCGAAACCGGACGATAAATGCGCAATTTAGGACCTAAACCACCTGAAGCAACAATTCCGTTTATATCATTACGGTATTTTTTTACTTCAAAGTAATCGTTTTGGCCTTGGTGCGCGATTGGGTACTTAAGGCTGTAGCCATCTTCGGCATCTGGATAATATTCAGAAGCGACACGGTACATCGTTAAGTCACCAAGCATGACATGACGCAAAATGATTGTCCAGAGGGACCAACGACTTTGATCTTTGTTCCAAGTTGGATCGTCAATTTCATTGGCATTACTTGGACGAAATGATGAACCAGAAGCTAAATCACCATCGAAACTGTCGTATGGTAAAAAGATGTCATGATTCATTTTTTCACGTGCATCGATGCGAGAGAATACGCGTCTTGACCAAGCGATGTCGCTGTAACGAACATATTCGTATTCAACTTTTGAGCGAACCGGAACTTCGTCAGCAATGGCAACACCATCAATAACACCTCCAGGCAATGTATTATAAGGTCCGCGTTGAGGACGATCCTGGCCGTGCGCAGCAATAGCTAACGAACAACCAATTACAAACAATACATTTTTCATATGCGTTCTATTTAAATTAATAAGCAATTATGGTACGACTTTTAATACGCCAGAAGCGATTTCAGGTCCACCACCACCAGTACGCTTGTATGTAACGTCAATCGCTACACGCTTACCAGCTTTCATTTTTGCAATTGCAGATGCAGGAACACGGTCACCGGTGAAATTAATTTCATCGTTACCCATAATTACGGATCCACCAATTACTGTAAAGCCAACACCTGTAAACGGACTGTCCGGACCTAAACTTACAACGGCTTTAAAACCAGTTGTTTTAGAGATCGTTGTTCCTTGTAATTGCGCTTTAGGGAAAGGCTTCACTTTGTACTTGAACGTACCAAATGACTTCGACTTACCGTCTTTATCTTTACCTGAAAGTGAAATCGTTACAAATTTTGCAGGTCCGGTGATATTCACGTAATACCCTTCGTATTTGTTGCCATCGCCGTCAGTCCAAGAAGCTTTAGTAGCAGTACCTCCACTTACACTGATTGACGAACTCACCGCACCAGCAACAACAGGAACCACTTTGTTGTTCCAACCTTTGTACAATACACTCATTTCTGGCAATGAAATAGAACCTTGTGCTTTCACAACAGCTACTTTCCATTCCCAATCTTTTGTGTAAGGCACACCCGACTTATTGACAATAGTTACTTTACCATTGACTTTCATGTCGGTGTTAGAAGCTTTCATTTTAATATGGCCAATACCATCTTTAATCTCAACATTACCTGTGCTTGAAGTAACAACTGGATTTTTGTCTGAGTCATAAGCAGCCATTGTAACTAACAATTCAACTTCTTCACCAGCAGTTGCCACACCAGGGCCACTCACTAATTCTTGAATTTTGTTGAATGAGAATTCACCAGTGGTAACTTTCGATTTCAATAAGGTTACAGCTTTTGCACGTGCACTTAATACTTCGTTTTGCAAAGAAGATAACGAAGCAATCGCACCTACTAACGGAGCGTGGTCAAATGTACGACCCAACCAATGAATATTCTTTTCTTCATGGTGATCGTCGACTTCTTTTTTCGTTAGCTCTTGGTAAATACCCATGAGCATTTCTTTGTCTTCTGGATTGACCTTATTACCGCCAGCAGAAATCATTTTTTCAATCTTTTTCGCTAGGTCTTTGAAATCTGCAAAATCATTGATTTCGGTTACTTTCACTTTCCAAGAATTCTTTTCAGATTCTTTATAAGTACCCGCAATTTCTACGATTGATTTACGAAGTCCTTTGTACATCTCCCATAGTTTTTTCCCTTTTTTAGTGGGGTCAACTTTTGAGATTTCAGAACCTACGATTTCGTGCATCGGAACGTCAAAATTATCCTTTTGCTCAATCGCCTGTAAATACAAACGCGTTGGCAATAACGGAAATTTAGGGTCGTACTTTTTCCAGACAATCGATTCTTTATCGTTTTCTTTTGCTGTCGCGATTTTCTCTGGGCCTTCAACCATTCCGATGATTTCAAGCTTTACGTCATCAACGTATTTGATAAACTCAGCAACATTTTTGTCGATTTGGTTAATCATACCAAGATACTTCTTGATTTTTGCTGCTTTTGCAC
>JBDLQL010000041.1:0-14549 GCA_039800565.1 Bacteroidota bacterium | reverse complement strand
ATTTTCATGCCGATTTTGTTTCGGGCCACCTCGATTTGGCCACTAAAACAGGAGCCTCAATTGTTTATGGACCAACAGCAAAACCAGGCTTTGAAGCCATTGTAGCCGCAGACAATCAGGAATTTAAAGTGGGTAACTATACCGTTCGTGCGCTTCATACGCCGGGGCATACGCTCGAAAGTACGACGTATTTACTGATCGACGAAAACGGAAAGCAACACGGGATTATTTCGGGTGACACGCTGTTTATTGGCGATGTAGGTCGTCCGGATTTGGCGCAACATGTGATTGCTGATTTGACCGAACGCAAACTAGCCGCTCATTTATTCGATTCATTGCGCAATAAAATCATGCCGCTCGGGGATGAGCTCATCGTATATCCGAATCACGGCGCAGGATCTGCATGTGGTAAAAAGATGAGTAAAGAAACAACCGATACACTCGGGAACCAGAAACGTACAAATTATGCCTTGCGTCCTGACATGACCAAAGACGAATTTATTGACGAATTATTGACTGGGCTTACAACGCCTCCGGGCTATTTTCCTAAAAATGTTCTAATGAACATTCAGGGGTATGAGTCATTAGATGCAGTGTTGGAGCGTGGCAAAAAAGCGCTATCACCAGAAGCTTTTGAATTGATTGCTACAGAAACTGGCGCATTAATGCTCGATACCCGTGATCCAGAAACGTTTACCAAAGGTTTTATTCCGAATTCGATCAATATTGGACTCGATGGAAGTTTTGCCATGTGGGTGGGTGAACTCATTTCAGATATTAAGCAGGAAATTCTCTTGATCACTGAACCTGGCCGTGAAGAAGAAGCAATTATCCGACTTTCAAGGGTAGGTTATGACAACACCATTGGTTATTTAGATGGTGGTTATGCTGCTTGGGTAGATTCGAAAAAAGAGGTGGATACAATTACGCGCATTGACGCGAAAGAATTTGCCGAAACATACACCGAAAAGCCTCTGATTTTTGATGTGCGAAAACGCTCCGAATTTGAGGCTGAACATGTGGTAGATGCCCACAATTTACCATTAAATGAACTCAATCAGCGCTTTGCAGAAATGAAAAATGAAGCTCCATTTATCATGTATTGTGCGAGTGGATACCGAAGTATCATTGCGGCATCGATTTTAAAATCAAGAGGCATTCATGATTTTGTTGATGTACGTGGTGGGTTTAAAGCAATTGCTGAAACTACAGTGCCCAAGACGGCCTACGTTTGCCCGAGTACCTTGCTGTAAAAAAGAAAAACAAGAGCCAAATTTAATGTGTAAATTTATTGGTTTTTTCTGATTGTTTTTAAACCCATTTTCAATGAAAATCGAACAAATTTATACCGGTTGTTTGGCACAAGGGGCCTATTATGTACAGAGTGCTGGCGAAGCTTTTATTATTGATCCACTGCGCGAAACACAGCCTTATTTGGATCGGTTGGCAGCCGATGGCGTTCGTCTAAAGTACATTTTTGAAACGCATTTTCATGCCGACTTTGTATCAGGTCACCTCGATTTAAGTAAGGCTACAGGTGCACCAATTGTTTACGGACCCACTGCGCAGCCACAATTTGATGCCATTATTGCAAGTGATGAGCAAGTTTTTGAAATTGGAAAGTTGCGCCTAAAGCTGCTACATACACCAGGCCATACCTTAGAAAGTAGTTGTTTTTTATTGTTCAACGAAGACGGTACCGAAGAAGCCTTGTTTTCTGGCGACACCCTCTTTTTAGGAGATGTAGGACGGCCAGATTTGGCACAAAAAGCCGCCGACATGACCCAAGAACAATTGGCCGGCATGCTCTACGATTCGTTGCAAACTAAAATCATGCACTTGCCCGATGCCTTAACGGTTTATCCGGCACATGGCGCCGGTTCAGCTTGCGGTAAAAACATGATGAAAGAAACCGTCGATACGTTGGGGAATCAAAAACGCATGAATTATGCATTAAATCAAGATTCAAAAGCGGCATTTATCGAAGCGGTTACCGACGGCTTATTGCCGCCACCAGCATATTTTGGTCAAAATGTGGCCATGAACAAATCGGGTTACGATGCCCATGATGCCGTTCTGAAACGCGCGCTTACTGCACTCGACGCCCTCGCTTTTGAGCAAGGAGCTGAAGCCTCAGGCGCCTTGATTTTAGATACCCGACCAGCCGCTCAATTTTGTCTTGGCTTTATTCCAAACGCAATTAATATTGGTGTAAAAGGCGATTTTGCGCCATGGGTTGGTGCGCTTATTGGTGACGTCCGTCAGTCCATTTTATTGGTTTGTGAGCCGGGCAGCGAAACCGAAGTTATTACCCGTTTAAGCCGCGTTGGATTTGATCAAGTAATGGGTTATTTAGAGGGTGGTTTTGAAACCTGGAAATCTTCTGGAAAAGAAATCGATACGGTACATCGCATCACGCCGGCTGAGTTTGAGGCGCAATTTAACGCAGAAGAATCGCTCGTGATTGATGTCCGAAAAGAAAGCGAATACAGTGCCGAACATATTGCGGAGGCGTATTGCAAACCATTGGCATCGATCAACGATTGGACAGCAGATCTTGACACGAATCGTCATTTCTTTATGCATTGTGCTGGAGGTTACCGCAGTATGATTGCGGCGTCTATATTACAGGCCCGCGGCATTCGAAATTTTACAGAAATCGAAGGTGGTTTTGGTGCCATTTCCAAAACCTCCATTCCGACAACCGATTTTGTGTGCCAAAGCAAGTTAATGGCTTAAACACTTTTAGAAAACAATTATGACACTTTTTATTGGTTATTTAGCGGCAGTTCTCATCGGCATATCCTTAGGTTTGATCGGTGGTGGCGGTTCGATTTTAACCGTACCGGTACTTGTCTATTTGTTTCATGTCGATCCGGTGTTGGCAACGGCATATTCCCTTTTTATTGTAGGACTCAGCAGTTTGGTCGGAGCGTTTCCGAAATGGAAGGCGGGTTTGGTCGATATGCGCACTGCTGTTGTTTTTGGTATTCCATCAATAGTTGCCGTTTTTTTTACACGCATTTGGTTGGTGCCATCCATTCCGAACTTGATCGTTAATTGGGGTTCCCTTTCGTTCACGAAAGCAATGGCCATGATGATATTGTTCGCGATTTTAATGTTAGCCGCATCCATTTCGATGATTCGTGAAAAAAAATCGGACCAATCCGAACACGAACTTCCGCAAGTGTTTAATTACCCAATGATCGTCGTTGAAGGGCTTGTTGTTGGGACCTTAACCGGACTTGTGGGTGCTGGTGGTGGTTTTTTAATCATACCGGCTTTGGTCATGCTGAGTAAGCTGAGTATGAAAAAAGCAGTCGGAACCAGTTTGCTCATTATTGCCGCAAAATCATTAATTGGTTTTGCCGGTGATGTGACGGAAAATGCAGCGCTTATGAACTGGAACTTACTTTTGATCATTACCGGTTTAGCAATAATGGGGATTTTTATCGGGAATTTGTTGTCGAAAAAAGTAGATGGTGAAGCTCTTAAAAAAGGATTTGGATGGTTTGTTTTGGTAATGGGGATTTACATCATCGTCAAAGAAATTTGGTTTCCAATGCCTTCCGCTCACTAATTGAATAGATGAAAAAATCGCTTTTTATTGTTGCTTTTATAGGATTTCAGTTGCTGGTTCAGGCCCAGCAATTTCCATTTGAACTTGCACTTAAAAAAGATTCCATTGCCGGCTTTACTGGCTTGCATTCATTTGTGTACGGGCAACGTTTTGGTAAGATTGTCGCAATCGGGGGCCGTACCGATGGCATCCATGCCCGGCAGCCCTTTAATGCCTTTCCGGCAGCCCAAAACAACCAGCAAATTGTGGTGCTTGACCTACTGACAAAGCAAGTCTGGACGGCCAATTTAAGTTCGTTGTCAGGTTCACTTCAAGAACAACTGCAAAGTTCAAATGCTAATTTTTGCCAAGATGGCAATGCGCTCGTTGTAATTGGCGGTTATGCTTACAGTCAAAGTGCCGCCGATCACATTACTTTTCCGTATTTGACGCGCATTGATCTTGATGGTTTGATAGACGCTGTGATGGCGCAAACGGCAATAACGCCTTTTTTTGAACAAATCAGTGATCCGTCGTTTGCTGTTTGTGGTGGAAATTTAGTGAAAATCAATGCTGAATTTTTACTCATTGGTGGGCATCGTTTTGACGGACGTTACAATCCGATGGGCGGAAATACCTATGTGCAAACCTACACAAATGCGATACGTCGCTTTGAATTAACGCCAACCGGGACCGCCTTGTCACTTGTCAATTCTTCCGAAACGATTGACCAATTAAACGTGCACCGCCGTGATTACAACCTTGTTCCGCATGTGTTCCCCACTCATGAACTCGGCTACCTCATTTCTTCTGGGGTCTTTCAGCCCAATGCCGATTTGCCATTTTTGTATCCAGTTGAGTTACATTCAGACCAGCATACTCCTGTAAGTGGCTTTAGTCAATACCTGAGTAATTACCACTCAAGCCACGTCAGTTTATACGATGCGCAAGAACAGCAAATGCATCATTTATTTTTAGGAGGGCTGAGTCAGTATTATTATGAAAACGGCCAGCTTCAATCGGACCCAAATGTACCGTTTGTACGTACGATTAGTCGCCTTACGCAAGACGCAGACAGCTCGTATCATGAATTTTTAATGAATACCGAAGTGCCTGTGTATTTAGGAACCAGTTCTGCATTCATCTTAAAAGAACAAACGCCATTATGGGCATCCGAAATTATTGATATGAATGCCATTAGTGCCGATTCGATTTTGATTGGCCATATTCTTGGTGGAATTTATTCATCGCAACGCAATCCGTTTACGCAAAATCAAACCAATTTTACCAGTGTGAACCCCTATATCTATGAGGTTTGGTTAAAGCGTAGTGCCACGGCACAAATTGAAGTGAGTCCAACTGCAAGTAGTAAGCCAATGGTCGTGTATCCAAACCCATCGCAGTCCACATGCACGATCGAATTTCAATTGCCTAGCAAATCCAATGTCGAGTTATTTGTATTGGATGCACAAGGAAAATTGGTGCATGAAGTGTATTACGAGCATGTAAAGAATGGCAAGAAAACACTTGAATGGCAAGAATTAGGAATCAAATCAGGGGCCTATACTTTGCAATTTATCGTGAACGATCAAGAAGCATATCCCTTCAAAATTCAGATTGAATGAAAGAAATTTGGAACGAACGCTACAACCAAGACACGTTTGCCTATGGACAAGAGCCCAACGATTTTTTAAAAGCCCAACAGATCGGTTCAGGGTTGTCGGTCCTTTGTTTGGCCGAAGGCGAAGGGCGCAATGGCGTCTATTTAGCAGGCTTGAGCAATTCGGTAACTTGTATCGATTATTCGGAAGCAGGTCTCGAAAAAACAAAGGTATTGGCACAGACGAAAGGAGTGAATGTACACTGTATTTGTGCTGATTTAGGTGAGTATCGACTCGGTGACCAGCAATGGGACCTCATTGTTGGCATCTTTGCTCATTTTCCGAAATCTGTAAAGGCGCAGTTGTTTCCACAACTGCTAAATGCGCTAAAACCAGGTGGGAAAATTTTGATGGAAGTTTACGATCAAGAACAAGTGCGTTTTGGAACTGGAGGACCTCAACAACCCGAGTTTCTTTACAGCGTAGAAGAATTACAGGACCTGCTTTCACAAGGGTATCAGCACCTAACGATTGAAAAAGTGTACCGGGAAGTTCATGAAGGAACTTATCATAATGGCGCTTCTGCCACCCTTCAAGTGCGAGCTGTTAAGTAATTTACAATGCGCGCTATCTGGCTTTTTCTTCTTTTTTATATGCACCTTAATTCTTGGGCCCAAGAATCGTGTGTATTTAACTATTACAACAAAAAAGGTGGCCATTTTTTATTTTCGACTTATTACGAAACGGATCTTCATACTCCCCGAGAAGGCGTGTGTCAAACCTTAATCAATGGCAAAATATACGAGCGTCGGGTGTTTGCAAACGGCAGGCTTACCGAAGAAATTGCCAATACATTGGATGGGAAACCGCGTGTGCGGGCGACGTTCTCTTTCTGGGATGCTGATTCGATTTTAGTGGTGCTAGACACGTGGTACGAAAATGGCGATTTACAAGAGCACTCCATTTTTTATACAGATGCGAGTGGTCGGCGCTGCATGAAACAATGCAACTATGGCTTGGCCGCTAAAAAAAGATCCGAATGCAGCTATGCGTTTATTCGCTATAACGAATTATCGGAATCGGACAAAAGCATGCATCCGCCACATACCATCGATGAGGACGGCTATACCTATTTAATGGTTCCAATAGGCAAAGAAACACAATACGATTTGGATGGAAAAGTACATCATGTCCAATTTCATCGTTTTGTGTCCGATGGAAGTTACGAACACCGTTCACTTCAAGGCCCCTACATTGAATATTATCCGTCGGGTAAGGTGCGTGCAAAAGGAGTGTATCAAGAAGGCCAATTAACGGGCGTGTACCAGACATTTTTTGAATCCGGACGCATGCAATCAGAAGGTTTTTATGACCACGATGTTTCGGTCGGGACCTGGAAAAGTTGGCATTTGAATGGGGAACTCGCTTCACTTTATGTGTACGATCTGGAATCGGCACATCCGTTTACGCCTAGTAAAAAAGAATGGGCTGAAAACGGGCAACTGACCTTAGATCAACAACTTGATGTGAGTGGAACAGGTACCCTTTACGAGTGGACTTCTTCAGGCGTGAAAATTCATGAGGTCGACATTGTAATGCTTGACCGAACGGCCGGGACTGAGCGTTATTGGTTCGAAAATGGGCAGCTGCAGTACACGCATAATTTCAGAAAAGACGCTGATACCTGCTTCATCGAATACTACAAAAATGGGCAGCTTAAGCGCCTCGATACACGTCAAGAAAACAGATCTGAATCCACGCAAGAATGGAGAAATTGGTCTGAGAGCGGCACCTTAGAGCGCTACCAACTGAAGCAAAGTCGGATCGATGGCTATTTTCAGCAACTTGTGCAAGACTATTACCCAACCGGGCAGCTCAAGCGTTACGATCTTTTTAAAAATACCGAACACCTCACCGAAAATTACAGTCCGAACGGCACTAAAATCTATTTCAGACGCAGCATAAACGATTCATTAGAAGGGAACTACCAACTGCTGGATACAATGGGGCAAGTATTGCTTCAGTATCAGTACCAAAAAGGGCTGCGCAATGGCTGGTGCCGCGAATATACGCCAGACGGAAAACCGCTTTTTGCGGCGTATTACGTAAATGGAAAGCGGATCACCGATTCGATACAAGTTGCCCGGGTGTCAACTGTGAAGTTAAGTCGAGAAGAGCAAGATGGGCTTTGGAACTTAATCAGTAGTCAAGTGTTGGACACACATCTGGTGTCGAAAAAACAAATCTTTGATGATGTGAAGACGGTGTATGCGTATTTTCCAGCAGTATTTGGAGAATTGCCCAAACAAGCCCTCACAAATGAGCTCGGATTTACCTATTTAACACGCATTTTTGTAAAGCAAGAAAATGGGTTCGACTTCGTATATGTCAATAATAATCAATTGTCGTCTTGTGTCTTTCTGATTTATCCGGATGGCGAAGTGGAGCTTTGGAACCGGTCTGTTCCACTTAATGACTTGCAACAACAATACCGCACCGATTTCCCGAAGAATTATTTATGGAACGATTGATTGCATTGTTCTTTATTTTCAGCTTTCGAGCAGTTTTGCATGCAGATCTTTTGCCTCCTGACTTGAGTCTGACCTTGCGCCAATTGCCGAGTGTTCAACAAACGTGTACCGTTCTTGAACTTGAAATCAAAAATGTGTCGGCGCATAGCGGAAGTATTTTGGTGCCCGGGCATCCGAAACTAGGGTTTGGCTTGTTCGAGGTTCATGTGTATTCGCGCGATAACACACTAAAATGGAGTTTAGACAGTAGTTTCAGAATAATCATGCCCGACTCAAGCGCTGTTGACGCGAATTACATGCAGTTTTGGCGTTTAGACAGTGGTGAATCGTACAAACAACTGCTCGTGCTGCCGATAGCCCCACGCACTGGGCTTGCTTTTCAGGTCGCTTACCAAGCACATGTTTGTGAAAAGTGGTTTCAATATGTCTTTCGATGGGTCGATTCGGAAGGAATGCCAGAAAGCCCTATTGTTGAGCACGATGAGCACTTTGCTTATTCCGGAAGTCAGTATAGCCACTTGCTTGAATGTGAAGTATTGACAACCGATTCAAAACAACTAAAAGGCATTGATCATAAAATTCAGGATGCCCGTTGGCACGCATTAAAAAAGCAGCTAAAGCATCAGCAACAACTCCGTACGCAGTATCCGGTACTCAATCAACAGATTTACAGTCAAAACGTCCTGATGTGTTTACCGTCCTACATGCACCATTATTATGTGGTGGATACGAAAGAAGGAATTTATTACGTGGCGACAACTTACCAGCTCGGAAAAATATACCGGGTTCGGACTTTTTTAGCGCGCTTGGCACATTTGTGCGGTGCACATCGGGTATTTTGGCAACAATCCGATGCGAGAAGTCAGGCTTTAATTCATTTTGAGGTGATACCTTACTAAAACCCGAGTGCAGGAATGCGAATGGTGTGCACTTCGTTGTTACGAACGATTCGGATAAAAGCGGTAGCTGAAGGATAGCTGATTTTGATTGCGTCGGAACCCACTTCAGTTTGCAGGTCTAGTTGTTTCCCGTTTAAATCGTAGGCCATAAGTTGCTGAAATGCTGTCGCGAAAACTTCGAGCTGCTGTGTGCCGGTAAATTTCCAATCTAGCAAATTCGTTTCTGAAAGGCCAGCGCCCGTGTTTGTTACATGAATGACCAACGAATCGGTCGCGCAATTGCTTTGGGTAATCAATAAAACATCGTAACTACTAAGGTTTGAGGCGTAACCGACAGTTGGGCCAACTTCAATACTCATGTCTGGAAAGTACCATGTAAAGGTAGCTGGCTGTGTGGCTGTTGCACTAAAACTCTGTAAAGAAGCACCCGGAACACTACTGTAACTGGCGCTTACTTGAAGCAAACTATCCGGATGGATGAGTTTCCAGATCGGTAAGCTATCGAGCACAATGGCAGTGGCTACCTGCTGCATGGTAAAGGCATCTCCATGGCCAATTCCTGGGTTAAAGGTAGACGCCACACACGATTTGTGAAACAAAGAGGTATAGAACACACAAGCAGCCAAGTACGATCCTTCCAAACTAGGATGCGAACCATCTTGCGCATATAAATTGATGCTCGGGTAATTGTCTCGAACATATTTCCAAGCGACAGCTACGGGCGATACCGAAGCGTGTGTCGAATCGGCAATGCGCAGATAAGCAGCGCGCAGCCGGGCATTCATTTTATCAAAGGTATTGATCGAATCCCATTGCGGATCGCCATTTTGACGCCCCCAGGTCATGTAATAAGTTAATTGGGCACAGGGTAAAATTTGATGCACACTGTCGGCCAATTGTTGGGCATACGGCAGGCTTTGCGCATTGACTTGATCAAACGGAAAGCTAGGTTCTTGGCTTTGGCCTTGAATGATGACGTAGTCCCAAAATTGCGCGTACATTTTTTGGTAATTAATGGCCGAATTGGCCTGTACCTGAAAGGTAGCACCCCCAGGTGTGTTGCTGTCGTAGATGAGCTCGTCGCCTTGTGCATGTGCGAGTTGTTGAACCAAATCTGGCAAATTATTGACAGCCATATAGCTGTTTCCGATAAACAAGGCGCGCAAGGTGTCTTGTCCGAATAGGCTTTGTTGAAAGGAAAGTAACATTAACAACGTAAAAATTCTCATGGATTAACGATTTTTATAGGTTGAGACTGCAAACGAATGTCCTTGGAAGAACTGCCAATTTGCAAGTAAAATGAAGTGGGGTAGGCACGCGTAGTTGCACTAGTTGGGATGCCAATGGCTGTGACCGGTATTTTGAGTTGGATATAGGCCATGGTTTCACCTTTTTTCAAAAAGGGCTTTTCAGTGTGTGCGAGGTAATAGACAGGCAAACTTTCTTGGCTTGTGATGGGTTTGATGTAGAATTGAATGGCTTCAGCGGCATTAAATTTTCCTGTATTTTGAATGACAAAAGAAAGACGCAACGTGTCAGAAGTGCTCAATTCACGCTTGTTGATTTCGAGCTGTTGGTACTTAAAATCGGAATAGCTAAGTCCAAAGCCAAAAGGGTAGAGGGCTTCGCCACTCTGACGTACATAAGCGTCGCCACGTCCAGTGGGGGCATGCCAATAACTGAGCGGCAATTGGCCTTCTGATTGTGGAATGCTAAACGGCAACTTTCCACTCGGGCTGCATTGGCCAGAAAGTACGTTGGCCAGCGCAGTTCCACCAGCCTCGCCCGGATACCAGGCGTAGAGAATGGCATCGGCCGAACTTTGCCACGCGCTCATCGTGACCGCACTACCGCCAACAATAACAACCAAAACCGGGAGCCCACAAGCGTTCAGCTCGTTAATAAGCCTAATTTGTGCAGGGGCCAATGCCAATGAAGAGCGGTCTTGGAATTCGCCCTCCGGATAATCGACTACCACAACCGCGACATCCGAACTGGTGATCGCCTTCTCGTAAGCGATAAATTGTTCTTCGAGAGGCGCCGCCTTTGATTGTATAAAACACCGAAGTTGACCATTCGATTGCGGTTCGTAAAAGTCTACACGCAACTGGTAGCTTTTTCCTTTTTGTAGCGTAAGTTGGGTGCTTTTTTGCTCAAACCCTGCTTTTGTCCATGAACTGACAAGACAGCTGTCATTGATGTAAAGTCGAAAACCACCATTTCCTTCGAGTCCGATAGTAAGTGTTGTGTCGCTTTCAGAAACCCAGTCGGAGGTATAGCGTGCCGAGTAAAATCCGTTGCCCGTAAGTTCGGAAGGTCCGAATAGTGTCCAATGATGGTCAATTTGGTCTTCCGTACATTCAAAAACGGCAGGTCCTTCAAAATTCGGATTGGCAAAGTAACGCGCTTTAAATTCGCCGCTAAATCCTTTAGGTCCTGACAGGCGATTGAGCAAGCGGACGGATTCTTTCCATGGATCAATCGGAAGGGGCAAGTACTGAACTTGCTGTTTGCCAAAACAGCTTTCAAGCCCCGCTAAAATCGAAACATTTTGATAACCTGTTCCGCTGTAGCCACCAAGAGGAGTAGTTGCTGCCGCAGCTCCAAATAAGGCAATCCGGGTATTTTTTGCCAATGGCAAGAGCGCCTCATTCTTTAGCAATACAAACGATGCTTCCGCACTTTTTTGGGCCAATTCGTGTCCTTGATCAAGAACGTGTTCACTCGTTTTAGTGCTGATCTCTTTTAGGTAGGGTTGTTCAAATAAACCAAGCTCAAACTTGACCCTTAAAACGCGTGCGACCGCACTGTCAATCTGCGCACTTTGTTCCAATAATGCAGGAGCAAAGAGTTCAAAATGTGCACAATCGGTCTGAAAGATGAGGTCGAGGCCTGCATGAAGTGCGTGTGTTCCACTTTCTGCATAAGTGCTTGCCGTCCGGTGCAAGACCACTTCGCCACCTACCGCATTCGCATCGGATAACACAAAGCCACGGAAGCCCCAGTCTTTTTTTAGTGTCTCGTTTAAAAGCGTTGCCGAACTTGAACAGGCCTTACCATCGAAACTATTGTAGGCACTCATGATCGAGCGGGCGCCGCCTTCTTGAATCGCCGTTAGGAAAGGGCGGTAATGGCTCATGTACAAACTGCGTTGGCTAAAGCCGATTGGGTAACTGTCGCGCCCACCTTCGCCTACATTGGCAATAAAATGTTTGGGTGTACACACAACGCCGGCTTGTTCGAGCGCTCGGCAATAATGTAGGCCCATCTGACTTGCAAGATACGGGTCTTCTCCGTAGGTTTCTTCCACGCGCCCCCAGCGCACATCAGAAGCTAAATTTAAGACAGGGCTTAAAACCTGACGCACACCCAGTTGCCTTGCTTCTTGTGCGATGTGTAAGGCAACGGCATCCATGAGTTGCGGATCAAAACTAGCGGCCAAGGCAATGGATTGTGGGAAACTAGTGGCTTGTCCACGAACCAATCCATGCAAGCCTTCATCAAAAAAAACAATCGGAATGCCAAGTCGTGTTTGCTCGACAAAATAGCGTTGAATGGCATTGGCACGGGCAATGTGTGCTTGAATGCTGCTGCTTTGGTCGTACTGAAGCAATTGTGCGCTTGGGTCGGCTTGCCCACTTGCAAATAACTGGATACCAAAAATGCCGTCTTGAAAACGGCATTTAGTGGTGTCAAACACAGAAGGAACCATAAAGAGTTGCCACGCTTTTTCGGCGGGCGTCATGCGACTAAGTAGATCAGCAACACGCGCTTCTGTGGGTAAAGTAGGGTCTTTGTATGCTTGCGCCCAAAGGAACTGTGCAGCACAAAGAAAACTTAGTAATGCGAATTTATAGGCCATTAGCTGCCATACGTACTTTGAGATCCATGTAGAGTTCGTCGTACTTTTCGCGCGCTTTTTTATCGCGCATTGAAAGGTCCATGCGCCCCATGGTTTTCAAAATTTCGTCGGCATCGGTAATATTGCGCATGGCAAAATAAGTTTCGAGTAGATTGAAATAAATGGCAATGGTTGCGTCTTTGTCGATGCGTGCTTTTTTGTTTTCAATGTCAGATTCTTCTAAAGCTTTTTTCCAGATGCCAATTGCCTCATTGAATTTAGCCGTCGCTTGTGCTTCGTTGGTACCCAACATTTTGAAGCCTAACGTCGCTGCATTGAAGGCATCCATAATGTCGTTGTGCGATTCATTTTTTGATTTGACATAAAACAATTCTGATGCACGGTTTGTTTTTTCATACCCAATGCGGTCATTGACCATATGGTTGATGGCGCTTAAGTTTTCTTGCAAACATTTGTCTTCCATTTGTTTGATAAGTGCACTGGCATCTGAAGAAGGTGCTGTTTTGCTTGCAGGCCCTTTATACGTTTTGAATTCGGTAAACTCAGCAGGCGCCGCCGCATACACCTCTTGATTGATCGCATTGGAAATACGGAAACTCATTGGGTGACGGTACGTAAATTCGATGTGGTAGTAATTCACTTCTTGACTTGTAACGGCCCCAGAAGATGATTTTGTGCTTTCCGTTTTCTTTTCTGTAACGATTTTGGCAGGAGTGGCTTCAAAACCTTGTAGGGTTACAGTGTAGTTAATCGCATTGGCTGCATTTTTTTGCAAACCATCAATAAAAAGGTACGTTGAAGCCAACGCGTTGTAGTCATAACTTGTTTTCATGACCGGTGCCGAGATGGTTTTGCGGTAAGGTTGCGGCACGTAATCTTTAACCGGGTGGTTGTTTTCGTTTAAGACTTTATTTTCGATGATTTTAGAAGCTGTAGATTTTTCGTTCCAAGCTTTCATTTCACGCTCGTATTTATCATCAGCGGCTTTCACTTTAGCTGGATATTCAGCCATTTCGCGTTGGTAATCAGCTTCAGCACGCGCTTTGTCAGCTTCAAATTGCGCCATTAATTTTTGATTTTCTGCTTCGTAAGATGCAGTTACGAACGATACGTAATTGGTCGGTTTCGGATTGACGGGGTTGGTCGGCAGCTTTGTATAAGAGTAGTTAAACTCTTCACCTTTAACAGATTGAGCCTGGGCTTGTGAAGCAATTACAATTGCTGAAAATAGAATAAAATTTTTCACGTGAATTTTGATTTTAATGAATTGTCGGCGTTTAGACGCACAAAGGTAAGTAACTGTTGCCTGAGTACCCAAAAAAAAGAAGTAAATTGCGTCGTATTAAATTGATTGTCAATGCGAAATTTTTTCTTAATTATTTTATTCTTGTGGCAGCTAGACGCTTCAGCACAGTGGGTTACTCAAACAGATGTCAATACCGATGTGGCTACCTCTAGTGTCGATGACATGAAAGCGATTGGCACCGCCAGTGGCAAAACCTATATTGTGTTTTGGAAGGCCGTTAGTGCCCCGACCAATTATGAGCTGCGCGTACAATTATTGAACAATCAAGGCGTCAAGCAATTTGGCCCAGACGGCGTATTGGTCAGCAATACGATGGCCATGAGTACCTCAACTGCCATCATGAAAATTGCAGTAGACGCTGCCGAAAATATTTACATTGGGGCTACCGGTACCAATGGTGGTATTGGTTACGCATTTAAATTAAACGCTTCCGGAACACATGTGTGGCCGTCATCAGGCATCAACTTGGGTGGGGGGTATATGGTCACTATTTTGCCGCTTTCAACCGGTGATGCCATGATTGCTTGGAATGCAAGTAACCAAACCATGCTTCAGAAATTTAGCGCGACGGGTACGGCTGTGTGGCCCGCACCGGTTCAGGTAAGTAATGGTGCCACCAACGGGAAGTCTCCGGCCGATTTATTTGAACTCTCCAACAACGAATGTTTGTTGGTTTTTCATGTCCTGAGTTTTGGAATCAACTCGACCTTATGGGCCCAGAAATACAACGCCGCTGGTGTGCCACAATGGGCCAATGTGGTCCAGTTGTCGAATAAAGGAACCGCATATAA
>JBDLQL010000040.1:0-14619 GCA_039800565.1 Bacteroidota bacterium | reverse complement strand
AAAACCAACTTCCCTGGGTAATTTTAGTAGGCTTGGTCGTGGCGTTGCATTGGATTACTTTTTACACTTCCATCCAATTATCAACGGCCTCTTTAGGTATTTTATGCCTTTCAACAACCACCTTGCATGTTACTTGGATCGAGCCTTTGATCATGAAACGACGTTTTTCGTGGTTCGAATTTAGCCTTGGCCTGCTTGTCATTGGCGGCATTTATTTTGTTGCGCATGATTTTACTGGCCAAGAAATGAATGCGGTTTATGTTGGATTGTTTTCAGCACTTTGTGCGGGAATTTTCTCGGTTGCCAATGGGAAATTGGCTCAAAAAACAGACAGTGCCTCATTGACCCTCACCGAATTAGTAACGGGTTTTATTGCCTTATCGCTTTATTTCGTAAGTCAGGGAAAACTCGATGGCCGTGTACTTGAAATGCAAGCTTCGGATCTTTATTGGCTCTTGTTTTTAGGAATTTTGTGTACCTCCTTTGCATTTTTAATGACGATCGAAATTGTGAAGAAATTAGGGGCATTTACGGTTTCGTTAAGCATCAATCTCGAACCTATTTACACCATTATTTTAGCCATTTTTATCCTTCACGAGCACAAATTGCTCACTTCTTCGTTTTACATAGGTGCCGCCCTGATCATTGCAGTGGTCTTGAGTAACGGCATTTACAAACACCGTCAAAAAATCAGAACAATAGAAGTATAAAGTATGGAAATGCACTACAACAACCTCGGAAAATCTGGGCTTCAAATTAGCCGCCTCGCATTAGGATCTTGGCTGACGTTTGGCAAGCAAATTAGCGACGAAACTGCTGCTGATTTGATGGAACTCGCTTACGAAAATGGCATTAACTTTTTTGACAACGCCGAGATTTATGCGCGCGGAAAAAGTGAAGAAGTCATGGGGGCCATTTTAAAGAAAAAAGGTTGGTCGCGCGATTCATATATCGTAAGTAGCAAAGCATTTTTTGGCAACGGAGGGCAACTTCCTACACAAAAAGGGCTCAGTCGCAAGCATTTAGTTGAAGCGTGTGAGCAAGCCTTGCAACGCTTTGGTCTGGATTACCTCGATTTGTATTATTGCCACCGTCCGGACAAACAAACGCCAATTGAAGAAACGGTTTGGACCATGCACCAGTTGATCATGCAAGGCAAGATTCTTTATTGGGGGACTTCCGAATGGAGTGCACAAGAAATCATGGAAGCACATTTATTTGCACGTCAAAACCACCTGATTGGACCTGTTGTTGAGCAGCCCGAATACAACATGTTTGTGCGCGAAAAAATCGAAAACGAATTTTTACAAGTCTATAAAACCGTTGGTTTAGGCACCACCGTTTGGTCCCCACTTGCAAGCGGTATTTTGAGCGGAAAATACAACGAGCAATTCCCAGACGGCACTCGTTTAGGCATGGATGGCTTGGAATGGCTCAAAGAACGCAACCTGACACTCGAACGCATAGAGGCAGTCAAACAACTGACTAAACTCGCGCAAGAACTTGGGCTTAGTTTGCCGGTCATGAGTTTGGCGTGGTGTTTAAAAAACCCAAATGTATCGACCGTAATTTTGGGAGCAAGTAAAGTTGTACAACTCCAAGAAAACTTAAAAGCACTTGATGCGCAGCTTCTTCTGACTCCGGAAGTTATTGAACGGATTGAAATTATTTTAGGCAACAAGCCCATTTTACCGGCTCATTAAGTGCCATTTAAGTCACAAACGCATCCAAGATTAATCCTTAAATTTGCAACGCTTACGCAATTCTTATGATTGAAACAGACATTATCATTATTGGCGCAGGTCCGGTGGGCTTGTTTACCGTTTTCGAAGCCGGTTTATTAAAACTTCGTTGTCATTTAATTGACTCGTTGCCACAACCTGGGGGCCAGTGTTCCGAAATTTATCCCAAAAAACCGATTTACGACATCCCGGGTTTTCCGTCGGTATTAGCCGGTGAACTCATCGATAACCTGATGGCACAAGCTGCACCTTTTAAACCAGGTTTTACACTTGGCGAAGCAGCCATGCAAATTGAGAAAGATGACGAAGGACAATTTATTGTCACGACGGTGAAAGGTACCAAACACCGTGCTCCAATTGTCATGATTGCAGGTGGGCTTGGCGTTTTTGAGCCTCGAAAACCACCTATTGATAACATCGTTGACTTCGAAGACAAGGGTGTCGAGTATATTATTCGTGATCCTGAAATGTATCAAGATAAAGTGTGTGTCATTGCAGGTGGTGGAGACTCCGCGCTGGATTGGTCGATTTACTTGGCCGAACGAAAAATTGCAAAGCGTGTGGTTTTGGTTCACCGAAGCAGTTCATTTAGAGGACACCTCGACTCCGTTCAAAAGGTAATCGATATGGCCGAAAAAGGTGAAATTGATTTAATTACAGAAGCTGAAGTGAGCGGCCTCAAAGGCGAGAACTCACTTGCTGAAGTCATTGTGACACATGCAAAAGACGGCGAACGCAGCATTCCTGCAGATCATTTCATTCCCTTATTTGGTTTGAAGCCAAGTTTGGGCCCAATTGCCGATTGGGGGCTCGAAATCGAAAAAAGTGCCATTAAAGTCAATACACTCGATTATTCAACCAACATTCCGGGTATTTACGCTATTGGCGATGTCAATACCTACGAAAACAAATTGAAATTGATTTTGTGTGGCTTCCACGAAGGGACTTTAGCGGTTCAGTCTGCTTTTGCACGCATCCATCCTGAAAAGAAAAATGTCTTGAAGTATACCACCGTAAACGGTGTGCAAGGATTTTAAGTCATGAAACGCTGGACAGTCAATGCGGTAGCTATTCTAGGGATTGTCTCGATCTTGAGCATCTTGTTAGTCCAGATACTCTGGATTCACAATACCAGAAAACTGCAACAAAAATCGATTGTCATTCAAGAACGTGAAGACAGCCTGAACCTCCGTGAGTTTTCGCAAGAGGCGCATGCAGCACTTCAAAACGTATTAGTTCAAATTACGCACGCCGACGAAGACCCCACTTCTGTTTATGGCGCGATCAAACAAGTTCGTTATAACCATTATACGGTCGATATCTCAGAGGAATTGCAGCCGTACTACTTAGAAACCATTCTTAAAAAAGAGCTTTACCATCAAAATATCCATCAGGATTTTATCTATGGAATTTACGATTGCTTCACCGATTCGATTTCATTGTATGGCCTCATTCCGTTTACCAAAGACTCCTTGTATGCAAATGTAGCGAAGCCGATCAAACACATAACCGCAGAAAGTTTAAACTTGAAAAAAGATGGGCATTATTTCACCGTCTATTTTCCGAATTTCAAGCTGCAAAAAATAAAGGAAGCCTCAAGTTTTTCGCCATGGATTTACCTAACTATTGTGGTATTGTTTGTCATTGTCTTTTTTGGTTTTAGTCTAGGTATTATCATTCGCCAAAAACGCCTGTCAGAGGTCAAGAATGATTTCATTAATAACATGACCCACGAACTTAAAACTCCCATTTCTACCATTAGCCTCTCAAGCGAATTGCTGTTGCGCATGCCAAATGATGAAGATCCCGAAAAGGTACGCAAATATGCGAGCATCATTTACAAAGAAAATAAGCGGCTCGAGAAACAAGTCGAGCGTGTATTAAATCTTGCAAAACTCGACAAAGACCAAGTCATTTTAAATAAAGAAGAAATTGACGTGTGTGCTATTTTGCAAGAAGTAAAAGAGAGTTTTGAATTTAATCAGATGCAAAACGGGGGGCAAATTACGATTGATCAACGTACCAATAGTGCTACTATTTGGGCCGACCCCGTACATGTCACCAATGTCATTTACAATCTTGTCGACAATGCGGTAAAGTATTGCAAAACACAGCCAATCATCCGATTGTTATTACAAGAAGAACCTGGGGGTATTCGCCTCGAAATATCAGACAACGGTATAGGTATGAAGCGCGAAGACCTTCACCTTATTTTCGATAAATTTTATAGGGTCCCAACCGGAAACGTACATGATGTAAAAGGCTTCGGTCTTGGTCTTTACTATGTCAAACTCATTATTGACGCCCATCGCGGAAAAATAACCGTTCAAAGTATTCCTGAGAAAGGAACTACTTTTAGTATTTGGTTACCGACGCGGTAATTTCTGACTGCGCTGGAGCAGTACATCGGGTTGTGGAAACAAGCCTTTTCGAAGAAGCGTTCGGTTTTTAGGGTCTAAATACAAGACTTCTTCAATGCCCGATTGGCTGCGTTCTAGCCTAATTTCGAATTGTGTTTCTTTCTTTTCGAACTGATACACAGCTGCATAACGGTAAGTACCTAATTCCATAAACAGGCTGTCACGATCGAGGTATATTTTTAGTTCACACGGCTTTACTTGTATCGGTTGATTGCCAATAATGGCTTCGTAAGCTGGAATTGTGCCTACGTATACCCCTCTGTTTTTGCGTTTAAGTTTGTTTGATTGCGCCAATGCCATCGAAGAAAGGCAAGCCATCAGTAGAAGGAATGTAGATAATCTGAACATAAGGCTAAAATAATTACTATTTTCGTAGAGAACAATCAAGTTCTGCATCCCAATGAAACAATACCACGATTTACTTCAGCACATTCTCGACCACGGTACTAAAAAGGAAGACCGTACTGGCACTGGTACCACCTCTGTTTTCGGGTATCAAATGCGCTTTGATTTATCCGAAGGATTTCCATTGGTCACGACCAAAAAATTGCACCTGCGTTCGATCATTCATGAATTGCTTTGGTTTTTAAAAGGCGAAACGAATATCGCTTATTTGAAAGAAAATGGTGTGAGTATCTGGGACGAATGGGCCGACGCAAATGGCGAATTAGGTCCGGTCTATGGCTCGCAATGGCGCAGTTGGCCAACCGCTGATGGCAAACACATCGATCAAATTACACAAGTCATTGATCAAATTAAAAACAACCCCGATTCCAGACGCTTGATTGTTTCAGCCTGGAATGTTGGCGAAATTCCGCAAATGAAATTACCGCCTTGCCACGCCTTTTTTCAATTTTATGTAGCCAACGGAAAGTTAAGTTGCCAATTGTACCAGCGCAGTGCCGATACCTTTTTAGGCGTGCCATTTAATATTGCTTCGTATGCACTCTTGACACTCATGATGGCGCAAGTTTGTGGCCTTCAGCCCGGCGATTTTGTACACACGTTAGGAGATGCGCATTTGTACAGCAACCACATCGAGCAAGCTCAATTGCAATTATCACGTGAGTTCCGTGCCTTACCAACCATGAAACTCAATCCAAACATCACTAATTTGTTCGATTTCCGATTTGAAGATTTTGAATTGCAAAACTACGATCCACATCCACACATTAAAGCAGCTGTTGCCGTATGATCCGTTCACTTTCCTTGATCGTCGCCATGGATCAAGAACGTGGCATCGGAAAAAACAACGACCTCATGTGGCATTTGCCTGCCGACATGCAATTTTTTAAAAATACCACCCGCAATCATGTGGTCATTATGGGACGTAAAAATTACGAAAGTATCCCTGAAAAGTACCGACCTCTCCCCGACCGACAAAATATCGTATTGACCCGAAATGGCCATTTTAACGCACCAAATTGCCTTGTTTTTAATTCTCTAGATGCCTGTTTGCAAGGGCTTGAATTAGCAGAAGGTCAAAAAGCTTTTATTATTGGCGGGGGCGAAATTTACCGGTTGGCGCTCGAAAGTCAGCTCGTCGATGAGCTGTATATTACAGAAGTTGCACATTGTTATGGTGCCGATACCTTTTTTCCTAAATTTGACACGAATGCGTTCACTGTTACAAATGTACTTGAACAAGCCATTGACGAAAAACACCCCGTTGCTTTTCGGGTGTTGAAGTATCAGAAAAATTAAAGTAAATGAAATACTGCCGCAAGTGCAGCAGTTTCGGTACGCAAACGGTAATCACTTAAATGAACGGCCTGATAGCCACTGGCCAAAGCCAATTCAACTTCTTTTTCAGAGAAATCACCTTCTGGTCCTATTAAAAATGGGCTTAATGCTCTTAGGTTATCCGTACTGATTTTTGAACCTTCGTAACAATGGCCGATGTAACCGTTGGGATGCAGCCGAACAAAAGATTCGAAAGGTTTCAGCTCTTCGATGACTGGCAAATAATAGCGTTTTGATTGCTTCATGGCCGCCACCGCAATTTTATGCAAACGCTCCAAATTAAGCTTGTTGCGTTCATTGTGTTGACAAGCTAAAAAACTCAGTTGGCGAAGCCCAAGTTCCGTCGCTTTTTCTAAGAACCATTCAATCCGATCCATGTTTTTAGTTGGCGCCATGGCCACATGTACAAGGGGTGTTTCTGGATGAAGAATTGTTTTTTCGATTTGGAGGTGGCAGTGTTTGGCATGAGCTGCTGTAATGCGAGCTATAGCCTCGAGTCCATTTCCGTTTAACAAAGTAAGTACATCGCCTTCTTGCATACGCAACACCCGTACACAATGCTTCGATTCTTCTTCAGAAAGCTGGTACTGCTGTTGCTCAGCACTAAAATCTGGAGCATAAAATAAACGCATCAGTATAAAATTTGATAAACGAGTTCTTTCATCAGTTCGCCTGATGATTGACTGCTATTGCCCACTCCTTTTCCTTTTAAGTCGTATTCGTGTAACAACGCAATGATAGTTGCAATTTTACGCGGGTCAAAGTGTTGGCGCGCTTGCAACAATTCGCCGGCAACAAAGGGATGAACCCCGATACTTTGCGCAACGGCTTCACGTGTTTTGTTGGGCAAAAAGTGGATGCGCATCAATTGCGAAAAAAACTTAAACAACGCCGGAATGACAACAAGTAATTCACCGGCCTTTGGATTGTATTCAAAATACTGAACGATTCGAAAGGCTTTTTCAGTGTTGCGTGCCGATATGGCATTTACCAATTCAAATACATTGTAATCTTTCGAAATGCCAATATTTTGTTCGATGTGTGTTTCATCGATTTGTGTACCTGGAGCAAGAACAATTTTGAGTTTCTCGATTTCATTAACAATCCGACCGAGGTCGTTGCCAAGAAACTCTGCTAAGAGCATTCCTGCTTTGGCTGTTAATTGAAAACCCAAGCCGCGCACATAGCTCGAAATCCATTCAGCCAATTGGTATTCACGAACTTTATCGGATTTAAACACGATGCCATTTTTTGCAAAGCTCTTCATGATTTTTTTACGGGCATCGAAGGTTTTGTATTTGTAACAGAGTACAAATACCGTTGTGGTGTTGGGGTCTTCAACATACGCTTCAAGGCCTTCAATTTGCTTGAAATCTTGGGCTTCTTTCAATACAACCAAACGGCGCTCGGCCATCATCGGATAGGCTTTCAATTCACTGATTAAAGCGAGTAAATCAGCATCTTTACCATAAAGAATCGTCTGATTGAAATCGCGCTCGTGTTCTTCAAGTACCGATTCTTGCAAGGCATCGGCAATCAAGTCGATGAAATACGCCTCTTCTCCATGTAAAAAATAGAGCTTCTCAAATTTCTTTGAGTGGATGTCTTTGAGAATTAATTTTGCGTCCATTCGTGTGTTTCCCAGATCTGAACAAGTTCGACTAAGGTATCAATGGCTTTTTCCATGTCCTGGACACTGACATATTCGTGCTTTGAATGTATGGCCATTTCACCCGTAAAAATATTGGGGCAAGGCAAGCCCATAAACGACAAGCGCGAGCCGTCGGTTCCGCCTCTGATGATGGTACGCTTTGGCGTAATATTGGCACGTCGCATGGCTTCTTCGGCGTAGTCGGCAACAAATGGCACCGTTTCGAGCACCTCTTTCATGTTGCGGTATTGCTCGTGTACTTGTGCTTCAAAACGCGCGCCTGGAAAGTTCTCAATGACTTGCTGAGCAAGTTCCATTAATTGCTGTTCGTAGTTGGCTAACTTGGCCGTTTCATGATCGCGGATAATAAACGAAACCGTCGCTTTTTCTAGCGCTCCTTCCATCGAAGTTGGATGGACAAAACCTTCTCTTTTGGCTGTAGTCTCTGGTGACCACGCATCTTTTGGCAAGGAATCGACAAAGGCGCTTGCTATTTTTATGGCATTGACTAATTTGCCTTTTGCGTAACCCGGATGTGCACTGATCCCATGAAATGTAAAGGTCATGGCATCGGCCGAAAAGGTTTCGTCTTCGATGTCGCCAAGTGGTCCGCCATCTAGTGTATACCCAAAATGTGCATTCAGTTTTTGCATATCTAGCTTTTCGACACCACGCCCGACTTCTTCGTCTGGTGTAAATAAAATCCGAATGGGTCCATGAATAATCTGTGGATTGGCCTTTAAATAAGCCGCCAATTCCATGATAATAGCGACACCAGCTTTGTCGTCGGCGCCTAACAAGGTTAAACCACTCGCTGTAATGAGGTCGTCGCCAATTTTTTCAAGTAAATACGGGTGTTGTTGGGTAGTAATGACTTGTGTGTTGTCGTGTGGCAAGACAATAGGCGAACCATCATAGTGGCGATGTAAAATTGGCTGCACCCCTGTGCCGCTGCAATCTGGTGCGGTATCCATGTGCGAACAAAAACAAACAGTAGCTAGATTTCCGCGAGAAGAATTCGAAGGAATCGTAGCAAAAACATAACCCCATTCGTCGAGTTGGACCTCTTCAAGCCCGAGCGCTAAAAGTTCGTGATACAACACTTTGGCCAGGTCTTTTTGTTTGGCACTTGATGGAAAACTAGTTGATTGCGGATCGGCCGTGGTATCAATTTGAACATAGCGCATAAAACGCTCGGCTACTGTGTAGGATGTTGACATGTACTCTTTTGCTCAAAAATAGCAAGAATCCAGCAAATAGAGCTAGGGAAGAAGGTCGCGCAACTGCATTAATTCATGTACCTTCTCTGCATTGCCGACTTGCTGAAAGGAACTGATTAAATTGGTCAGCATGCGCTTAATAATTGCCGTATGTGAACATGGTTCGAAATAACTGCGTTCTTGGGCTAAATTTAAGCCTTCTAAAAAAGTAGTAATTTCACTTTGATCAAAAATGCTTCCCCTATTAAACACATTGATGTAAAATAATACGCCATATTCATTTTGTTGTTGGATGGCAAAGTTGGAATGCTTGTCGTCCATATACGCCAAAACAAAATGGTTTGGAAGATTGACACCAAAAATTGGAATGTCCAACGATTGGGCTACAATACTATAAATCAAGCACAAGCTTAATGGATTTCCTTTGCGCGATTCTAATACATTGTTAATGAAAGAATTCATCGGAGAATGGTACTGCTTGTTGTCACCATGAAATTGATGCACACCAAAAAAGATCCGATTAAATATTTTGACCTGTTCAAACGCCGTTTGGTGGTCATTAAGTTCGAGCCAAATATCGCGACGTATGGCCTGAATGGCTTCTGAAATCAACTGTTCGTCAAGCCCAGGATATTGGTATCGCGCCACAATAATTGCGCCTTTAAGCAAGTCTTTCTCAGGAGAATCTAGCCACTGTTGCAATTGCTGCCGCACGCTTTCATATTGGATCGAATGAATCAGGTGCTCAATTCGATTTTGGAAAAGAAGTCCATAATATTCGTTTTCCCATGATGATTCGAGCAAAGGAATGGCGGCCTCACCGAATTGCATCAGTTGGTCGCGCACGTGCTCAAATACACCTTCGTCTGGGTCGTCGATCAGACGAACTAAAGCCTGAATTGTCGTTTCTTGACTCATCTGCCACAAAATTAAAAGCAGATTGAAAGGCGCTTCGACCGACTTCAATTCTTTATTAAAGGGCAAATGTTAATTGAGGTGTAACCTTTCTAAAAGAAGGTCGTTAGAAGACCCATCATCCAACAAACTTTGCTACAGGTGCGAATGATACGAAAAGAGGCTTCGGCCTCTTTTTTATTTTTTATGCGTGACAAAATCACGGACCAAATAAGAAAGCGCCTTTCCGACAACAATGTCTTCGGTATCATTCATTGGCGCCGCTTCGGTCAAATGAAGGTACGCATAGTCGATATGATGGTGCTTTAGTTTGTAAATCAGTTCTCTGATTTGATCCAAGCGCCAGCCAGATGGCGAAAGTGCGGAGCTAGGCATATTGGCAATCGCATCAAGATCGATTTCAAGGCCAATTTTAACGGCTGCATGTTCGACGAATTGCACCACATCGTCTAGTAAATTATAAGGGCCTTGAAGGTAATCTTCGTAAAAACGGTAGCTAACGTTTGAATCGCGCAAGGCTTCTCGAATGAAACGATTGTTATAGGCTTCATGCAATCCAAAAACACCATAGCGATGCAATGCGCCTTCTTGAAGGGCTGTTGAAAAAGAATTGCCACTGTGTCGGCGTTCGGTGCTGCGCAAGTCGGCGTGTGCATCGATATTGACAACGTGTAAAACGCCATTTTGAGCTGACCAACGCATCAACGCTAAGGCATTATTATGGCCGCCACCTACCACGATTGGGATTTGATCAGGACGCACATGCTTTTGCAACACCTCAAGCAAACACTGATCGAGCTCGCAGACCCAGTCAGAAGCTTCGATTGCGCCATCGGGTTTTCCGTGCTGTACAATTTTACCTAAAAAGGCAATTTCATTTCCGACCAATAGCTCATGCGTTTGCGTATTTAAAAACGACCGGATGAATGTCGCAAACGCATTTTCACTTCCTGCCCTTCCCATATTGGCCATAGGGCCTGCATTTTCTTCAATCCCAATAATGACGTAGGTTGCGTCTGTTAATGAAGTTTCAAAAACGGCATCGCCCATTCGGGTTTCGCCAGTGCGTTGGGTATACATCTGGAAGGTCCGTTGCCCATCAAAAGGAATAAAATCAAAGTGGCTCATGCGTAAAATTGCTGAATGTGTTCATATAAAGTGGCTGGAATCGCCATTGGCCGACTCGTGTTGGCATTGACAAATACTAAGGTGGTGCTAGCTTCATTTAAAAGCTGCTTCGCTTCATTATAAATTCGATATGCAAATGCAATGCGTGCACCTTCTAGTTGGGTGAGTTGCGTTTCAATGGTAAGTAAATCATCATAGAGCGCAGGAATATGGTACTTGATTTCAAAGGTCAAAACCGGTAATAAGATGCCTTGTTCTTCCAGCGCTTTATACGAAATGCCCATTTCACGAAGCGCCTCGACTCGTGCCACTTCAAAATAGCTGGCATAATTCCCATAATAACAGTAACCCATTTTGTCCGTTTCTGAATACCTGACTCGAACTTTTGTTGAAAACCTTTTAGCGGAAGAAATAAAATCCATGTTTATGATTGTTTTAAAAGCGTGAATCTTTTGGAAGGCTCACGCTTCTATCGTAAATTTACCAAGGACTTGCGAACATTTGATCAGTTTCGTTGATTATTGTTGACAAGTAAAATATTTTAAATAATCAAGGGGTAAAACACTTTTTTTTTCACTTTTTTATGTAAATATTTGTTCTCTCTTTGTTTCACACCATTTGTTGGTTATTCACCATCAAGAGCAAGTTAAAAACGATCTAAGTCAACAATTATGAATTTAAGTCACGAAAGTGCGTGGGAGTCTTGTTTGAAAGTTATCAAAGATAACATTTCATTGCAAGCCTTTAAAACCTGGTTCGAACCCATTGTTCCGGTCAAACTCGAGAACAATGTCCTTACTATCCAGGTCCCTTCGCATTTTTTCTACGAGTGGCTTGAACAACATTACATCGTTTTATTGCGCAAAGTTGTGAAAAAAGAACTTGGCACAGAAGGCACGCTTGAATACAGCATTGTGATGGAAAACAACACACAATCAAGCAATCCATACACAGTCAAATTGCCAACCAGCAACTCGAGCAGCCTCAAAAATGCGCCCGTAAACATGCCAATAAATGTCAACGAAAAGCAAATTCGCAATCCGTTTGTCATTCCAGGCCTGAAAAAGGTCAACATTGAGTCGAACCTGATTCCAAATTTCACCTTCGAAAATTTTGTAGAAGGCGAATGCAATCGATTGGCACGTGCATCTGGTTTTGCTGTTTCTAACAAGCCAGGCGGAACCGCATTCAATCCTTTGTTGTTATACGGCGGAGTCGGGCTCGGGAAAACCCACTTGGCACATGCCATAGGTATTTCCATCAAAGAGAACTATCCAAACAAAACCGTTCTTTATGTTCAGTCTGAAAAATTCGCGCATCAATTTATTGATGCGATTAAAAATCAGACCACGAATGACTTCATTCATTTTTACCAAATGATCGACGTCTTGATCATTGACGATGTTCAGTTTTTTGCTGGAAAAGAACGTACACAAGATGTCTTCTTTAGCATCTTTAACCACTTGCATCAAAACGGAAAGCAAATTGTCTTAACCTCAGACAAAGCACCAGTTGAAATGCAAGGAATGGAACAACGCTTGTTGTCGCGATTCAAATGGGGACTTTCTGCCGACCTCGGCACCCCAGACCTCGAAACACGCATCGCCATTCTTGAAAAGAAAATGTATGGTAGCGGTATCGAACTTCCAAAAGAAGTGGTTGAATACCTCGCTTACTCTATCAATACAAATGTGCGCGAAATCGAAGGCGCACTTAACACCTTGCTTGCACAAGCATCGCTCAATAAAAAAGCGATTACACTTGAACTTGCCAAGCAAATGGTCGACAAATTTGTACGTAGCACGGCTCGTGAAGTCTCTATAGAATACATTCAAAAGGTTGTTTGTGACTATTTTGACTTGCCAATCGAGATGCTCAAATCCAAAACACGCAAGCGTGAGGTGGTTCAAGCACGTCAGATTTCGATGTACTTCTCTAAGAAAATGACAAAGTCATCATTGGCAAGCATTGGAGCACATTGTGGTGGCAAAGACCACGCTACAGTACTTCATGCCTGCCGTACGGTTGTCAATCTTTCTGAAACGGACAAACAGTTTCGTCATTACCTCGAAGAACTCGAGAAAAAACTGACGATTCAATAAATCTTCCATTGACGCAACGCATCCTTATGGTTTGCCTTGGCAATATTTGCCGCTCACCGATGGCTGATGGCTTATTGCGTCGAAAAATTTCTGAACGAAAGCTAGATCTTATTGTTGACTCGGCCGGTACCGCTAACTATCATGTGGGGTCGGCACCAGACAAACGAATGATCGAAACAGGCAAGCGCAACGGAACACCAATCGACTTCTTAAGAGCGCGCCAATTTACAAAAGCAGATTTTAAAAATTTCGATTACATCCTTGTGATGGATCAATCAAATTTTAGAAATGTAAGTGCCTTAGCATCTTCGAACGAAGACCAACAAAAAGTGCACTATCTTTTAGATGAATTGTATCCTAATCAACAAGCTGAAGTACCAGACCCTTATTACGGGTCACTTGATGATTTTCAATCTGTATATGAATTATTGGATCAGGCGACAGATGCCTTCTTATTAAACCTATTCAAATGAATAAACAATTTGGCTCTATCTATCTTATTCCTAACACATTAGGTGGAGAAAGCACAGCAGACATTATCCCACAAGAAGTCATCGAACAAGCCACAAAACTGCGCTTTTTCGCTGTTGAAGAAATTAAAAGTGCACGGCGCTTGCTACGCAAAATGGACCGCAGCTTTCCGATCGACGACTGTCAATTTCGGATTGTCAATAAAAGCACGAAAGAAGGAGAACTCATGGATATTCTCCTTTATTTACTTAAAGGTGTCGATGTTGGTATCATTTCTGAAGCCGGTTGCCCAGGAATTGCAGACCCAGGTGCTGCTTTGATTCATTTGGCGCATATCAATTCAATACAAGTGAAGCCGATGGTTGGGCCATCATCGATTCTATTAGCATTAATTGGCAGCGGATTTAATGGACAACAATTTACATTTCACGGGTATTTACCGAAAGATCGAAAAGAACGCGTCAAAAAATTGCGTGATTTTGAAATGGATACAAAACGTACAGGAGCTACACATTTGTTTATGGATACCCCTTTCCGTAACATGAATGTACTTGAAGATTTGCTCAATGAATTAGGTGACCTGACCCAATTATGCATTGCCTCCAATTTAACCATTGGAAATCAGTCCATTAAAACAATGAACATCATTGATTGGCGTGAAAATGCCTACGACCTTTCTAAAATTCCTGCCATTTTTGCCATTGGTAAAGGACAATAAAAGTAATATAGCTATCAGATAAGAGTAATTCCAATAAGTTTTACTCTTTTTTTTGCCCTTTTGTTGATGCAAGAGCGACTACGAATGTTACGTCGATAGTATGCACTTCAATTGAAGAGGTTCAAAAAGTTACTTCAAAAAAAAAGCCCCACATTGCTGTGAGGCTTTTAAAAATCGGCATCGACTTACTCTCCCACGATCAAAACCGCAGTACCATCAGCGCAAGCAGGCTTAACTTCTCTGTTCGAAATGGGAAGAGGTGGACCATGCTGCTATAGACACCCAAAACTGGTGTTGGCAACCCGAAGGTAGACCAACGAATGGATATATCGGACGATCGAAGTAGTAAAAATAAAAAGTAACAAGTTAGTAAGTCTACGGGTAATTAGTACTACTCGGCTGTGACATCACTGTCTTTACACCTGTAGCCTATCAACGTGGTAGTCTTCCACGGCCCTTAAAAGAAATCTCATCTTGAGGCGAGTTTCGTGCTTAGATGCTTTCAGCGC
>JBDLQL010000039.1:0-15062 GCA_039800565.1 Bacteroidota bacterium | reverse complement strand
AAACAACTGTTGGGGCCTCAGTACACCAAGTAGTGAACAGTTTCGTTGCAAGCAATTCATCGATAAAGGCATCGGATACGGGATGAAAGCCGTTCAAGTTGATGGCAACAACATTTTAGAAGTCATTCGTACGGTTCGTGCCATTGCAACAGAACTGCGTCAAGACCCAAAACCTTATTTACTCGAACTCATGACCTTTCGCATGCGTGGGCATGAAGAAGCATCCGGAACAAAATACTATCCGGAAGGCTTGCAAGAGGCCTGGGAGCCAAAAGACCCAGTGACAAATTTCGAACAATTTTTAAGTGATCAAGGCGTGCTGAATGCAGCGCGTATAGAAGAAATAAAGTCAGCCATCAAAACACACATTCAAGACGAATTCGATGTGGCAAATGCTTTGCCTGCAATCATTCCTGATGTGGCCGCAGAACTTGCTGATGTGTATGCACCACATACCCAAACAGTTGTAGCCGCAACTGATGCGGGTGCTGAAAAGCGCTTTATCGATGCCATACAAGAAAGTTTAATGCAGTCAATGGAACGCTATCCAGAACTCATTTTAATGGGTCAAGATATTGCGGAATACGGAGGCGCTTTTAAAGTTACTGAAGGTTTCGTTGAACATTTTGGAAAAGACCGCGTGCGCAATACACCGCTTTGCGAATCGGCGATTGTTGGCGCCGCTTTAGGACTATCTATTTCGGGCATGAAAGCCATGGTCGAGATGCAATTTGCGGATTTTGTTACTTGCGGATTTAATCAAATCATAAACAATCTTGCCAAAATTCATTGGCGTTGGGGGCAGCATGCCGATGTGGTTGTCAGAATGCCTACAGGCGCCGGAACCGCAGCAGGGCCTTTTCATTCCCAATCGAATGAAGCATGGTTTGTACATACGCCGGGCTTAAAGGTGGTTTATCCGTCAAATCCTTCCGATGCGAAGGGCTTATTGAATGCGGCATTCGAAGACCCAAATCCTGTTATTTTCTTTGAACATAAAGGGTTATACCGAAGTCTTAAAGGAGCCGTTCCGTCTTCTTATTATACCGTAGAAATTGGTAAAGCAGCTACGGTTCAGTCTGGAACAGACCTCACCATTATCACCTATGGTTTAGGGGTGCATTGGGCACTTGATGCTGCGGCAACCCGCCCAAATCTTTCCATTGAAATTCTGGATTTACGTACCTTACTTCCTCTTGATCGAGATGCAATTCTAGAAGCTGCAACAAAAACTGGAAAAGTGATTGTGTTGCATGAAGATTGCCAAACCGGCGGAATCGGTGGTGAATTAGTGGCGCTTATTTCAGAACATTGTTTCGAAGCACTGGATGCGCCCGTACTGCGCGTGTCTTCACTCGATACCCCAGTGCCATTTGCAGTGGCACTCGAAAAACAATTTTTAGCCAACGAACGTTTGCTAGCTGCAATTGATCAGTTAAGTAACTATTAAGAAGTGAAAGCACTGCGTGCCTTTCTTTCGCCACTAGCTGTCATTCTCGCAATGGGGACGCTCTTGCGGTTGTTTCTATACCTCAGTAACAAAGGTCATTTTAATGGGTTTACCTGGCGTGTTTTTACCATCGGACTTGGTTTTGACCTCGTTACACTTGCACTCTGTTGTTTTCCGTTGGTGCTCTTGCTGTTTCCTGGAGCTTATTCATTTAATGCATGGCGATTGCGCATCGGCAAGCTTTACCTTTTTTTGGTGGGGCTATTCTTTTTAGTATTAAACGCTTGGGATGTGGCCTATTTTGCCTATACCCTAAAACGCACAAGTTTTAATTACTTTTTGTATTTGCTTAGTAGTGCCGAATCAGGTGCTGTTGCCGGCGATTTTATCCTGGAATTTTGGTGGCTAATTGCCTGTTTTTTGCTGGCAATCATAGCCTTATGGTTTGTCTTGACTCGTTGGAAACACGTGCCCTGGCCAACACATTCTGTGCGCTCTTGGATCGGGTGGGTATTTGTTTGTGTTCTTACCGTCCTGATTGGGCGCGGAGGTTTCGGTTTTCGACCAATAGGCGTTCTTGAAGCGACCGCATATACCTCGGTAAATGAAGCACCTTTGGTTTTAAATACGGCATTTACCGTACTCAAAACATGGAATCACGAACGCGTTCAAAAAGTAAACTACTACTCAGAATCAGAACTGGCTCAGTATTTACCCAAGCCCGGAAGTTTGCCACACACCTGCATGCCACCAAAAACAAATGTGGTCATTTTAATGCTAGAGAGCTTTGGTACCATGTATGCTGGCCCAAATAGCCCTGAAAGTTATACGCCATTTTTAGATTCATTGGTTCAAGAAGGCGTATTTTTTCCGTATGCAATTGCTAACGGACGCACCTCAATGGATGCCGTTCCGGCGATTTTAGCGGGTGTGCCTTCGTGGTTAAACGAATCGTTTATTTTAAGTACATTTAGTAACACAAAACGCGATGCGCTGCCTCAAGTGATGAAGCAGCATGGGTATACAAGTGCTTTTTTTCATGGAGCTAGTAACGGCTCGATGAATTTTGACACCTATGTGAAGTCTATCGGAATGACCAGTTATTTTGGTCGCAACGAATACAATAACGAAGCAGATTTCGATGGCAATTGGGGTATCTGGGACCACCGTTTTTTACCCTTTGTCGTTCAAAAACTCAATTCCTTGCCAAAGCCCTTCTTTAGTACGGTTTTTACCCTATCTTCTCACCATCCGTATCACCTCCCAAAGGCGTATCAATCACGTGTCAAGAAAGGTCCGGAACCCTTATGTGGCACCATTTCATATGTCGATATCGCACTGCGTGAATTTTTTAAAGAAGCCGCCAAACAAGCGTGGTACTCAAATACGGTATTTGTCTTGTGTGCGGATCATGTCGGGCCAACCAAACGACATGAACGTCTAACGCTCGATTGGATGTATCGCATTCCCATTGCATTTTACCATCCCAAGCATGCACTTCCAAAGCCAGCGCAAGGGCATGTCATGCAACAAATCGATATTATGCCAAGTTTGATGGATATGTTAGGTTTCAAGGACGAAATCTACGCGACGGGTAGTTCTTGTTTTCAGACTGAACAAAGCCCTAAAATGGTGTACGATAACGGCAACCTTATTTCGTTTCTATTTGACGGCCTAAACCTACAACCTATTGCTTGGAATGCTGCTGTAAAACGGGCGTATACTCCTGTTCAACTGAAGCAGACCCAAGCCATGCGTGCGGCCTATCAGCGTTATTTCAACGACTTATTAGAGAATCGCTGCAGCAAGCTCCGATAGCTGCTCGGAATTTGGTATCTTTGCGCTGTTCAATTTAAGATTATGGCTGATAAAAAAGTGACGCGCGCCGAAGATTACGCAACCTGGTACAACGATCTTGTTTACGATGCAGACCTCGCAGAACATTCTGATGTGCGTGGTTGCATGGTCATTAAACCATATGGGTACGCCATTTGGGAAAACATGAAAGAAGTGCTCGATGCCAAGTTCAAAGAAACAGGGCATTCCAATGCGTATTTCCCGCTCTTTATCCCCAAATCATATTTAAGTAAAGAAGCTTCGCATGTCGATGGATTTGCCAAAGAATGTGCTGTGGTTACCCATTACCGGTTAAAGAATGCCGAAGACGGAAGTGGCGTCATCGTAGATCCAGAAGCCAAATTGCAAGAAGAACTCATTGTACGTCCGACATCCGAAACCATCATCTGGAATTCGTACAAAAATTGGATCCAATCGTACCGAGACCTTCCAATTCTTATTAACCAATGGGCTAATGTGGTGCGTTGGGAAATGCGTACCCGTTTGTTTTTGCGTACGTCCGAGTTTTTGTGGCAAGAAGGACATACCGCACATGCTTCAAAAGCCGAAGCCATTTCTGAGGCAGAACTGATGCTTGATGTGTATGCAGATTTTGCTGAAAATTACATGGCAATGCCCGTTATTAAAGGGCGTAAAACAGCCAGTGAACGCTTTGCCGGAGCCGAAGATACTTTATGTATTGAAGCCATGATGCAAGATGGAAAAGCACTACAAGCAGGTACAAGCCATTTTCTTGGGCAAAACTTTGCCAAAGCATTTGATGTTAAATTCGCCGATAAAGAAGGAAAACTAGATTACGTATGGGCCACCTCTTGGGGTGTATCGACACGCTTAATGGGTGCGCTCATCATGACGCACTCCGACGATGAAGGCTTGGTTTTGCCGCCAGCACTCGCACCAATTCAAGTGGTCGCGGTTCCGATTTACCGAAACGCCGAAGAACTCGCCGCAATCAGCGCAAAGTTTTCCGAATTAGGGCAGCAATTAAAAGCACTAGGAATTTCGTTCAAGTACGACGACGACGACAATCGCCGTCCAGGATGGAAATTTGCTGAGTACGAACGAAAAGGCGTACCTGTCCGCTTGGCGATGGGCCCACGTGACCTCGAAAACAGTAAAATCGAAGTGGCGCGCCGTGATACCAAAACGAAAGAAACGAAAGATTTTTTGGGTATCGATGCCTTTATCGCGCAATTGCTTCAAGAAATTCAAACCAATTTACTCGCAAAAGCGAAAGCCTTCCGCAGTGAAAACACTAAAATCATCGATTCGTATGCTGATTTTAAAGTTGAAATTGAAAAAGGTGGCTTCTTTTTAGCACACTGGGACGGAAGTTCAGAAACCGAAGAGTTGATCAAACAAGAAACAAAAGCAACCATTCGTTGCATTCCGTTTGATCAAGAGCCAGTGGCAGGGTTCTGTATGGTCACCGGAAAACCATCTCAAGGCCGCGTTGTTTTTGCAAAAGCCTATTAATGACCGTTTTTAAGCTGCGTCAAGTTGATGTGCAGCAAGCCAATAGCCCCATGAAAGTTGGCACTGATGCCATGCTTTTAGGAGCTAGTGTGACGTGTGCACCTTCGGCAACATCGGCACTCGATGTAGGCACCGGAACGGGTATTATTGCATTGCTTTTGGCCCAACGCTTTTCACAACTTCAGATTTTAGGCATTGACCCCGATGCGGGTGCCGCTCTTGATGCATCAACTAATTTTAAATCTGCACCATGGGCTTCACGTCTCTCATTTCAACATTGTTCCCTTCAAGCCCTAGATCCAAGTCTTAACTTTGACCTTATTGTAAGTAATCCGCCTTATTTTATAGACCAATTTCCTGCTGCTTCGAGACAAAAGCAACAAGCCAAACACCTGACAACGGCACAGTACACATCCTTTCTAACTAAAATGGAGCTGCACCTAAGTGAAACGGGAAGTATGTTTCTTATTCTTCCCGTTGAAGCACTTGATCAAACTCAAAAAATCGTGCAAGATTTGCAGTTGCATCTGGTCTCAACACTGATTTTTCATGGTTCAGAAAAAAAACGAAACACACGTGCAATTCTTGAATTTTCAAGACTGAAAAAAAATAGGATCGTACAAGAAAAGGTGATTCGAAATCTTGACGGCACGTACCACACTGATTATTTTGAATTGGCCGGCGAATTTCATGACCGACAATTAAAAACTAAATAGCTGCTTTTCAGCGCTAAATGTGTTTTTTCCAGCGCTCAAGACTCGTGCTTAGCCCAATACTTTGGATGGATCCGGCTTTAGAGTAAAACTGAATTCCGTAATCAAGATTGAATTTTTTCACTTTAAACGAACATCCCATCGAAAAACCGGCCATGCCAGGCTGCGCACTTACGGCAAGTTGGTGTCGACGATTGACATCAAATCCTGCACGAAGTTGAAAAGAGGAAGAGGCGAGGAGTTCGACCTGAAACTGAAGGTGATTGGCCAGTTTGCTTAGTAAATCGGGGTTGTAAACGGCAATGGTGTCGCCGGTTAGTGGGTCAAAAGTGGGCTTGGCGTTGGGATCTAGGTAAATGTTCTGACTACGATTGAGACTATGAGCAACCGCATGAAAACGAAAAGGTGCATGGGCCAATTTGTAACTTGCGGCGGCAAATACATCTAATGGCAATTTGGATTGGCTACTTGCAGTGTAATCTTTAAAAACAAGCCCTAAATTGCGGACCCCCACACTGGCTACAAACAATTGATTCGGATGAATGAGTAAAGCGGACCATTGGCTACTTAGCCCAAATGCACTGTAGCGTTCCATGGAAGAACCCAATAAACTGAGTTGAATGCCTAATTTAAGTACCGGATTGGCACTGTAAGCATAGCTTGCGCCAACTTGGTAATCGAGCCCGCTGAATTCTCCGATAGCATTGCCATTGGCATCGGTTTCAGTGAATTTCCCGTAATTCATGTAGCGAATAAAAGGAGCCAGGCTGCCAAATTTTGTGTTTACAACCGTACTAAAAATCCCATAATTGACACCGTTTGGTAAACGGCCTAAGCTGCTATGGAGCTGGCCATTCATTTTCAAATCAAGAAGCGCGGCTTGGTCGATACAGAGTGAAAGGTCTTTTTCGGTGCTGGTATAAAGACGCCCACCAACAGCACTGCTTTTGGCGCCCATTACAGTGTTCATGTAGGCGAGCGTAGTATTGCCCCAAGTATATTGGGCCAGGACTTGATGGCTTATTACGAAAAGAACACAAAGGATAAAAATACGCATGAACAGCTAACGTAGAATCTTAAAATTGATTGTGAAAAGTACGAAAAAAATACAAAAGTGATCTTGGAACAATTCTTGTAATGGCAGTTTTGCCATGAAAACGACTGCACATACCCTCGCCCTTGAACAAGTCCTTGAAACACACGGACGCTTTTTCCAATCTCAAATACGCCAGTATTTACCACCCATGGAACGCGACGATGCTTTTCAGGATTTCTCGGTCCATTTGTACCAATTGATTCAAAAGCGCTTCGATGAACAAGCGCATTTGTTTGATTCCAAAGCGTGGTTGAGAACAGTAGTTGTCCATTTTTGCATCTCCGAATTGCGCAAGCGACAAGCGCTTAAAAATCAGGTGTGGATCCAAACAACAACCGATAAAATTGTGGTGGCGCAAGAATCAAGCCCTGAAAAAGAAGAATTAATTCGTCAGTTCTTTGAGCAAGCCCTCGGTTGCCTCACCAAATATGATGCCTTGGTCTTGAAGCTAAAGTATTGCTACAATCGCCCAACTAAAGAAATTGAAGCGCGTTTGCAGCTCAAGCATGCCGATGTTTACATTGCGCGTTTAAAAGAAAAAATACGAAAGAAAATGGGGCGTATTGATAGCCAGTTTTGGCAAGAAATGAACCGTTAAAATTGCAGGTGACGTTCTTTTTTCTCTTCGTAAATATCTTCAATTTTTACTAAAATCGCGGTTTCTTCAACATGGCCAAAGTCAGGATTGACAGCTGTGTCAAAGGTGCGCATGCTAGGCGATAAATTCATGTAAATATTCATGAGCGGCGGAATGAAATACCCTTTTTCTCGGGTAAATGCATTGAGTACTTTAAAGGCCTCTTTGTAGTCGAGCCCTGCGATAAGCGCCTCAAAATGCGCGTCGGGGTGTACTTTTTCTAACGGATGATAGGCTTCGATAAGCGCTTCGTGATCAGGAAAGAAGTGGTGCAAAAAATAGAGAAGAAAGTCACGGCATTCGCTGTCGTAGTCAGGGTACATGGTCACTTTCCCAAAGAAATAAGCAATATCGGGGTGGTATTTTATGAGAGCTCCAAGTCCGTCCCAAATGTTGTCGAGTGCAAACAAGCCCTTCTTCGGATTGACAGTCGGTTGGTAGTTTGGCTGAACCCAGCTGCGACCAAGTTCAATGGTAAGTGGAAGAAATTCAGTGACAAAGCGCTCACTAAACGAAAAATAATGGGTGGTCGAGAGGTGAATGTGTTGTTGGGCATCTATGGCATCGCGACACAATTTATAGCGGTAGCCTCCGATAATTTGTTCTTCCTCAGGCGACCAAACAATGAGTTGTTCGTAGGCGTATGGGCCTTCGTCAAATTCGTCGAGGTCAAGTGCTTCGCCTGTGCCGCCACCTGCTTCTCGGAAGGTCCATTCGCGCAAGCGTCCGATTTCTTTTAGCACGTTAGGGGCATTGTGCACATTGACACTGTAAATTTCATTGCCACCTTTGCGTGTGTGGCGCAAAAAGCGTTCGGCAGAAAGTTCTTGCTTTAAAAGTGTTGGGTCTAGGGCAGGGATCAGGGCTTTCATGACTTCGGTTTTAACGCGTAAACTTGATTTCGGAACCAATTGGCAGCGGCACTGTCATCAAGATTGGGTTGGATTTCGGCTCCCATCTGGGGTTTGCCAACAATGAAACGAATGGTTCCTTTTTTTTGTTTGTACATTTCGTCGGCCAACAAAAACATTTCGAGGTTGGCTTTGATGCCAACGGCACTGCGAAGGCGATTGAGGCGGTAAAATGCGTTTGAAAGTTTCCCTACGATGTAAATGGGTACAACGGGGCGGTTCAATTCACGGGCGTAACTGATGAATGTTTTTTTCCAATCAGGTTCTACAATTTGACCGTTATGAATGCGCGTAACCATCCCGGCCGGAAAAATAATAAGGACTTGTTCTTTTTCGAAGGCTTCTCGAATATTACCGCGAACGCTTCCTTGATTACGGCCGAATTTGTTGACGCCAACAAATAAGTCGCGCAGTTGGCTAATGTTGAGCAATAAATCGTTTACAATAAGGGCAACATCCTGACGGTGCTGACGCAAGGCATGAATGAGCGCTACGCCATCCATACCGCCGAGCGGATGATTCAATGCTAAAATAACGCCACCTTCTTTTGGAATGTTTTCAATGCCTTCGATTTGAATCGAAAATTCAAAGTATCGCATGATGGCTTCACAAAACGCCTGGTTTTTTAAATGCCCATACTCCGCTAAAAATGAATTGATTTCGTCCTGATGTAATTTGGCTTTTAGGTAGCGCAACACAAACGCAGGAATCCAACGCAATAAGCCCGGGTTCTTACTTTTGATCAGTGCTTCAATATCGATAGGAGCCGAATTTTGCATGGGCAAATTTAAAATTAATAGCTGAAATCGAGCTGCAGGCCATCAAAACATAACGAAACATCGTTGGGCAAGCGTTCATTGATCGCCTGATGCTTTCCAAATAAATGTGAAATGTGTGTAAGGTAGGTGTGTTTTGGTTGGATGCGTTGATGAAACGCAAGGGCTTCTTCAAGGTTAAAATGAGAACGGTGCGGGTGCTCGTGCAGGCAGTTAATGATCAGTATATCGAGGTCATGTAATTTTTCGCATTCTTCCGGAAGGACCGTTTTGGCATCGGTGATATACGCGATCTTACCGATCCGAAAGCCTAGCACCGATAACTGATGGTGAAAAACTTCAATGGGCTGAATGGTCGTTTGGTTGATCTGAAATGCCGATTTAGTGAGATGGTGAATTTCGAATTGTGGTGCACCCGGATACGGACGGGCTTCAAATGCGTAATGGAATTCTTTTTTTAATGCATTTTCGACACCTGGTTGGCAATAAATCGGCATCGGTTTTTTTTGTTTGTAATTGAACGCACGCACATCGTCGAGCCCCGCGATGTGGTCTTTGTGTTCGTGTGTCAATAGAATGGCATCGAGTTTTTGTACACCTTGCCGCAGCAGTTGTGTACGAAAATCGGGGCCAGCATCGATTAAAAGCGTTTCGTTTTCGAGTTCGAGTAAGGCGCTACTCCGCAAGCGTTTGTCTTTGGGGTCTGCTGAAAGGCATGCATCGCAATTGCAGGCAATGATTGGAACGCCTTGTGAGGTTCCAGAGCCCAAAATAGTAAGTGTTCCGTGTCTCAAGCCTCTTGGTTTTGGGGGTGATGGGCATCGATGATGCGGTGTTTCTGATCTTTGCGAAGGTAAAGACTAACGATGCTTTTGATGTCTCGATTTTCGGTTTGTGCCTGAATGTAGCGAGGCCAGTGCATGACTTCTTTGCCATGAAAATGAAAAGGGGCAAAGCCATATCCTTTGTAAATTCCATTTTGAATCCAAACCAAGCTTTTTTCACCTTTATTACGGCCTTTATCGACAATGAAAAAAGAGGCGCCGTTAAATTGAATGTGGTCAATAAAATGCTGAACGCGTGCATTGTAAATATCAGGTGCTTCCGCTTGTATGCAGGCGCCATTGCATTGTTTAATGCTGTGCTGAAAACAAGCAGACGCAGTCGGGTAGAGGTAGCAAAGTTTTTGACACAATTGGTGATTTTCGGTAATTTTAGTGAGGTAGTCTGTGGCTTCCTTTTTGGTGCTAAACGCAATCAGCGCATCGGCTGCTTGTTTAGCGGTTGACTCGATTTTGAGTCGGATGTACCCATCAAAATCGAGTTGGTCATAAATGCCAAACGGAAAAAAGCTCTTGCGCAATTTACGGTTGTAAATGGGTTGGTGCAACTTGATCAGTTCGGATTCAAGTAACATGGCAATGAGTTCAGATCCGGTTAATTCGTATTCGACCCGACAAATGTCTTGACGCATGCGCAAGCCTTTGGCTGTTTTGTGATGACGCAAATGTTGCTCGATGCGTTTTTTTATATGAATGCTTTTGCCAACATAAATCAGTTGATTGAATTCATTGTAAAGTTTGTAAACACCCGTTTTGTTGGGTAATTCGTCAATGGCTTCTAAACTTAAATTTGGGTGAACTGTCTTTGGGTTGAGCTCTTCTTGAATGAAATTCGCGAGTTTGTTTGGGTCTTTGTGGTAAATGAGTGCAAACAATTCTACGGTGGCGCGCGCATCGCCATCGGCCCGGTGGCGCGCACTGTTGTCGATGCCAAGTTCGCGGCAAATTTTACCTAAGCTGTACGAAGCATGACCTGGAATGACAATACGGGCGGCCCGAACCGTGCACAAATGCGGCATCCGAAAATCGTAGCCAAGGCGTTTGAATTCGCTTCTGAACATCCCGTAGTCGAAGGCGACATTGTGCGCCACAAAGATGCAATCTTGGCAAAATCCAATGATTTTTTTAGCGACTTCATAAAACTTTGGCGCGTCAGCCACCATGCGGTCGGTAATACCTGTTAGGCGAACGATAAATTCGGGGATTGCTTGCTCGGGATTGAGTAAGGTATGAAATTCGTCAATGACTTGATGGCCATCGTATTTGTACATCGCCAACTCGGTGATTTTAGAGTCTTTGGTGTTGCCACCAGTGGTTTCGACGTCGACAATGACAAAATTCATGTTACGAAATTAGAAAAAGCCTGCACATGCGCATTTTGAAAGTGCTTTTCTTTTTCGTTTATTTGACAAAAAAAAAGAAAAATGAAAGTTATTAGCCTCTTAACACTCCTTTTTATTGGGTTCAGTACGATTGCTCAGAGTAATCTGACCGTATTCAATAACGGTGGCCAAGCATTTTATGTCATCCTGAATGGGATCAAGCAAAATTCAAAACCAGAAACCAATGTATATGTCGCAGGCATTAAAAATGGCGGCTATTCGGTTAAAATTATCTTCGCTGATGGCAAAACGCCTGATGTCGATAAGAATTTTGTGATCGATAGCCCATCAGACATTACGACGCGAATCATCTTCAAAAAAGGAGTAGGTAAGTTGCAGTTAGTCAGTTTAGTGCCAACTGCGGGGCCCCTTCAAAATGCCGTTGTTTTTAGACCGACTGAAGCGGCGGTCTATTCGGATGCGCCAGTAAATGTGCCGGTTAACTCAAGCATAAATGTACAAGGAAATGCTGCCGGAGTTTCGAATGCAGCATCGATGTCAACTACAAATAATACGACAAATACCTCTACGACAACTACGACCACCACGACACAAAGTGACACGCCAGATAATGTCAATTTTAATTTAAATGTGAATGGAACTGGCGTTCAAATGAATGTAAGCGGCCTTGGTGTGAACATGAATACAAATGCAAATACAAGCGTTACTGGAACAAGCACCACGAGTACGACCAATACGAATACGAGTACGAATGTCGTCACAAGCACGACCACGAGCAGCTCAGCGCCTGTCTCGACAACCGTTACAAATCAAACGACTGCCAATCAAATCAACTCCGGTCAACTCAATGCCAATCAACAGAATACGACTCAGAACATGACCAATTCGTCTGCAAATGGACACGCAATTCGTTGCAATCAAACCTTAAACCGTTTGCCAGCTTTAATCGAAGAGTTAAAAGACCAGTCGTTTGAAGACGATCGTGTTGAGGCCTTGAAATTGTCGTTGAAAACAACGTGTTTGTATGTCAATCAAGCTGAACAACTTATTGATTTGTATAGTTTTGACGACAACCGTTTGGAAGTAGCGAAATACCTTTCAGATCGCTTAATGGACAGAGAAAATGCGACGGCATTGGCCAAGAAATTGACCTTTGATAGCAACAAAATGGAATTCCGTCGTTACCTTACAAATTGATTTGATTGTCTTTTGAATGGCGGATTTTAAAGTCGTAATCGATTACTTTATTTTCTTTAGCTTTTAGCTTGAATGTCCATTCCATAAGACCCGTGTGCTCATCAAAACTGGCTTTCCCTAAGTTGGTTTTTTCAATCGTGATGTCTGGGTTTTGGGTAATCGGAATTTGATCTTGAATCACGAGCTCAATTTCCGAAGATTTTAAATTGCGTACCTCGACGGTATAGGCAAAAGTGCGTTCTTTTTTATCCTGAACAATCCGTTCTTTGCTTTGGTTTTTAAGTAGGGTGCGCTTTACAATAATGTTTGGGTCTTTACCCAACGACAAATTCAGGGTGTCGTCCATGGTGCTAGGGTCAATGTAGGTTTGGCCAATGTAAGAGCCATCAAAGAAGATGTTGGCTTTGGCAGGCACCAATTGCAATTCGTCAAGTTTGGTCATTTGCGCGACTAAATATACCCCGGGGTCAAGTTTCGGAACGCTGTAGTATTTGAAGCTTGTGGTTAAGTCAGCTTGCTTAATCAGTACCATGCTGCTTTCATTGTTCGATTTGATGGTGTAATTGAGGTCGATATGAAACTCGGCGGCAACTAATTGCTGCACCACCTTTGTAAATTCGGAGGCATTTAAGGCTTCCAGGTCGTTATTTCTAGTTGTAAAAGCATAACCCATATTAAGTGCCTGTGTATTGACAGATGGGGCTACCGCACCATAGGCGTCGGCACGCGCGCGTTTTTCTTGCAAGGCTTTTTCTTGATAATTGATGTAATCGATGTACCAGGGGCTTAGCTCCGGTTTGGTTTTGTTGGCGTATGGGTTGTTGGTAGAGATATTCAGCTTGACATCGTTCCAGTCGAGTCCGCAATTTTGATGCACTTGGGCTTTGTAAGTCAGGCTGATTTTACCGGTGGCGGCTTCCGAGCGAATGTCATAGATTGGTGTCCAGCCGGCTTGCGAAATCACATACGAAAAATCGATGCGCCCAGAAGCGGCTTCTTTGGCTGAAAACGTAACAATGATGCGCGGAATGGGGTTGTTGTCTGCCTGATTAGGAAGGTTGTTGTTGGCATAGTTTTGCAATTCGCGTAGGCGCGCTTCCATTTCTGATTTTTGATCCATTTTACGCGCTTTTGTACGCTCTAAAGATGTTAACTTTTTGTTTAACTCAGCCATTTTAAGCGTGTAATAATCAACAGTTTGCTTTAGTAATTGAATGCTATCATTGACCTTTCCTTGACCGCGTACGGCACCATTTGTGGTGATGATGGCTTTTGCAGCTCTCAACACATCGATGTCGTCAATGACTTCTTGAATATCGAACGAAAGTGTGCGCAATGAATCTTGTAGGCTTTTGATGGACTTTTTGATTTTTAACGGGATGCCATCTTCGGCAATAGGGCCTGGCGCCGGATAAAGCAAATCAAAACGCGAATCCAAAATAACCACAGCCCCTGTGGCCCGAACTTGAATCGAACTTGCATCAATTTGGCTCGTGATGCCTTCTAAAACCACTTCTGTGATGCCAGGCTTAATGGTGTAATTTGCACGGTGATGAAGTTGGGCTCCTTGTGTGTAAACCGTGACTTCATTAAGGCTGGATTTGAGCGTGACTTTGTCGTTGGCAAAGCTAACAGCAGCACAAATAATGACGAAGAAGGCAAAAAAGCTATGTTTCATAAGGGTGAGTTTATTAAAGATAAGACAATCAAAGCTAGTTAATTCCACAAACAGGGACGCATTATGCGTACATTTGTAACATGAAGTTCAAAGATTACCCGCTCGACAAATCGATTAAAGATCAGCTAGAGGTCTTGGGCTTCAAGCGTCCGACCGATATCCAATTTCGTGCCATAAAACACATTCTTGACGGAGAAGACGTCATGGCCGTGGCCCAAACGGGTACCGGCAAAACGGCAGCATTTGTCATACCGATCTTGCAAAAATTGCTGCACTACACCAAAAAAGACAAAAAAGCCATTTCTTGTTTGGTTTTAGTGCCTACACGAGAACTGGCCCAGCAAATTGCGCGCGTATTTTCTGAAATTGGTGCGCAAACTTCCTTAAAAGTACTTGGTCTTATTGGTGGTGTGGAACAAGAAAGCCAAATCAATGCCCTTAAAAAAGGTGTCGATATTTTGGTGAGTACGCCAGGTCGGATGTTCGATTTGTGTGCGCAGGGCCATGCCGATTTAAGCGCGGTTCGGTACTTGGTGCTCGATGAAGCCGACCTGATGCTCGATTTAGGTTTCAATAAAGACATTCAAGATGTCTTGAAAAAGATTCCTAAAAAGCACCAAACACTCTTTTTTACGGCAACCATCGACAAGAAAATCAAATCGTTGGCTTATGATGTAGTTCGCAACCCAATTCGCATTCAGTTGTCGCCCAAAAACCCCGTTTCGAAAAATGTACAACATGCTGTTGCTTTTATCGAGCTTGACGACAAACGGTTTTTCTTAGAAAACATGATTCGCGAATACCCAGTGGCCAAGTTTTTGGTTTTTGCGCGTACCAAAGTGCGTGTAGAGCGTGTCGTGAAAGCAATGGAACGTGCCGAATTGCATGCCGAGGCCTTGCATGGAGGCATCGTGCAAGACGAGCGCTTTGCCTTGCTCGATCGTTTTCGATCTGGCCAAACAAAAGTGCTGATTACCACCGATGTAGCGTGCCGTGGTATTGACATTCCGAACATGGATTATGTGGTCAATTACGACTTGCCAGAAAATCCAGAAAATTACGTGCACCGCTGTGGCCGAACAGGTC
>JBDLQL010000038.1:0-15509 GCA_039800565.1 Bacteroidota bacterium | reverse complement strand
AGCCGTTGATCGACTCGTAAACCAAAAATCCAATTCCACTGATTCCATTTCTTTTGCGTGATGCCATAGACTCCGGCATCAAGTAGTTGGTGATTCGGAATCATGGCCTTGAGTCCGTGGTTGGTGTTGATTTGGTACATTCCTCCGAATCCAAGTGTGTGGTACCAACCATTTTGCTTTCTAAAATTAAAGCGCAGGTTCGTATTGAACGTATTTAGCTCAAAAAATAAGTAGGGCGTTTGGGCGGCCATTACTTCCGATATTTCTTTACGTTGGTTGGATTGAAAGGCTAAATCAAGGAGCCAATTCCCCTTCTTGACAATAACTGATTGATTGGCTACCAATTTGAGGTGGTGAATTTCTTGATGGGGCGCTCCTATCGCATAACCGCTAAAGTGAAGCGGATCAGCAGTTCTTACTATTCCATTTAAATCCAGGTAATTAAAATGCCCAAGACTATCGCGTTCGCCTTCTGGCAAATTCACGAGTTGATTAAAACTACTGAGGTGTACCTGTGAAAAGCCCCACTTTTTAGTTAGTCCCAAAAAAAGAGTCGCATTCAATTCTCGAAAGCCACTATTTGTCACATACCCATCGGCTGCATTTCTGTAATCACCCGCTAATTTTGAAGAAAGCTGCGCTTGCCATTGAAATTGCTTTTTGGCTCCAGCTGTTGAAAGAGAGGTACCAATCAGATGGTGATTTGATTGGTAATTCGTGAGCAGTTTGGATTGCATTGCTCCTGCTGGAAGCGCCTTAGGTGTTAAAAAGTGAAGTACTCCTGCAATCCCATCTGAACCATATAACAAACTTCCAGGTCCTTTGATCAACTCTACCCTATCAATGGCATATTCATCGATTTCAATGCCATGTTCTTCGCCCCATTGCTGTCCTTCTTGCCGAATTCCATTTGTCAGGGTAATGATGCGATTTGCGCCTAAACCTCGTATAATAGGCTTGGCAATAGCCGACCCTGTACTTCGCGTCGAAACGCCAGGCATCACAGCAACCGCTTCGACGAGTGAAGAACTGGTCAAACGCATGAATTGCGCTGATTGAAGTGTTTGCACTTGCAACGGACTTATAGCAGCATTGGCATTTCTGGAAACCCCGGTTACAATAACCTCATGGCATTCTTTGACGGCTGGTTGTAGTTGAACCAACAAGTGTGTAGTAGCGTCTAGTTCAATCTCTTCGATGCGATTATGGTATGCACTGGCTTTAAATTCTACCAGAAAGGATCCTGAATGCAGGTCGTTGAATTGAAAATAACCTGCGTCTGTAGTTTGGGTTGTCAGTTGAAATTCGGGAAGGTATACCACCACATTGGAAAGGGCTTGCCCTGTCAAGGCATCGGTAACAAGACCTGACAACGCATACTGTGCCGATGCAGATGAGTAGATTCCACTGATGAACATCAATAAAACACAAAACAACCGCATGCGTGTATTGCTTTACAACAACTCTTCGATGATGCGGTCCATGCTGTAGCCTTCGGCTTCGGCACGGTAATTACGCACCAATCGGTGACGTAAAATGGCTTTGGCAACGGCCTTCACATCGTCAATGTCTGGCGAGTATTTTCCGTGAAGTGCCGCATGACACTTGGCTCCTACGACTAAATACTGCGAGGCACGTGGACCTGCTCCCCAAGTAATAAAATTCTTCGTAAGCGCAGGTGCATCGGGGCTATTAACACGCGTTTTCCCGACCAATTTTACGGCATATTCAAGCACATTGTCGGCCACCGGAATGCGGCGAATCAGGTCTTGATAAGCCAAAATTTGCTCGGCATTCAAGATGGTTTGGAGCTGCACCTGATGATCGGCGGTAGTGGCCTTAACAATCGCTAATTCTTCTTGATAGCTTGGGTAATCGACCCAACAATTGAACATGAAACGGTCTAACTGCGCTTCAGGCAACGGATACGTACCTTCTTGTTCAATAGGGTTTTGCGTGGCTAAAACAAAAAATGGCGCCGGCAAGGTATAGGTGGTTCCGCCAGCTGTAACGCGGCGCTCTTGCATGGCTTCAAGCAAAGCCGCCTGTGTTTTTGGCGGAGTTCGGTTGATCTCATCGGCTAAAATAATGTTCGAAAACAAGGGGCCTTTGATAAATTTAAATTGCTTGCTTTCGTCCAAAATCTCGGAACCAATAATATCAGAGGGCATGAGGTCTGGCGTAAACTGAATGCGATTAAATGACAAACCAAGTGTCTGGGCAATGGTATTTACCAACAGGGTTTTAGCCAATCCAGGAACCCCTACAAGTAAACAATGGGCCCTTGAAAACACAGCGATTAATACTTCATCAACGACGGCGTCTTGGCCAATAATTACTTTATGAATTTCTTGCTTAAGTGCGTGGTAATCTTGTACCAGCTGATCAATACGTTCTTTGTCGGTCATAAGATTTAAGGTTGTGGCGTCCAGTTGATGCGGTAATTGCAATTTTGATAATCGGGATCGAGGCGAATGTAGGCATTCGGGATTTTACCTTGTGTCCAGGCGTCGATTGCCTTTTGCTTTTTATCGTTTTCGGCCGCTAGTTTTATCAGCGCATAATCGTCGTTGAGGTTCGCAACGTGTGCCGGAAAACGGTTTTGTAAGCGTACCACACGAATGCCTTGTTTACGCTCGTAAATGTCAGTATAAAGAGCAGGCTGGGAAATTCCGCCGTTTTCGAGGGCATCTGTCAAGAGGTAAATTTGTTGATCTACTTCATTGAGTTGTTCCATGTCCCAGTAGACATCCATCGTGTACGGATTGGTAATGAGTCCTCTGTTTTGCTTTGTGGCATCATCGTTGGAATAACGCAACACAGCTTCGTCCCAGGTAATTTCGTTGCGCAGCAATAAACGGTAACAGGTGTCCATGCGGGCCGCAGCCAAGGCAATACTTGCCGAACTAAATTCAGGCATTATTAAAATGTGCTGACACACGTAATCGTCCCCTTTTCTTGAAATCAATTTGATGATGTGGTAGCCATACATCGTTTCGATGATTTCTGAAACTTCACCGGGCTTGAGGTCAAAGACTGTGGCTTCAAATTGCGGTACCATCATGCCTTTACTCGCGGCAATTTTTCCTCCTTGGCTGGCACTTCCTGGGTCCATCGACTTAAGGCGTGCCATCAATTCAAAGGATTTTTGACCACTTACAATTTGCTTGCGAATCTCTGACAAGGCATCGAATGCTAGTTTTTTATCTTCTTTGGTTACAACAGGAAACTGAACAATTTGCTGAAAACTCAATTTCATATTAATGTACGGAATGCTGTCTTTTGGAAGTTGGGCATAAAATGCAGCTACTTCTTTCGGCGTCACGGTAATATCGCCCGTGATTTTTCGCTCCATTTCTTGCGCCAACATTTTATTTTTGATAACCTCGCGAAATTCTTCTTTAATGCCTGTAACGGTTTTGCCATAAAATTTCTCAAGGTTTTCGCGGCCGCCCATTTTACTTTCCATGATGCGTAAGCGGTTTTCCATTTCGGCATCAACTTGTTCGTCTTGCACCACCAAGCTATCGAGCATGGCCTGATTGACCAACAACTGCTCTAATAACAATTGCTCTAAAATTTGGCAATTTTGAACAAATTGAAGTGCTGGTTTTCCACCCGCCTGCAGACGCTGGGTTTCAAGATCAGACAACAAGATAATATTATCGCCGACTTGTGCCACAATTTTGTTGACTACTTTCTGCCCAAATAGTGAACCTGAAAGTAGGATTCCGAAGAAAAAAAGAAAAGCTTTACTCATTAGTTGTTTCCGAGTTGATACAATACATCCTCGTTAACGACGATTTTATGCTTCAAACGTAACGCAGCAATCCAATTTTTTTCAAGTTCAGCTTGGTAATCGGAAGTGGCTAAGCCTTTTGCCTCACTAAATTCTTTTAAACCGGGCTCGAGTACTGACTTCACTTGCACCAGGTACCACTTGCCATCATACGAATAAATCGGGTTGAGGCCGACATTCCAGTTGCGGTTGGCAAGGTACGGAACTTGCGTTAAGTCAAACTTATTGCTTTTAACTTTCAAATTGAGCTCTGAATCTTTGTTTACAACTTGCAAAATACTTGCGGAAGAAAGGGTGTCATTTTTAACGAGCATGCCATATACTTGAACAGCTACGTGTTCGTCTTTGCATTCGTAAACGACGGCGTCAATGCGCTTATTCCACGTATATTTGGCCCGATTGGCCATGAAATAATTACGCAAACCGGCCGTATCTTTGACCGCTTTATTCCAGACTTGATCTTGCATCACTTCATATAAAATGATTCCATCGTGGTACTCTTTTACAAGCGCTTTGTATTCTGGATATTTGGCCGGAAGCAAAGACTCTTCGTAGGCAAGAATGCTGGTCTTTTCCCAGTTATTATACAATTGGGCGATGACCAATTTAGGCGCATCAGGATGCACAGAACGGTAGTTTTTACTCATGTAGTTGGCAAAATCTTGTTGCTTGAATTTTTGACCATCTAAGACAAACAAGGTTTTGTTGCTCTTCAATTTTTCGGGACTCCATTTACCCATATAATAGGTCGAATCAAGGTTGTTTTCAAACCACTCAAATTGCTTTTCACCTTTCGAACTGTAGCCATAATTGGCCTTCAATTTGTTGACATAAGAATCTTGGGTGATTTTAGAACGCTCGTCTTTGTTGACTTTTGTTTGCAATTCTTTGCGCAATTGGTCGTAAGGTTTGACGGGCGTCCATTCGATCAATTTGATGATGTGGTAGCCGTATTGTGTTTTAACCGGCTTGCTGTATTCTCCTGGTTTTTTAAGCGCAAAAGCCGCGTCTTCAAATTCAGCAACCATGCGTTGGTTGGTACCTGAACCAAACACAGGTAATTCTCCTCCACGTTTGGTGCTGTTTCCGTCTTCTGAAAATGCCGCAACCATCGTTTCCCATTTGGCACCAGCCATTAAGCTGTCGTATATTTCATTGATTTTCTTTTCGGCATTTTGGCGCATTTCTGGGCTGGCATCTTTCCCTGTCGACAACATAATGTGGGCAACCTTGATGGTACCACGCGCCGGGCGTTTGTCAGAAACTTGAATAATATGGTAACCAAAGCGCGTACGGAATGGGTCGGAAACCTTACCAATTGGTGTAGTGTATGCTTTTTCTTCAAATGGATACACCATTTGGAAGGCTGTAAAATAACCTAAATCACCACCGTTATTGACTACAGACGGGTCGTCAGAGCCATTTTTTGATTTGGCTACCGCTGCAAAAGACTCGCCTTTTTCAATGCGCGCTTTTAAACTCATGATGCGGTTGTAGGCAGCCAACGTATCTTTTGGACTGGCGTTGGGGTCGAGTTTGACCAAAATATGTGCACAACGTACTTCATTGGCCGTGCGGTTGTAGGCTTCTTGCACCATGGCTTGGTTTTGGGCAGAATCAATAAGGTATGGCAAAGCCAATTGCTTTTTGTAGCCTTCAAGTTCTTTTTTCAAGCGTGGCAAGGTATCGTATCCGAGTGCCTCGGCTTCTGCTACCTTTAATTTGAAAATTTTGAACATGTCCATGTAATGATCGAGCGAGTCTTTATCAAAACTTGCATTGGCATTGTTTTTAGTGTAAATCTGTAAAAACTCAGTTTTAGTAACTGGTTTGCCATCGATGGTCATGACGATTGGGTCTTTTTGTGACCAAGCCATGAAGGAAACGAAAAGAATAAGCGAAGAGAAAAGTAGTTTTTTCATGGGTGCTTTCAATTATTTTATACTGTAATTAGGTGCTTCTCGGGTAATTGTTACATCATGTGGATGCGACTCGCGCATACCTGCTGAAGTGATGCGTACAAAGCGTGCGCCTTTTAATTTTTCGATAGACGATGCCCCGCAGTAGCCCATACCGGCACGCAAGCCACCAATAATTTGAAACATAACTTCAATAAGTTTTCCGCGGTAAGGGACACGGCCTGAAATGCCTTCTGGAACCAATTTTTTAATATCGTCTTCGGCATCTTGGAAGTAACGGTCTTTGCTGCCTTTTTGCATGGCTTCAATAGAACCCATTCCGCGGTAGGATTTGAATTTTCTTCCTTCGTAAATGATGGTTTCACCTGGTGATTCTTCGACACCTGCAAACATGGAACCTAACATCACGATGTCGGCACCTGCAGCGATGGCTTTAACGATGTCGCCGGTGTAGCGAATACCGCCATCGGCAATAACAGGAACACCTGTGCCAGCAATGGCTTTTGCCACTTCATTGACAGCAGTTAATTGGGGTACACCAACGCCAGCAATAACTCGGGTGGTACAAATAGATCCGGGGCCAATGCCTACCTTAACCGCATCGGCACCTGCTTCAACCAAATACTTGGCCGCTTCGGCACTTGCAATATTTCCGACAACAACCTCAAGTGTTGGAAACTTGGCTTTGACCGCCTTAAGTTGGTCAACAACACCACGTGTATGGCCATGTGCAGTATCGATGACAACGGCATCGACACCTGCTTCTACCAATGCCGTAACGCGTTCCATGGTGTCGAAGGTAACACCTACTGCTGCTGCTACCCGCAAACGACCGAGTTGATCTTTACACGAAAGCGGGTGCTCTTTTACTTTAATGATATCGCGGTAGGTAATGAGACCAATGAGGCGATTTTGAGCGTCAACAACTGGCAGCTTTTCAATGCGATTTTGCTGCAATATCACTTCTGCAGTTGGCAAATCGGTGCCATCACCGGTTGTAATAATATTGGTAGCGGTCATGATTTCGCGTACAGGGCGTTCCGTGTTTTTCTCGAAACGCAAATCGCGATTGGTTAAAATTCCTTTTAACACCTTATTGGCATCTACTACCGGAATGCCACCAATGCTATTTTCTTGCATTAAGGCTAAGGCATCTTTTACTAAGGCATCTTCAAGAAGTGTAATTGGGTCGATGATCATGCCACTTTCTGAACGCTTTACTTTACGTACGTGCATTGCTTGTTGGGCAATGGTCATGTTTTTGTGAATGACACCAATGCCACCTTGTTGCGCAATGGCTATGGCAAGCGCAGACTCGGTAACGGTATCCATGGCAGCCGACACAATAGGAGCATTGACTGAAATGTTTCGGGTAAACTGACTTTTGAGAACCACTTCTCGAGGAAGTACCTCTGAGTAAGCTGGCACCAATAAGACGTCATCATAGGTGAGTCCTTCGGTGATTTGGGCAAGATTATCGAGCGACATGTGAACTTATTTTCTTTCTGATAAATTCTTGCGAAATTAAGAATAAAAGCGCAGATTTTCTAGCTTCTGCCACTTGTGAATGTTAAATAATTCCTATTGTGTTACTTCATCGAGAAGAATACGTAATCTTGTATGAATTTTAAGGTGTTGCAAATGCGAATTTCAATCTTCTTTTTCTTGGTAATTAGCAGCCTCATTCGAGCGCAAGTGAACGAACGACCCTTGATTCAGCTTTCGGGAGTGGTGGTCACTGAAGAAGCGTTCGAACTCCCATACACCACCGTTTTTAATCGCAGCCTGAACAAAGGAGTGGTCTCGGATAGTTACGGGTTTTTCTCGATCGTGAGTCGACCTGGCGACACCATTTTCTTTTCTAGAAAAGGCTACGGAACCAGTCCGTTTATTGTACCCGACAGCCTCACCGAAAATCGCTACAGCATCATCCATATGTTGGTTCGTGACACGCTCACTCTTAAAGAAATTTGGGTCTATCCGTGGGCTAATAAAGAGTCTTTTGCCAATTATTTTGTCACGATGGACCCATACGAAGATGATGTCAGACGTGCGCAGCGCGAACTTAGTGGTGAATCGTTAGCATTTGTTGCCGCTCGCCTCGACGCCGACCCTTCGTTGGCACACGGTGCCATTCAAAATCAACAATACACAAAGATCTACACAAACGGGCAACTGCCTCAAAACAACTTCTTGAACCCATATGCGTGGTCAAAGTTGATTCAAGATTGGAAAGACGGAAAATTGACGAGGCAATAGCCAAGCCCCTTCCCTTTTACTTTAAATTAAAATGCGTTTCTGCCTCAGTAGCAATGTATTCGCCAATGGCCAACGATGCAGTAGCCGCTGGTGAGGGCGCGTTCAATACATGAATGGAATTGCCATGGTATTCGATGCGAAAATCATCGCGGGTATCGCCGTCTTCGGCTAATAATAAAGCACGAACACCGGAGCGCCCCGGATAAATGTCATCCATGGTTAAAGACGGAACCATTCGCTGCAGTGTTTTGAGAAACAATTTCTTTGAAAAAGCCCGGCGGTATTCATTAATTCCGAAAGACATATTATTAAAGAAGAGTTTCCAGGTTCCTTTATAGGTTAAGGCATCAACGGTGTCGCGTAGCGAGAAATCGGTTTTGCCGTATCCTTCGCGCTTAAAGGTAAACACCGCATTGGGGCCACATTCGATTTCACCGTCTGTCATGCGTGTGAAATGCACCCCTAAAAACGGAAAGTCTGGATTTGGGACCGGATAAACTAAATTTTTGACTTTATGCTTAGCTTGTTCGGTAAGTTCGTAGTAATCGCCACGGAAACCCACTACTTTTTCTGGAAGATCAACGCCATCTTTACGCGCCAATCGATCGGCTTGCAAACCGCCACAAAAAACAAGATAGCGCACTTCAAAGCTACCTTTGGAAGTGCGGATCAGAGATTGTGCTTCGCCTTTTTCGATCCCGAGCACTTCACAAGATAAGTGCATGGCACTTTGTGGATTTGCTGCCAAGGCCAATTCGGCCATTTTTTCGGTGGCTCCTCTAAAATCGATGATCCCGGTAACCGGAACCCAAATTCCGCCAATACTTTCTACAAATGGCTCGATGTCTTTTACTTGGGCAGCCGAAATCTTTTCAATGCCTTCAATGCCATTTTCAATACCTGTATTGAAAATTTTGTCCATGTTGGGCAACTCATTGGCTTCAGTGGCTACAACCACCTTGCCACAAACGTCGTGGGCAATGCCGTGTTCTTTGGCAAAAGCAACAATTTCTTTGCGCCCTTGGATGCAATTGCGCGCTTTCAACGAACCTGGCTTGTAATAAAGCCCCGAATGGATTACCCCCGAGTTGTTGCCTGTTTGGTGATCGGCAAGACGCGCTTCTTTTTCAAAAAGTACAATACAGAGGTTTGGGAATTTACGTTGCAGTTTGTAAAACGTGGCGGCTCCGACAATTCCTCCTCCGATAATGGCGATATCGTACTTCATGATGCTTCTTTTTTTGGGCAAAGTTAAGGATTCTGAGTAATTTTGCAGTGATGAATCCATTCAAACGCGTTTCCTTTTACACGCTTGGTTGCAAACTCAATTTTTCTGAAACATCAACCATTGCCCGCCTCTTCGAAGACCAAGGTTTTGCCAAAGTCGATTTTGAAGCTGCGCCCGATGTTTATGTAATCAATACGTGTTCGGTCACTGAAAATGCCGACAAAAAATGCAAGCAATTAGTCAAGCGTGCTAAAAAAATCAATCCGAACAGTTTTGTCGTGATTGTGGGCTGTTATGCCCAATTAAAACCAGAAGAAATCGCCCAAATGGAGGGGGTCGATATGGTACTTGGTGCCAATGAAAAATTCAACATCCTCGAACACCTCGATAAACGCGAACAAGCGCCAACAGGCCCAATTGTTGCATACGACAACATCAAGCAAAGCACCGAATTTGTGGCCTCGCATTCCATGAACGACCGCACCCGTTCGTTTCTAAAAGTACAAGATGGCTGCGATTACTTTTGCACCTTCTGTACCATTCCATTGGCACGCGGTAAAAGCCGCAATGCCAGCATTGCAGACACCGTAAATGAGGCACAAAAAATTGCCCTAACTGCCGTAAAAGAGGTGGTTTTAACGGGTGTCAATATTGGCGATTTTGGCCAAGGAGGCAACGAAAACTTTTTTCAACTCATCCAAGCACTTGATCAGGTTGAAGGTATTGAGCGTTACCGCATTTCTTCGATTGAACCCAATTTGCTTTCAAACGAAATCATTGCATTTTGTTTAGAAGAAGCCCAACGATTTGCACCGCATTTTCACATTCCGCTTCAAAGTGGCTCGGACCGCATTCTCGAAAAAATGCGCCGCAAATACAAACGCGCGCTCTATGCTGAGCGTGTGGCCCAAATCAAATCATTGCGCCCCGACGCTTGTATTGGCGTCGATGTCATTGTCGGCTTCCCCGGCGAATCAGACGAAGATTTTCAAGAAACCATTGCTTTCTTAAAAGACCTCGCCGTTTCGTATTTCCATGTCTTTACCTATTCGGAGCGCGCCAATACCGGAGCACCGAAACTTGGTGAGAAAGTCCCGATGGAAGTCAGACGCACCCGCTCGCAACAATTGCACTTGCTTTCGGACCGCAAAAAAAGACACTTTTACACCGAACAACTCGGCACTAAGCGCCACGTTTTGTTCGAACAAGAAGAAGACGAAGGCTATATGTATGGCTTTACCGAGAATTACGTCAAAGTCAAACACCCATTTCAAGCCGAATTCGTCAATACCTTTCAGGAAGTCGAACTCTTGGAAATTGACCGCGATGGCCTCATGAAATGCCGGATTATCACTAACTTTGCCCCAGAATCTGAGTCATGAAAACAGTATATATCACCCGACGCGAAACCTTTAATGCGGCCCATAAATTATGGCGCCCCGAATGGTCAGACGAAAAGAACTGGGAAGTTTTTGGGAAATGTTCTAACCACAATTGGCATGGACACAATTTTGAACTTTGGGTAACTGTCAAAGGTATGCCAGACCCTGACACAGGCTTTATCATGAATTTGAAGTTACTGAGTGTGCTCATCCGCGAACACATCATCGAAAAACTCGATCACAAAAACTTAAACCTCGATGTGCCCTTTTTAGCGGGGCAAATGGCTTCAACCGAAAATATGGCGATTGCCATCTGGGACATCCTTGCGCCAATCGTCACTTCTAACGGAGGCCAATTAGCAAAACTCAAACTTGTCGAAACCGAAAACAATTTTGTCGAATACTTCGGTGGTCAAGAACCTTTTTAATGATTAGGCGTTTGATAGAAAACGCTAACTCTTTTTCTTATGCAGGATCTCTATAAATCCATTATTGAACAACTCGGAGAAGATCCGCAACGCGAAGGGCTTCTCAAAACACCAGAGCGCGTTTCAAAAGCCATGAAATTCTTAACTAATGGCTACGACATCAACCCTGACGAAATCATTCAATCGGCCATCTTTCATGAAGAATATTCAGAAATGGTCATCGTCAAGGACATTGAGTTGTATTCGCTCTGCGAGCACCACATGTTGCCGTTCTTCGGAAAAGCGCATGTGGCGTATATCCCAAACGGTAAAATTGTGGGTCTCAGTAAAATTCCGCGAGTTGTTGACGCCTATGCGCGTCGCTTACAAGTCCAAGAACGCCTCACGCTTGAGGTGCGCGATTGCATTCAGCGCACGCTACAACCAAAAGGAGTAGCTGTAGTGATCGAAGCGGCTCATATGTGCATGCAAATGCGTGGCGTTCAAAAACAAAACGCATTTACAACCACTAGTGCATTTACAGGAATCTTTATGAACAACGATGCTACACGCAAAGAATTTATTAATTTAGTACAAGCTAAATTACATTAACATGAACGATTACAATCAACAAAACCCTAGCCTCAGCACCGATTTCGCACGCGACTTTATTAAAAACGTGTATCTGTATATGTTTGCTGCACTAAGCATTACAGGCATCATCGCCTTTTTTGTCGGTACAAACCCAGCCGTTATGGCCGCTATTTTCGGCGGAAGCAAACTGGTTTTTTATGCCGTTTTGTTTGCGCCAATCGGTATCGCCATGTTAATGGCAGGCGGCATCAACCGTTTTGGCTTAGGCACCCTGACCCTCCTCTACGTGGCGTATTCGGTTTTATTAGGATTAAGTTTATCGGTTATTTTTCTAGCCTACAGCCTTGGTACCTTAGGTACGACCTTCTTACTTACGGCTGGTTCATTTGGGTTTATGGCCTTCTTAGGCTACACTACCAAAACGGACCTCACCAAGTTTGGAAGTTTGCTTTACATGCTCTTATTTGGTGTCATTATCGCCACTTTGGTCAACTTTTTTATGCACAGCGAAGGTTTTAATTATGTCATTTCGCTGGTTTGTGTTTTCATCTTTACGGGGCTTGCCGCATATGAAATGCAAATGATTAAAGGCTTGGCTTACAACGCTCAAATCGATGGAACCATGCGCCAAAAACTAGCGTTGTTTGCCGGTTTTCAATTGTACCTCACCTTTGTCAATCTTTTCCTATCGCTCTTGCGTCTACTCGGTAATCGCAATTAATTGAAAACTTTGTGTATTTTTGAACTCCAAATTTTTGCGTTATGTCAGACAACTTTTTCGAAGGATCAACAGCTGCAGTAGGTACCATTATTACCGTAGCTCTTATTTGCATCATTGTTTCGATCCTTATCTGGGGTTAATCTTTACGAGAATCACTTAGTCCATGCCGTTTAACACCTTATTTTCTTGGTGGATCGGACGCCGCATGGATCGCATCAACGATTACCGGTCTGAACCACTGGCCAATCAGTCACGCACGCTTTCTTTTTTACTGCTAGAAGGAGCACATACCACTTACGGAAAAGCACATCATTTTGATCAAATTCAAGATGAAACGGCTTTTAAAAAACTGGTTCCGCTCTCCGATTACGGCACACTCAAGCCTTACATTGACAGAGCAATAGAAGGCGAAACCGATGTGCTCTGGCCCGGACTCACAAAGTGGTTTGCCAAATCATCAGGCACCACCGCTGACCGTGTCAAAATGCTGCCAATCACCGAAAGTTCGTTGCTCGAAAACCACTATGCTGGCGGCAAAGATTTACTGGCACAGTATTACGCCAATTTCCCCAAACGCAAACTCTACAATGCCAAACATTTAATTGTTGGTGGCAGTGGCAAAATCCAACAGCACAGCGATGGTATTTTCATTGGTGATTTGTCTGCAATAATTATCAATAATTTGCCGATCTGGACCGAGCTGCGTCGGACACCTAAAAAAGAAATTGCGTTACTCGAAAATTGGGAAGAAAAGTTGGAGCGCATGGCCCAATCGGTACAACACGAAAACATTTGCATCATAGCTGGCGTGCCGAGTTGGACACTCTTATTGCTGCAAAAAGTATGTGCGCAAAGTGGCAAGCAACACATTTCAGAAGTTTGGCCAAATCTCGAACTTTATATTCATGGCGGCATGTCATTTGCGCCTTACCAAGCTGCTTTCGAAAAGCTAATTGGCAAGCCCATCAATTATGTTGAAAATTACAATGCTTCTGAAGGTTATTTTGGACTTCAAGACCAAATTGATTCCAAAGACATGCTCCTTTTGAGCCATTCCGAAGTTTATTTTGAATTTATCCCAATGGATGCATTTGCCGGCATTGATTCCGAGCATGTGCTGAGCCTCCATCAAGTCGAGATTGGAGTCGACTATGCGTTGGTGATCTCGACATCTGCGGGCCTATGGCGCTATATTATTGGCGACACCATCCGTTTTACGCAATGCCAGCCGTATCGCTTTGTCGTGAGCGGCCGCACCAGTCATTTCATCAATGCCTTTGGCGAAAAATTGCTGGTTGAACACGCTGAAAAAGCGATGCAACGCGCGTGTCAAAAATGCCAAGCACACGTGCTTGAATACACTGCCGCTCCTTTTTTTGAGGCGGATAGCCACGTCGGCGCACACCATTGGCTCATCGAATTTAGCCAGCCGCCAACTGATGTGCAGCAATTCGAAAAAGAACTTGATGCCGCCCTTCAACTCGAAAATGCCGACTACGAAGCCAAGCGCAAAGGCGCCCTCAATATTGGACCTCCAAAAGTGCAACTTGCGCCAAATGGAACCTTTCACCGCTGGCTAAAGTACAAAGGCAAACTGGGTGGTCAACACAAAGTTCCGCGCCTTCAAAGCAACACCGATTTGTACCTCGAAATCTTGCGATTATGATGCGTTATCGGATGGTTTTCTTGTCTTGCTTGTTCTGCACCATGAATTGGGCACAAGGCAACTTGCTTCACAGCCTCACACTAATTAGTAAAACTGCTCACTGGACCGTCGATGAATACGAGCAGCTGTACCAATGGGAAAACAACACCTTGTACAAACAGCAATTACAAGGCGGACCACTGTTCTCTGAATCGTTTAAATCGATCAGCGAACTGACGCAAGTGTGTCCGGTAAATTCATTGCGCATCGTTATTTTTTCTGCAGACCAACAACTCATTGGGCAACTAGACAACACATTAAGTTTGCAAGGCGATTGGATCAATTTGTCAGAACTTGGATTTGGCAATGTTGAACGCATTGCCGTCAGTGCGCGCCCCGATTACCTATGGCTGTACGATTCTTGGCGCCAACGACTCGTCTTGTTTAATTGCCGTACACAAATCAACGAGCAGGTTGTCGATTACGCGCTTGGCAACGAAGAAGACGTACATCTTGTGCAATTTTACGAATCAACTATGCAGCTTCATGTCGAATTGAGCAATGGCCTACACGTGTTGTTTGATCGCAATTTGACGCAATTAAATACGCAAACTCAAGCACAGACCTCTCTAAATAGCTTTCAAAAATGTGACCTGGAACGCAATGGCAGGTGTTATGTTCAAGACAATGCAAAAATTCTTGTTTATGGCCCCAAATAGTCCGCTATTGACTTTTTGAATTAGGGGAAATGTCGTATTTTAGCCTTTCTAAAAAAACGACTATGCATGTAGCCATCGCAGGAAATATCGGTTCAGGCAAAACCACTTTAACCAACTTATTGTCAAAACATTACGGATGGGACACCCATTTCGAAGATGTCGACCAAAACCCTTACCTCAACGATTTCTACCACGACATGCAACGCTGGTCGTTCAATTTGCAAATCTATTACCTCAATAGTCGCTTTATTGATACCAGCCATATCCGGATGAGCTTTTCGTCCATATAACCAGCCCACCAAAATAATGAGAAAAACGGGGGTAATAATCCCCGCAATTTTTAAGAACATTTAATTGCCTTCAACAATCGGAGCATCACCTACTGTAGGAGCAAATACTTTCTCCCTGTAATAACGTAGCTCTTCTACTGACTCGACGATATCTGCTAGAGCAGTATGTGCCTGTTTTTTAGTAAAACCCTTAGCAATATCAGGATGCCAACGCTTGCAAAGCTCCTTGACCGTAGAAACATCAATATTTCTATAGTGGAAATAGGCTTCTAACTTAGGTAAATAACGATTCATAAAACGGCGATCTTGATGAATCGTATTCCCGCACATCGGGGAAATACCTGCTTTAACATGCTGCTTTAGGAAAGCGATACACTGTGCCTCAACATCAGCCTCAGTCAAGGCGGAAGCCTTTACCTTATCGATTAGACCAGACTTACCATGGGTACCCTTATTCCAAGCATCCATAGCGTTTAAAATAGCATCTTCTTGATGCAAAACTAAGACAGGGCCTTCAGCAACGATATTTAAATCGCCATCTGTGAC
>JBDLQL010000037.1:0-20867 GCA_039800565.1 Bacteroidota bacterium | reverse complement strand
GCACGATCCAGACATCAGTGCTTTACATCCATTGCAATTGAATTACATTCACACTTACGTTGATCAATGGGAAACGGTATTGAAAAGCCCCACATTCGCCGACCCACAGACTGGATTTAGGGCTTATTCCGATGAATTATCTTTCATAGACTATCTGTTAATCAATGAATTATCTAAAAACGTAGATGGATATCGCATTTCGACATTTTTACACAAAAAAAGGTTTAGTGAAGGCGGGAAATTATACGCAGGTCCTTTATGGGATTATAATTTAGGTTGGGGAAATGCCAATTATTGCCAAGGAGGTAGCACTACGGGTTGGGAAATGAACTTTAATAGTGTGTGCGGTGGAAGTGGTGGTTTGCAAAATCCTTTTTGGTGGAACCGCTTGCTTCAAGACAGCCTTTATGCGAATGAAGTGAATTGCCGTTGGTTTGAATTGCGACAAAGTACGTTTAGTGACACCGTGCTCAATCACTACATTGATTCAATGGCTCTTTACCTGAATGAAGCCGCAGTTCGCCACTATCAAAAATGGCCCATACTTGGAACCTATGTCTGGCCAAATAACTACATCGGAGCGACGTATCAGGATGAAGTTAACTATTTAAAAACATGGATTCATGACCGCATGATCTGGATGGATGCCAACATGTTTGGAACTTGTACGGCGGGCCTTCAAAGTCAGCAAATTGATCCAATACGCGTGTTTCCAAATCCGGCCGATGCGCTTTTATTTATTGAAGGCGTGCCAATAGGACAAGACATTCAGGTCATTGATACCTACGGAAGAACTGTGAAAAGAGTCTCGGTCAATCAAGAAACAACATCTTTAGATATTTCAGGCTTAAGCCCTGGTATATATAGTATTCAACTCGAAAACAACCCCGCTTATGCGCGCTTTATTAAACGCTAATCACCTCTTGCTCATCACAAGCCTACTTGTGTTCAATTCTTGTATTAAAACCGTTCCAGGCCCAGGTGGCACCTCTGAAATCAAAGGCCTCGTTACCGGGCAAAATGTGATTTTCGGTCAAAACGAAATTCAACAAATCACGTTCACACCGGGTTCTCAACTCGAACATGGCGATTACTTCCTATTAAACAGCGTGGTTTCATCTAGCAATTATTACATTTACTTTACAAACCCCAATTGGGTTTCTGAATCTGACCCGCATTTACAAGGCCGCATTGGCTTAGAAGTGGTTTTTAACTACAGTGATTCAAATGTTGAAATTGCGCAAGCTGTTAAAACAAAATTAGCCTCGATTGGTGTCCTGAATTTCAACATGACACTGACTGGAGACATCCTGACACTGAGCTATAAAAATTGGGCAGCCATCCTTGATCCTGACAACGGAAGCACCTCATTCGCCATCGACATTGTCAATCAAGGTAATGCCGCACAAATTGAAACAAGTGTATTGGCGATGGCAGAAAAACGCGTCTACTTGTGCTACAATGACGATCCGTATGCAAGTCAAGACACCAAAACCAACAGCGCTGGTCAGTTTTATTTTACTGGTTTGCAAACAGGCACCTATAAAGTATATACCATCAGTAAAAATCCTCCCTTTGCCAATGAGCACATTGAAGTTTCAAAAAGCGTAAACATTACTGAAAAGGAAAGTGTTGTAGACGCTGGTACTTTAGCGATCTATTTCTAATGAAAAAACGCTTCATCCCACTGCTATTCATTGCCGCCTTTCAGGCAAACGGACAAACCGGACTCTGGAGCAACATTGGTGTTTCAAAAAAATGGAATAAACGCTTCCAAACGAGTCTCGATCTGGGTTATCGGCAACAGCAAGGTATTGGCTTTGATAAAGCATACCTAGCACTCGAACAACGAGTCACAGTAACTGACGGGATTGCGCTACAAGGTGCCTACCGCCGCAGTCTGAATGAACAAGGCGACCAACTTTACTGGAACCCAATAAATTTTTCAAATCGCTTTCAAATCGGTGCACGCATCGACTTTCTAGATGCATTTGATGCCCGAAACAAACGTCTTTCACTCACCTGGACAAGTTTGCAACAATGGGAAATGCAAAGTGGCAAACGCTACAGTTCGATTTGGAGAAACAAACTTGCGTTACAATACGATATTAAGAATTTCCCACTCAGCCCCTGTATAAGCGCCGAACATTTCTACCGCTGGAATGCCGATGTGGTTTACACGCCTACAGCTGTCACGGTAAGTGGTGCTACCGTTCAGTGGCGCTATTTTGCTGGTTTTGACATTGAATTGGGCAAACACCATGCATTAAAACTCCAATACGGTTTTCGCCTACGCAGTTCTGGAAATCAATCTATTTACCGACTCAGTTATTCCATCAGTATCTAGTTGATAGAAACAAAAAAAGGGAGATCCGAAGACCCCCCCTTTCCATCAATCAACGCGATGAAATCCTAGTATCCAGGATTTTGAGTCAGGTTTGGATTCAGAACAATATCTGAAGTTGGGATTGGGAACAACTTGTATTTGTCATCAACACCAATTCCGGTAACGTCGCCACCTTTAAATGGCCATACGTAGGTATCACTTGTAAACAAACCGAAACGAATGAGGTCTGTACGGCGTGTTGCTTCCCATTGCATTTCACGTGCACGTTCATCTAAGATGTCGTTCAAGCTTAAGGTAGTGAGGTTATGTGTTGTATTTCCGTACGCACGTGTACGAATTAGATTCACATAAGTGAGGGCTGTTGATTGGTCGCCCATACGTAATTTAGCTTCAGCATACATTAAATACACATCACCCAATCGGAACAACGGAAAGTCGACATCAGTGTGTGGTGATGTCGCGTTATTCGATGCGTTTAAGCCATCTTTCGTTTTGTTTTTAAACTTCGGATTTGGGTAGCCTTGTGCAAAAGTAGACATGCTTGTAATATCGAGTTGTTGGCCATTCGTATAGAACATCCAGCGTCCGTCAAGGGTCGAGTCCACAAACTTTTCAATGAATGGGCGCGTTGCGCGGTTCCCACTCCATTTACCATTTACACCGTAATCGGCAGCTACCATAGACCCACCAAGTGTCGAACAAATTAAGAAGGTGGTTCCTCCCCAAGTTTGCGCATACAAGCCATCATAAACAATTGGGAAGATGATTTCTGGTGAACTATTGTTGTCTGCTAAGAACAAGTTTTGGTATGTAGGGTCTAATTGGAAATGACCCGAATTCATGATCTTTTCACAGTAAGTCGCACAAGCCGCGTAACGATCATTGCCAGTGCCTAAATACACTTCAGCATTTAAGTACATTTTTGCCAATAACGCCTGTGCCGCACTTTTAGAAGCGTGTCCGTAGTTGACCGGATGATTCGATTCCATTAGTAAATCTTCGACATCTTTCAACTCGGTCTCGATGTAATTAAATAAATCGGCACGCAAAATTTGCTCTGGTGTAAAGGCGCCAACTCGATCCTCTTCGGTTACGAACGGAACATTTCCAAATAAATCCATCGCATGATAGTAAGCTAAGGCACGCAAGAAACGCGCTTCGTTACGCATGGTGCGAATTTCAGTTACTTGTGCATCGGTAAAATTACGTGTCGTTAGTTTCTCTTCACGACTTTGCCAAATGAACTCGTTGCAAAGGGTTATTTGATAAAATATACGGTAGTACATCCCTTTTACCCACACGTTATCGGCATTCCATTGCGACTTATTTAAGTCTGGAATTCCTGGGTCATTCCAACCACAAATTGCTTCGTCGGTTGGCAACTCTTGTAAATTCCACAATACGCGGATGTAGGCAGAAAACCCTTCGTCGATTCCAGCAATATCAGCAGAGCCAGCGGGGCCGCTGTTACCGGTCATGGACATTCCCGAATATAATTTAGCTAATACCTTGATGTAATTATCAGGGTCTGAATAAACCGCTTCGGCATTTAATCCGTATTTAGGCGATTGGTTTAAGTTTTTACTGCACGAAGACACAAACAATGCTGCGGCAATGACTGTATAGGCTACTAATCTTTTCATGGTTCAAAAATTAGAATTCAAAGGTTAAGTTAAGTGAATACACACGTGGACGTGGGTAAAAGTTGTTATCGATACCGCCACCAATTTCTGGGTCTTGACCTGAATATTTGGTAATCACAAAGGCATTTTGAACAACGAAATTTGCATTCAGACCCAGTTTGTTTTTGGTGAATCCGAGCTTGCCAAAATTGTATCCAACATTAATGACGTCCATCCGGAAGAAATTTGCTTTCTCAAGGTAGTGGTCACTCATGAGCTGATTACTGGTGGTTTTTTGAACCTCATCTACATAATACAATGAGCTAATGTTGTTGAGGTATTTTTTTGTTCCGTCAATGGTTTGGAAGGTTGCACTGTTCGAGTGGATGTTGTTATAGATGGTTGCACCTAACTCTGAACGACCTGAAATTCCAGCATACCATTTTTTGTATTGGAAATTAAGCGCGGTACCGAAGAATACTTTTGGTGCTGCCTGACCCGCATAGTAACGGTCTTTTACATTGATAATTCCGTCGTGGTTCTGATCAACAAATGCATTGGTATCTTTCCATTTATCTGCTGTTGTAATAACGCCATCACCATTGATATCAATATCTGCTTGTGAACCCACTTCAATCACATGACCTTGTTGGTCGTATTGTTGCTCAAGAACAAAGAAAGTATAGGTTGGGTAACCAATTTGGTGTGCCTGAATGGTATTACCGATACCGCCGCCAATGCCGCCAATTAAAACACCTGGTGACGTCGTGTCAAGCACTTGTGACAATTTCTGAACTTGGTTTTTGTTGTATGTGGCATTGACCATCCAATCCAAACGCAGGTCTTTTTTAGCAATCAAACCGGTATTGATTGACACTTCAATACCGCGGTTTTGCATGGCACCGACATTGGTCAAGATTTCATTGGTAAAGTTGGTTCCGGCCGGAACTGGTACCGTTGCAAGGAGGTCGTGCGTATTTTTTTGGTACACATCAACGCTACCTGACACACGGTCATTTTTAATTCCGAAATCCAACCCAACGTTGTACGAACTTGTCGTTTCCCATTTTAAGTTGGCATCGAAACCTGCCGGACGCAATACTTGGTAATATTGGCCACCAAATGCATATTGTGCAGTTGTAGCTCCTTCAAAGTAATTGCCAATATATGCGTAGTCTCCGATTCCGTCTTGCTGACCCGTAACACCCCAACCTGCACGAAGTTTCAACATGTTAATTGCTGAATGCTTTTTCATGAACGCTTCTTCAGAAATAATCCAGGCAGCAGAAGCAGCCGGGAAAATACCCCAACGGGTTGCTGGGCTAAAACGAGAAGATCCGTCACGACGTACCGAAGCATTAATAACGTATTTTCCTTTTAAATTATAGATCGCACGGCCATAATAAGACATTAAGACATTACGCGTATAAAATGGATACGGATTGGCTGCTTGAATGATTGAATCTTGTGCCTCGTTGTATGTTGGATTATTTGGGCTATAGGTGTCCCAATCTTGATACGAGTAACCAGCCGTCACATCGAGTGTTTGATTGGCCCATTTTTTACCTGAATTGTAACTTAAATACGACTCGAATAATTTATTATGCTTTGTGGTGCGGTAATTTGAATAGCGTCCTTGTGTATAGTATCCGGATGCCGAAGAAGCAGGAGTTACAACATAACCCGTTCCTTCTGAGAAATCACCACCAACGTTAACCGTTGCTTTCAATTCTGGAATGCTTGGTAAATGGTAGGTCAATTTTGCATTCGCTATGGCACGGTTCACTTTGCTTTTGTCGGTTGATTGCATAATCAATCCGAGTGGGTTGCGCGGTGAAAGCGTATTTGGCTTGTTGTTATCGACCCATTCGAAATAACCACCGTAGGCTTCGTTTCCACTATAAATAGGTTGAGTTGGATCGAAAAATGCAGCGCCTAAAGCACCTCTGTTGGCAAAGAAAGATGCCGTTTGCACGTATTTGATATTTGCTTCTACTTGTAAGGTTTTGTCAAACATAGTTGGATTCATGTTCAAGCCAACAGATGTACGCATGAATTGGTCACGCTTCAAAATACCGTTATCGACACGATTTCCGACCGACAAACGATACGGGAAGTTTTTAATACCACCTGTGATCGAAACGTTGTTGTCGGTCACGACAGCCTGGCGGAATACCTGACGCTGCCAGTCGGTACTCGAATCACCTAAAAGCGCTTTTTGCTGCGCTGTTCCTTTTGCATTCACTAAGCTTCTTAATGAATCAGCGCTTAAAACATCAAAGTACTTCGCAATTGTAGATACAGATGTCTTGGTACTTAAAACAACCTTCACATCGTTCGACGCATTTCCACGTTTCGTAGTAATGAGAATGACACCGTTTGCGGCACGTGATCCGTAGATTGCTGTTGCAGAAGCATCTTTCAAAACAACGAATGAAGCAATGTCATTGGGATTAATTAATGAAAGCGGGTTGGCTGCACCTGCAATTCCACCATTATCAAGTGGTACTCCATCTACAACGATGAGTGGATCATTTGAGGCATTGATGGAGGTTCCACCACGCAAACGCAAGGTACTACCCGAACCAGGCGCACCATCGTTGGAAGTCACTTTTAAACCAGCCACTTTACCCATTACTAATTGCTCTGGCGTAGCTAATGAACCCTGCACAAAGTTTTTCTCGGTAATGACCGCCGCAGACCCAGTAAGGTCCTTGGTACGTTGGGTTCCGTAGCCAATCACAACCACCTCGCCCGACTCTTGCATTTTAGAGGCAAACTGGAAATCGTTCGTAAGCATTTGATTGGCAACGATTGTCACAGATTCATTCTGAGTATTGAGCCCCGAGAATTTGAAAATCATGTTGTAGGTACCTGGTTTTAGGCCTACAATTTCATAATACCCTTTTTCATTCGTGACGGCTCCTTTTCCTTGACCTTCAATCAGGACAGAGGCGTTAAATAATGCCTTTCCGGTTCCGTCTGTGACTGTTCCTTTGACACCTGTTTGGGCAAGGCCCGTTAGGCAAGAACTCACAAAGAACAAAAAGGCAAGAAAGCGCTTGGTAGACGTTAATTGCATAGTTTTCGTTTTAGCGTTAGTTTACAGATTAATCCTCAAATATATTTGATATTTTCTAAATGTCATGTTGACACAAAGAAAAAAGTTATCACCAAACAAATCGGACCGATTGCGCGCTTGTTGATACTTGTATTTTAGGGTTCCCTTTTAATCTTAATAACTGTGTTTTTTTGTCGTAAGTGAATTTTGTTTTTTCATCATTTACGTACAGTTTTGATGGTGCTTCAGCGCAATGAACGACCAAAATGAAATGAAAAGCTGGGTCCCAAATTTTAGTGCCTGCACTTGCCTGAAAGCTGAGCTTTGTTTCGGTATTGTCTTGCTTAGCAGTGCAATGAAGCAACTTGGACAGACCTAAGGTATCTGCTCCAAACGTAAGCCCGTCATCTTCGTACCAATCAAAAACGGTGCTTTCTGAATTAGGCGCCGCATAAACATGCAGCACAACTGCCGTATCGCGGTATTTTTCAGTAGATTGGATAATTGGCGACATCGGAATAAATGCCCCTGCCCGTACATACACCGGTAGCTGATCGAGTGTTTTTTGACTGGTCATGTTGCGAAATCCTTCTGGATTTTTAGTTGTCGATGGGCCGACAAACTTACCCGAATAAAAATCAAACCAATTTGTTTCGGTAGGAAGCTGTGTTTGAATCGTGTTTTCGGGAGTAGAACGCATGGAATCAGTAATGGCATGCACATAAATAAATGGCCCCCACATGTAAGCATCTGTTTGATCAAAACTCCAACTTGCTTTCGGAAATTCCATGAACAAGGGCCGCATTAAAGGAACGCCCGTTTGGTGATTTTCGTAGGCAATGCTGTAATTATATGGCAATAATTGGTAGCGCAGTTCAATCGCTGCTTTGGCAAGTGCTTTTGTTTTTTCGTCTTTGAAAATTGCTTCACTTGCGACTTCTTGTTGGGCATGTGGCCTAAAAACCGGCTGAAAAACACCATATTGCAGCCATCTGACATACAATTCCGGATCGTTGTTTGCACCCGCAAAACCTCCTAGATCAGAGTGCATATAGGCCATGCCTTGAAGACCCATTTGAAGCGAAATTTCCATTTGTGGCTTCAGGCCTCCCCATGTGCGATTCACATCGCCAGACCACGGAACCATTCCAAATTGCTGAGAACCCGAATAACCTGCTCGCATTAAAATAAACGGACGCTCTGTCGGATACGTTGTGCGGTATCCATCATAGAGCAGGCGCGCCCAATCGTGGCCGTAGATGTTATGAACTTCGTCTGCCCATTTGCTTCCATGTTTGAGTTTAGTAGGGTGCACTTCGGGTTCACCGAGGTCGCCCCAAAAACCAGCCACACCATAACCATGTAAGTCTTTGTAAATATCCCAAAACCAAGTGCGGGAAGCTGGATTGTACAAATCAATGAGGCCTGTATTTCCAAAATAGAAATCATAGCGATACGCTTTACCTAACGTATCAGTCGCTAAAATTTTTAAACGCTCGGCTTCTTGCCATTTTTTTGAAGTAGTGAGCACAAAGGGCTCCGTGATTAAGACCGTTTTAACGTCCTGATTTCGGAATTCAGCAATCATGTTTTGGGCGTCTGGGAACGAATCTTTGTAAAACTCAAAATTTCCGAGCGTTCCTTGGATGTCTTTTCCAAACCAATACAAATCAAATATAATGGCATCGAGCGGAATTTGTTGATTTCTGAATTCCGAAACCACGTTTGCGGCTTCTGAAGCAGAATGGTAGCCAAAGCGGCTTGCAAAATTACCTAATGTCCACCGTGCGGGCATCGGTTGGCGCCCTAACAAGGCTGTTAAAGAACTGCTTAGTCCTTTCCAATCATCTGAAAAAATAACTTGGTAGCGAAGAGGACCGCCAATAACTTCATAAGTGAGTTTATTTTCTTTTTTAGAATCAAGGTCGAGCCAGCCAATTTGAGGATTGTCAAAATGCAACGCATAGCACTTGTCAGAAAGCACAATCGGCATCGTAAAGTTCATGAGTTCGGAATGGGTTTCATACCCATAATGTGCGCGGTTATAGAGCTGCAACCGGTAACCGCGGCGGTCCATACCTAATGCCCGAGCTCCTCCACCCATTAATTTTTCTTGCGCTTCCAAATGAAACTGAAGTTGTGGGGTTTCCTTCTGTTGAAAGCCCATCGCTTCGGAACTTACTAATTTTCCTTTGTAGTAATAACTGAGTTGAAAGGGACTAATTTGAATCATGACCGCTGCCTCTCCTCGCTTTAACAAGTAATTCCCAGTATCTTGGCGATTTAATTGCATCATGCCCGTTGATGCCTTTAGCGAAATGACATGCGAAGTACTGTCGTAAGAATGGCCTTTTGGGACAAACACGCATTCAAAAATGAAATCTGAATAACTTGAAATCATATATGTACCGTCTGACACTTCAATCCTACAGCCAGTAGGGGTTTCGGCAATGCGTTCAAAAATTCGAGTAGGGTTTTGTGCAGGTACTAAAACAACGCACACAATGGCGAAAACAAATGAAACTACTTTCATAATTAATGACTCAATTTAATAATGTAGGCCGTTTTGGCAGGAATTACGCCGGTCTTTTCATCAAAATTAAACGATTGATTCGTTAAGACATCAACTCCTTTATCGTAACCGTTTATACCTTCTTCAAAACGCGTCCAATCAATTTTTTCGTCGGTGATGGCGTTATTTAAAATGATCATGAGTACCTCAGGCTTTTTATTACCCAACCCCTGATGCGCTAGAATGCGGAAATAGACATAGACATTGTTTTGAGGCACATATTGCAAGAGCTTTCCTTCATGAATGACTTGCTGCGATTTGCGCCAATTGAGCAACTGCTTCGTAAACTGAAAATACGCTTCTTGTGTGGCGTCTTTTTGCAAGGTCGCTTGTTCCCCAAAAAGGTCGCGTCGAATGTCGGCATCGCCCACTTCTTTGCTGCCTTTCATGCCAATCTCTGAACCGTAATAAATTTGTGGAATCCCACGAGTGGTCATGATAAGGGTTAAGGCCAACTTGTAATCGGCTAAACTGGGGCAATATTCATTGAAGCGTTTGGTGTCGTGATTTTCCATAAACACCAAGATATTTTGTGGATTGGCATACAAGAAATCATTTGAGAAATTGTCGTAAAACCGGATCATGCCTTGATCCCAATTTTGTTGGCGCTCATTCCAAGCCAGCATCATGGCATCTTGCAAGGTAAAATCCATTACCGAAGGCATGTAGCTATTGTAACTTTGTAGTTTTCCGATCGGGCTGTCTTTTTGCCAATAAGAAATTTGGGCTTGATCGTGCAACCACACTTCACCCACAATATTCAAATTGGGGTATTCGTCAGTAATTGCTTTTGTCCAGCGGGCAATGGCCGCTTTATCATTGTACGAATAGGTGTCGACACGCAAGCCATCGAGTTCTGCAAATTCAATCCACCAGATGGTATTCTGAATCAAGTAATTCAATACCAATGGATTGCTTTGATTGATATCGGGCATCGTGGTGTCAAACCAGCCATCTGCTGAGGCATGTGCATCAGTAGAAGCAACATGTGGGTCGGTTTGCGTGCTGGTTCGGTAACTCGAGCGTGTAAATTGATCAAATTGATGAATCCATGAATATGTCGGCAAATCCTTGATCATCCAATGCTTGCTCGACCAATGGTTGGGCACTTCGTCTTTGATGACTTTGAGACCTTGTCGGTGCGCTTCTTGCACCAAGCCTTGAAACCAATAATTAGAACCATAGCGCGGATCGACTTTATACAAATCGGACTGGGCATAACCATGGTAAGAATAGGTGGGCTCGTTGTCTTCTAAAAATGGGGTCATCCAGATGGTGGTAGCCCCCAATTCTTTAATGTACTTGAGCTGATCCATGACGCCCATTAAATCGCCCCCGTGACGCCCACCCGGATTTGTTGGGTCGGCTTTTTCGGCCATTTCTGGATGTGAGTCATTGCCCCGATTGGCATTAGCAAAGCGGTCTGGCATCAGCAAGTAGATAACGTCTGCACTCGTAAAACTACTGCGCTGTGCTGAATTCGGAAGACGCGCTAACAATTTAAATTCATATGCGGCAACTTCTTTTTTCTTGTCATAAAGTCGGATAAAATAACTGCCCGCAACTTTTCCTTGTGTTTCTAGTGTCACAAATTGGTAATTCGGGTTTTCAGTTTTTTCGATACCTAAAATAGTCAGGCCTCCCACTTCTACCCGGTACTGAGCAATGTTGGACCCGTGCAACAGCACTTGTACTTGGTGGTGTTGCATTCCCACCCACCAATTGGCCGGTTCGACATGCTGCAAGACTTGCGAAAATGAGACTTGTACGCTAAGTAACAAAAAGAAGAAAAAAGTACTAATCGATTTCATAGACACATTTTATGGTTCCATTTTTATAAGTAATCAGTTTCATCGTATTTTTTTGATTTATAGGGATTTGGCGTCCGCTTAAATCGGTTGCAAATACGGCTTCGCTCCCATCCATTTCAATATTTTCTACCATTGCCACACACGGATTCAGAAGCCCCTGGTAGGCACTCAACTGAAGTTGTGCACTTGCTTTACGTGTTTGTAAATACGGAATTATACCACTCGTTACATGTGCTCCCCACGCTTGGTTTAGCGCATTGCTAAAATCTTGATTCGTAAAACCATAGTCAAGACCTTTGTAGGTATCTTCTTGCGCTGCAGCCAGAATTTGACTTTGCATGGTACTTAATTGCGTACTTAGTGCAGACACATTCCAGACATTCGTCAGGATATCGTTAAGGTGATAGGTAAAGCGATCTCTGAAGTAAGGAACCGCCAGTAACTTGGTGTACAGTGGTCGGGCAGAGTTGCTTGGTGACCACGAATACACATTGCGCAAAGCCCAATTGATACCAAACCAATCGATTCCGAAGGTGTTATCGAGGTCGTAAGACATGAAAACGATTTTGCCATCCGAAGGCCGCTGGTACAAATAATAGTTGTTTTTATTGTACGCATACCCATCCCATTGCCCGATCAAAATTTCTAAGGCAATGTTGCGCAAAAACAACTCGACATCAAACACTTCTTGTATGGCACACGCAAATGTAGCGGTGGGTTCATGATTAAGCACATCAATAAAATGAATGAGTGCCGTATAATCATTGGCGCTTTCGTTGGTTTGTAAAATGTAATTGTTCTGATAGCTGCTTGCTGAAGTCCCGAGCCAAGTCAAATCAGCTCCATAATAACATTTCCAAAGATTGCCATTGCCATCGTTAGGGAAACGCAAGTCTAAAAAGTTACCATCGAGGTACTCGACATTAATGTACAATCCTTTGTATTCGTTGTTAATATACAGGCGCACATAACTGGTACGCGATGCCGGCAAACCGGAGGCTCTAAGTAATTGATCGGCCGTGTAGGTCCGCATGATTGAGGGGTCATTGTGCTCGCCATTTAAATTGATTTCTTTGAGGCCGACAAATTTTTGACCCGACACAAATTGATTCAAATCGATTTTAAATGATTTTTTTTGAGAAGCAAGTGAAGTATTGCCCCGACAACGAAAACCAACCGAATCAATGACCACATCGAGCACTGAACTTTGGTAGTGCATTGTTGCCATTGTCGTATAACCACTGTACAAACTATCACCTAAAATGAGTGCCAATGAATCAGGGGCGACATCGATATATACACTGGCGAGTTCGTTTTGTAAAAATGCATTGGTATACGGTGGTTGTACAACCTGAGCCCTGACAACTACTGCATAAAATAAACTACAGAATAGAACGAAACGCGTCATCAATCGTGTTTAATAAAGGCATCGTTGGCTTGCTTATTTCCGACATGCAAAATCAAATGGTAAGCGCCATTGGGCAAGTTAGCCAAATTTAGGTCAAGCACATTCACACCTATAGTCGTTGTTGCATTTATCGTAGAAACAATTTGACCCGCTTCATTGATAATAAGTGTTCGGACCGCTTCGATTTGTGTGGCTGTAAATTGCAGCGAGACCTGATCTTGTGCCGGATTGGGATACAAGGTTAGTGGGAATTCTGAAAGTTCGAGTTCAGCAACCGATGCCGGGGCTGAAGTAATGACCGGTTTGGGCAAGCGCACATCGGTGTAGATGCGGTATTCACCAGGGGCCATAGAAAACGTAGCGGTTGGGTTGCTCACATTGAGGCTGTCGCCTGTAAAATATTCGTACCACCAACCTGTATGCTGAAAATTAGGATTGGCACTTTGAGTCGTAACAGCAAAGTTGGCCAACGAAACACCATTCATGCTCGAATGGTTCATGTTCATGCGTTTTACTGCAGCGCTTAAATCGTACTGAAAGTTTGTCGAACGAAAAGTTTCGTAGTTATTACGAAGCGCTAAAGTCGCTGCATAGACGTCATATAATTGGCGACGACGCGCTTGCGTATAATAATTCCAAAGGATGGGTTTGTTGCAGGTACGGCACGGGTTATCAATTGAAATATCGTAACCTAATTCTTGAAATTGCCATAGCATTCGCGGACCCGGTTGGGTTAAGAAAATCACTGCAGCAGCCTGAGCTCGACCTAATGCGGTATACAAATCCTTGGCATTATGGGTGGCATTTGTGGCATTTCCGAAAGTTAACGATTTGTACATGACACGCTCTTCGTCGTGGCTTTCTTGGTACGATACCAAATGAGGAACGGTCCACGTTCGGCTCGTATAGATTCCTGAATTTAGACTTGATGAACTGGGATAACCCATGACCGATTCTTCATAGCCATAAGCTAAATTTCCCCATAACATCATGCCGTAATCGGCCAATTGTTTTTCTTCACTGTTGTCACACCAATGTTCAAGAATGACATACGCATTGGGTTTGAAAGCCCAAATTTGATCGGCCATGCGCTTCAATAAATTCATGCGCGTGAGGTCGTAGTTATTTCCATTATTGGTAAACCCTTTTGTGTAGTCAAAGCGAAAACCGTCTACATGGTATGCTTCCATCCAATAACGATTGACCTGATCGAGGTATTTTTGAGTCGCCTGACGCGTGTGGTCAAAGTCGTTGCCCCAGCAATACGGTTGATGCGGACACACTGCATTAAACCACGGATTGTTGGCTGCAGGTTGGTTATTGGCCGCATCCCAATACATATTGACCATTGGGTTTTGCCCGAATGCATGGTTCATTACCATGTCAACAATAACCGCAATACCACGTCCGTGACACGAATCGACAAACGCCCGGAAATGATCTGGGGTCCCGTAATATTTGTCAAGTGCCATGTGTAAAGACACATTGTAGCCCCAACTTTGATTGCCTTCAAACTCCATTGGTGGCATCACTTCGATGGCATTAATGCCTAATTTTTGTAAGTAATCAAGGGTATCAATTAAGGTGAGGTAATTGTGTTTTGAAACAAAGTCACGCACCAATAATTCGTAAATAACGAGGTCTTTTTTTGCGGGGCCTGAAAACGAGCTTGTTGTCCAGTTATAGACAGGCGCACCTGGCTGGATCAGACTCACCAAACCGGTGGTATGTCCCGTTGGGTATGGATGTGGATTCGGATAAGTTTGGGCATTAATACCCGCATCATTGGATGGATCTAAAACGACCGTACTCAACGGATCGGGGACGCGAATACTGCCATCAATGTAGTATTGATAGCCGTAGCGTTGCCCAGGTGTTAGCCCCGAGATTTGGAGCCACCAAGTGGCATTATCTTGAGACAAATTCATATGATAAGCGGCCGTTGGCAACCAGTTATTGAAGTCGCCAATGACGTAAATATGCTGTTTTAGAGGTGCGTACAATTGGAGGACAATCGTACTGTCGTTGATGTAGTTACAGCCATTCACCAAATTGGTATAACTTGGATTTTGTGGAACTACCACCGGATTTACGGTATAATAAACTGAATCGATGACTTGTGTCGTGCCATCGTTTGCCTCGAATTCGAGTAAATGAGTTCCGGCAACTGTTGCCGTAAGGGTGTATTGTAAAGAAGTGCCACTCGAGGTTGAAAGGACGTTCCCATCTTCTTTTAAGGTGAGTACTGCACTTTGATTGCTTGCAGCACTTACTGCAAGCGATCCATTTAAATCCAAAATACTTCCGGCACTTGGATGTAAAAACTGCGCCATGAGCCCGGCATTTACCGGATACATGTCGTAATAAATATCGCTTCCGTCGGTATCACGGCCTACGATAGAGCCATTGGCTGTCCGAAATACAAAAGCCAATTTTAGTACATTGGTTCCAACCGGGAAGCCATAAAATTGATCAATGTCAATGGTAATGGTGTGTTTGTTATTGCCAATGTTTGTCATGGCAACTGTGGGGTCAGCCGTGCCCCAATTTCCTTGAACATATTGCCAATTCGTTGGCGACGTACTTGTCGAGGTAATGAGCCCAGCATGGCAGTAAATCTGGCTTTGACCCACCAAAGCCGCATTGCCTTGCGTCGCGTTATAAGTAATTGTGACCACATCGTTTACGTTCGGAAAGACCGGATTCACTTCTAAAATTTGCCCAAAATAAATGAATGAAGTTGTACAAAAGAGGAAACAAATAAGAAGTGCTTTCATGGGAACAATGTAATTAGAAGGTGACTTTTAGTGTTAAAAAAAGCCCAAGTGTTTCCACTCGGGCTTTTCAATAACGATTGCAATAAATTATTGCTTGATCAATTTACCTGTAGCTACTTTCTCACCTGCAACAACGTTGTAGATGTAAGAACCAGCTTGCAAAGCAGATGTGTTCAATTCAATAGAAGTAAGCGCAGTTGTTGCAACAGTTTTTGTAGCAACTACCTTACCTGCAAGGTCAAACAATGTTACTGTAGCAGTCGCTGCATCGTTTGCTTCGAAAGAGAAGTTTACGATATCAGACGCTGGGTTAGGAGCAACTGTAAGGTTTGTTAATGCATTTTCAGCAACTGAAGCACCACAAGCATCACAATGATCCCAAGTGTAACATACAGTACCTGGCATCAAAACGTAAGTACGGTTGATATTACCAGAACCATCGTCTACACCACAAGAGTCAGTAGCGATTGTGTTTGCAGCATCTGTACCTTCGTTTGAACCCCAGTCACCATTTACAAATTTGTAAAGTTGTGTCGCACCCAAAGATGCAACTGGGTAAGAAACTGTGATTGACCAAATGTTGTTTCCTTCGTCAGTCATTGCAGAATTTGCATCTGCAGGAGACCAATCAGCCATGTTACCAGCTGCAACAGCACCACCGTAAGCAGCAAAGTTACCACCTACACGCATTCCGTTAGCTGCTAAAGTAGCACCACCACCAAGGTAAGCAGTTACGTCTACTTTGTAAGTAACATCAAAGTTAGTTTGGAAGATGTAAGCACCAGATGTACGGTTGAATACAACTAAGTAAGTACCAGCAACAACTGGAATGTTAGGACCATCTTGAGTACCAACACCTGCAGGAAACGTAGCTGCTCCCCAGTTGATCGCCCAGTCATGATCTTGACGGAATTTTGCACCACCATCGACACATGTAACAATAGCGCCATAAGTTTCGCCATCTACAGTGACCATGTCAATGTCAGCAGACCATCCGCCAACAGCATCTCCAATAATACCAATTACTGGATTTTGCGCGTACGCAGCAGCACTTAAAACAAGCGCTGATAAAAGAGTAAAGATTCTCTTCATAGTTAAACAATTAAAGGTTAATAATACTTAGTGTCAGTTTGACAAGTTCAAAAATAGGAAAATAAATTAAAAAGCAAGAAAAAACAATGGAAATTCATTCTTTCTTAGTGCAAATTCCAAGGGCCATTATAAAGGATGTATTCTTGCTGAATCGCTTTTAAATCAGGTGCTTGACTAAATAAGGCAAAGACGCTAGATCCACTTCCAGACATCGCTGCATAGCTTGCGCCACTGTTTACTAACTGTTTTTTTAAATCTGCAATTTGTGGATACTGGGTAAAAACGCTGGCTTCAAAATCGTTAGTGAGTGATTGAACACCTTCATTTTTAACAAGTTGCAAGAGTTTTTCACGTTTTGAATTGACAGAGATATTAGCATAGGCTTGAGCTGTCGAGACATGAATTTGCGGATTGCAGAGTACCAACCACGGGGCTAACTTTAGCTGAACAACCGGACTTAATTTTTCGCCGCGACCCGTAGCCAACTGAATGCCTCCTTCGATAAAAAAGGCGCAATCGCTTCCCAATAGTGCCGCTAATCGAATAAGTTCGGAAGTGGAAATGCCGAGTTGAAACAATTTATTGAGACCTTTCAATAGATAAGCGGCATCGGAAGAACCTCCCCCTAAGCCAGCACCTATTGGAATTTGTTTGCGCAAATGAATGGCCACCGGAGGCACCGAGGTTAGTGTCCGCAATAATGCGAGTGCTTTCAGGCACAAATTATCGGTTTCATCTTTCATTGGGATTGGAAGCCCGGTTTGAAGGTAGCTGTCTTGTGTGGACGGATTGATCTCTAATACGTCACAAAATGGAGTTTCGGCCATGAGTGTTTCAAGTTCATGATAGTTGTCTGGTCGCTTGAATAAGACATGCAAACCAAGGTTGACTTTAGCCGGTGGATACAAGATCATAAGGTAAAGATAAGCAATTGCCGAAAATCCTTATTTTTGTACCCACAAACTTCCATTATGGCAACCTATCTTGACTTTGAAGAACCTCTACGCGAACTAGAAGAACAAATCCAACAAACGCAAGAACTTGGCGAACAAACCAATGTAGATCTTAGCGATAAAATTGCAGAACTACAATCGGTCCTTGACGCCAAAACCAAAGAAGTTTTCTCGGGTCTTAGCCCTTGGCAACGCGTACAATTGTCGCGTCACCCAGATCGCCCATACACGCTAGCATACATCGATGCCCTTAGTCAAGGAACTTTCCAAGAATTGCATGGCGATCGCAATGTCAAAGACGACAAAGCAATGGTTGGAGGTTTTGGTTTGCTCGATGGCCGCAGCGTCATGTTTATCGGACAACAAAAAGGAATCAATACCAAAATGCGCCAATACCGCAATTTTGGAATGCCAAATCCGGAAGGTTACCGAAAAGCATTGCGCCTCATGAAATTGGCCGAGAAATTTAATAAACCGATCGTTACCTTTATTGATACTCCAGGAGCATTCCCAGGCCTCGAAGCCGAAGAGCGCGGGCAAGGAGAAGCCATCGCACGAAATATCTACGAAATGATGCGACTCAAAGTGCCTGTCATTTGTGTCATTATTGGTGAAGGCGCTTCGGGTGGTGCGCTCGGAATTGGTGTTGGCGACAAAGTTGTCATGTTAGAAAACACCTGGTATTCCGTCATTTCTCCAGAAAGTTGTTCGTCCATTTTATGGCGCTCTTGGAATTTTAAAGAAACGGCTGCAGAGGCATTAAAATTGACTTCCTCAGACATGCAATCCAACGGCTTAGTAGACGACGTCATCTCTGAACCCATCAATGGTGCACACCGTAGCCAAGAAGCAATGTTTGAAATTGTGCGTGGCAAATTACATGCGTACCTCGACGAACTCGACCAACAAGATCCGCAAATACGCATCGATAACAGAATTGAAAAATTCTGTAAAATGGGAGTCTGGCAATAACGCCTCTACATGAATACCTTACGCTCTACCTCGATTGAGTTTTTAAAAGGTGTCGGCCCTCAACGGGCAACGGTATTGCAACAAGAATTAGGTATTTTTACATTCGAAGACCTCCTCTTCCACTTTCCGTATCGTTACCAAGACCGCACCGTTTTTCATCAGATTTCTTTGCTCAAACCCGATGAAAACTATGTTCAACTCAAAGGCAGATTCACGCATATTGGTGAAAGTGGCAGCGGCCGACACAAAAAATTAATTGGGCGTTTTTCAGACGGATCTGGCAGTATTGACCTCATTTGGTTTCAAGGTACTCAATGGATCAAATCGAGTTTAAATATTAGCGACACGTATATCGTATTTGGAAAACCTAAATTTTACCAAAACAACTATACAATACCGCATCCTGAGCTTTCGAAATGGACGCCAGAAACAGAACGAAAAGGATTTCAGGCTTTTTACCCGAGTACCGAAAAATGCCAACATAAAGGGTTGCACAGTAAGGGCATTTCTAAATTAATTGCCAATTTACTTCCGCTTGTCATCCCTACGGTACAAGAATCACTACCAGTCGCATTATGCCAAGAGTTACACCTGATGCCTGCTGCAGAGGCCTTTCAGGAAATCCATTGCCCCAGTTCAGAAATCAAACTCAAACAAGCGCGTTACCGTCTCAAATTTGAAGAACTCTTTTTCTTACAGCTCGAATTATTGCTTCGAAAAGACATTCAAGCCAAAAAACTTAAAGGACATGTCATTTCAGAAGTCGGTTCTTCGTTTTTGGATTTCTATCAACACCATTTGCCCTTTAATCTGACCAACGCGCAAAAACGCGTGTTAAAAGAAATTCGAAAAGACCTTGGTTCGGGACAGCACATGAACCGCTTGCTACAAGGAGATGTTGGGAGCGGGAAAACACTGGTTGCTTTACTGACCTTGCTTTTAGGCATTGGAAATGGATTGCAAGGTGCGTTAATGGCTCCAACAGAAATTTTGGCCCAGCAACATTATGAAGGCATCAAAGAACTTTTGCGCGACATGCCCATTGAAGTGGCCCTTTTGACCGGATCAGTAAAGAAAGCGGCGCGCGAACACATCCACAATGGCTTGCAAGATGGCCGTATTCAATTGCTCATTGGAACCCATGCCTTGCTCGAAGATACGGTTCAATTTCAACAGCTTGGGCTTGTTGTCATTGACGAACAACACCGTTTTGGTGTGGCGCAACGTGCTAAAATGTGGCGAAAAAACAGCATTCCACCGCATGTGCTGATCATGACAGCCACTCCCATTCCGCGCACGTTAGCCATGACATTTTATGGCGACCTCGATGTTTCGGTTATTGACGAATTGCCGCCTGGCCGTAAGCCGATTCAAACCATTCACAGGCGCGAAAACCACCGTCAAAAACTGATCGAATTTATTCGTCAAGAACTGGCACTTGGTCGGCAAGCTTATATCGTATACCCTCTTATTCAAGAAAGCGAGAAACTTGACTTTAAAAACCTTGAAGATGGTTTTGCACATATTTGCGCAAACTTTCCAAGCCCTGACTATACCGTTTGCATGGTTCATGGTAAAATGAAAGCCGACCAGAAAGATGCCGAAATGCAAAAATTTGTAAAAGGCGAAGCTCAGATCATGGTGGCAACAACCGTGATTGAAGTTGGTGTGAATGTACCCAACGCATCGGTGATGGTCATTGAAAGTGCCGAACGCTTTGGCTTGTCGCAATTACATCAATTAAGAGGACGTGTTGGGCGCGGCGCCGAAAAATCGTACTGTATATTAATGACAGGCGAGCAGCTATCAAAAGAATCACTCAAGCGCATGGAAACGATGGTCTCTAGTAACGATGGCTTTGTGATTTCAGAAGTAGATTTGCAATTGCGCGGTCCCGGCGACCTCATGGGTACGCAACAAAGCGGGGCCTTAGCCTTAAAAATTGCCGACATCGCACGTGATGGACAACTGATTCAACTAGCGCGCGAGAAAGCACGTCATCTTCTTGAGCAAGACCCACAATTAAGCGAAGCAGCACACCGTTTCGTACAGGACATCATGAAACTTCGTTTGCGCAACAAACCCAATTGGGGTCGCATCTCCTGATCTTTTTATCACAAAAAAAAGGGGGCATTTTCATGCCCCCTTTTTCAACTTAAGAATTGTGAATTATGCTTCTTCAACGAGTTCATCGTAAGCTTGTTGTGAGCCAACAATGAGGTTTTGGAAGTTGCGTACACCTGTACCGGCTG
>JBDLQL010000036.1:0-21178 GCA_039800565.1 Bacteroidota bacterium | reverse complement strand
GTTGCCACCTCTTCTTCGGAGAGCATCTGCGGCAGGTAGCTTTCAATGACCTGTGCCTGAAACAATTCTTCGGCAGCTAAATCGTCGCGATTTTGAGCTTTGTAAAGTTCGTAGGTTTCGAGGCGTTGCTTGTGCAGCTTCATGCAAATTTTAATGGCTGCTTCGTCGGAAACTTCAGAACCAGCACCCGAAGTAGCTTCAAGCAACAACTTCGATTTGATATCGCGAAGGGCGGCTAGTTTTTCTTTTTCTTTCGCAAGCATTGCTTGCTTGATGTCTTCGTTGATGCGGGCACTAAAACTCATGATTAGTCAACGTTATCGTGAAGAAAATTATTGTTGCGTAAACCTGAACGACCAAAGCCATCTTCGCCTAGTCCGAAACGCGAAAATTGCTCTTCGGTGCTCGGTTGATTTTGTTGCAACGCAATATTGCGTCGGACAAAAGCTGGTTCGTTTTCAAACTCGATGATGTTATCGGCTTTGCGCATTTTAGCCGTCATTTCTTGAATGCGCGCCACGCGTTCTTGGGCTTTGCGTTGCTGCTCTTCTGGCGACAAAATGCGTTTTGGTTGCTCTAAATTGATGCGTGCTTCGGTATCGTCTTCGAGTACATGACGCACGACTTGCGCTTCGGTTTGTTCGTAATTTGAAACTACAGGTGTTGGGGTCGAAACTGGAGCAACCGGCTCTTGAGCCGCACTCGCTTCAAAAACTTCCCAAGTAAAATCGATGGCTTCTTTTTCAGAAACCGGGCTAAATTCGCTTGGCTCGACATCAAATGCAGGTGCTTCCTGAACAGGAGATGGCGTCGGAATGACTGCTTGAGGCTCTTCATCAAAAAGTTGGAATTTGCGTTTTTCTTCTTGAACAGGAGGAAGTACTTCGCGCGGCACCTCAATGCTTGGCGCACTTTTCATGAAAGGCTCTTGGGCGTCGGCAACAGGCTCTTGAATTGGAGCTGGAGCAGGGCTTGCGATCGACTGAAATGGTGATGCCAATGGTGCTACAATTTCGGTGCGTTTTTCTTCTTCTAGCGTGACAACCGTACGTTCTGGTGCTTTTTCAAAACCTGTAATTGGTGTGGCAGAAAAACCAGTAGCAATGATGGTTAAAGAGAGTTTGTCGCCAAGGCTGGCATCTTTTCCGTGTCCCCAAATGACATCGGCAGTTGCACCAGCTGCATCTTGAATGAAATCGGTGATTTCCGTAATTTCATCCATCATGACTTCGCGGTCACCGTAGGTAATGTTCAATAATACATAACGTGCACCTTTGATATCGTTGTCGTTGAGCAATGGTGAAGTAAGCGCATCGCGAACAGCAGCCAACGCGCGGTCTTCGCCTTCTGCAATTGCACTTCCCATGATCGCATGACCCGAATTGCGCATGACTGTATTGACATCGTTAAAGTCAACATTGATGGATCCGGTTACCGAAATAACTTCTGCAATTCCTTTCGCAGCAACGGTCAAGACGTCGTCGGCATGTGAAAAAGCTTCAGACAATGACATATTGCGACCAAACTCGCGCAGACGTTCGTTATTGATAATAAGTAACGTATCGACATTTTGACGCATGCGCTCGAGTCCTTCTTCGGCTTGCTGGCGGCGCTTACGACCTTCAAAATTAAATGGAACCGTCACAATACCAACGGTAAGAATTCCGAGGTCTTTTGCAACTTGTGCAATGACAGGAGCAGCACCTGTACCGGTACCACCACCCATTCCGGCGGTTACAAATACCATTTTAGTATTGCGTGCTAGTAAATCGCGGATTTCTTCGATGTTTTCCATCGCGGCATTCATGCCTACATCGGGCAACATGCCGGCACCACGACCTTCTGTTAAGTGTGGGCCTAACTGAATTTTGTGAGGCACTGGCGACACATCTAGTGCTTGGCAATCGGTGTTGCACACAATGAAGTCAACCCCTGCAATTCCTTGCAAGTACATGTGATTGACAGCATTGGAGCCTCCACCACCTACACCAATCACTTTGATGATTGATTCGGCGCGCATGCTTGTTTCTTTTCTTGGTAAATCAAATTCCATCTCCATTTCGCTTTCGTATCCTAAATTTCTATTCTTCTGAATCATCAAAGAAGTTCTTCACGGGGTTCAATATTTTTTCAAAAAAGAGCCCGCGGCGTTCTCCGTTCGAGTGAGTTTTTGTTTTTTCGGGCTTTATTTCAGCCACCACTTCAGGAGCTGCTTCGGCCTGTTGTGTTGGCGCCACCCATTGCTGTTGTTTTTCGATGGCTTCAAAGCCTTTTAATACCAAGCCAATTCCGGTGGCATACATCGGACTCGCTAGGTTGTCGAGGTCGTTGGTGTTGGCCAAGTGCTCGGTTGGGTACCCAATGCGCGCATCCATACCGGTGAGGTATTCGATGAGTTGTGTGAGGTGTTTTAATTGCGAACCGCCACCTGTAACGACAATACCACCAATTAAGCGTTTTTCGTAACCAGAACTACGGATTTCAAGACGCACCAACTCGATGATCTCTTCCATTCGTGCCTGAATGATGCTGGCTAAATTGCGCAAGGTAATTTCTTTGGGTTCGCGACCACGGAGACCCGGGATGCAAACCACTTCATTTTCTTTGCTTTCAGAGGCCAATGCGCTTCCAAATTTCACTTTGAGCATTTCTGCTTGGCGTTGCATAATACGGCAGCCTTCTTTGATGTCTTGGGTAATAACATTTCCGCCAAACGGAATAACTGCGGTATGGCGAATGAGGCCATCGTGGAAAATAGCCACATCGGTCGTGCCACCACCGATATCAACCAACACAACACCTGCTTCTTTTTCTTCGTCTGACAAGACCGATTCTGCTGAGGCAATTGGCTCTAGGATGATATCTTTGACACTAAGGCCTGAACGCTCGACACAACGCGTGATATTTTGCACATTGCTCACTTGCCCGGTAATGATGTGGAAGTTGGCTTCTAGGCGAACCCCACCCATTCCGATTGGGTCTTTGATTTCTGGCTCGTTGTCTACGATGTATTCTTGCGGAATGACCGTGATGATTTCTTCACCAGGATTCATGACCATTTTGTACATGTCATCGACAAAGGCATCGATGTCTGCTTGCGACACTTCACCATTGGTGGTGCGGCGGGTGTAAATCCCGCGGTGTTGCATGCTGCGAATGTGCTGCCCCGCAATGCCAACATACACATTTTTAATTTTCAAATCGCCTTCAACTGAATGTTGGGTCGCATCGACTGCAGCAGTAATCGATTGCACGGTGCGCTCAATGTTTGAAACAACACCTCGCATGACACCTAAAGACTCTGATTTGCCAACGGCAATAATTTCAATTTTGTTGTGCTCGTTTTTACGACCAACAAAACACGCAATTTTAGTGGTTCCGATATCAAGACCAACCACTACACGACTGCGTTTCATTTCAGGCGCCTTTTCTTTTTCTGCAAACGATTTGTCCTTCATACTTGACACTTATTTCACTGTATTTATCCCAGCCTTCGTGAGGCATTGCTTCTTTGTAAAACTTCAGGAGGCGATCAAATTTGTCGCGAACTTCGCGATCTGACCGGGCACTTCCGAAGGTTATTTGTTGATCACCTATCAATGGAATCAGGATGAAATCACCATCTTTTTCAAGATAGGCCTGACCGATCATTTTGTGCAATAGTGGATCGTTACAAACATAATTTGAAATTCGATAGATTTGATCAATTTTTCGAGAACTTTTCAAAGAATCATTGTTAATAAAATGGTAGATAGATTGCGGGCTGTAGCGGTCTGAAATTGACCCAGAAAAAACCAAGACGCGCGCCGTATGCAAACGTGATCGATTCATCATAAATCCGTCTTGATCAAGGTAATAGCTCTGACCTGAAGTATTGAAAATTCGGGCAATGGGTTTGCGCAATTCAAGTTCAATGTGCCAATCTGAACCAATTTCTTTAAAGACCTTCACGTGTTTGACCTCAGCCATCGATTCAATGGCATGTTCGACATAGCGAATTCGCAATGCATTTACCGCTTGTTTGTCCGTAAAAAGGTGACGGATTTTAAGACGGTCTAACAATTCATTTTCAGTCAAAAAGGCATTTTCACCTTCCACATGTATCGAAATTTTAGGCGCTTTCAATTCACGCGCATTTTCGGCTTGAATCGCAAACACAAAAACAGTTACAACCGCAGCTGTAAACAAAATCCACAATACGATGCGCATCCACTTTTTCATCCGCCTTGTTGGTTTATTTTGACTAATTCTTCGATCGGCTTGACTAAGCGATCTATATCTCCAGCTCCGATCGTGAGCAAGACCCCAGCATTTAGTTCAGCAACCGCTTGCAGCACTTCTGATGGCTTTGCAATGCACTTTTTCGGACAGTTCACCATGGCTAAAATCCATTCGCTATCGACTCCAAGTATGGCTTCTTCGCGCGCCGGATATATGGGCATCAGTAGCAATTGATCCAGTCGACTTAGCGCTGCCGCAAAACCAGCCGCAAAATCGCGGGTACGTGTATATAAGTGCGGTTGAAATATACCAATGAGCTGCTGGCCTGGATATAAAATACGAACCGAATCAATTAAAGCATCGATTTCTTGCGGATGGTGCGCGTAATCATCAATATACGTCAAACGTTCCGAACAAAAAATCCGTTCAAAGCGTCGTTTCACTCCTTTAAAACTTTCTAATCCTGCGCGCAAACTTGCTTCGTCCATGCCTAATTGGTGCAGTAAAGCAACACAAGCCAACGCATTTTCAGCATTATGGGTTCCGGGTAAGCCCAACGCAATTTCGTTCCAATTCATACCTTCAAGACGCATATCGACCAATAAACGACCCTGTTCCCACCTAAAATTACCGACACTGTAATCGGCAGTGGCTGAGTCAATGGCATATGTTTTAACGGTTGCAAGTGTCTGTAAGTCAAGTCCTTCATGCTGAATGCAAAAACCTGAAGGGTCTATTTTCATGGCAAATTGACGAAACCCTTCCCGAAACTGTTCAGGTGTTCCGTAAATATCGAGGTGATCTGGATCTGCGGCCGTAATGATTGCCGAAAAGGGCGATAAATGCAAAAAGCTTCGGTCAAATTCATCGGCTTCAATAACGGTGTATCGGGCCTGTGGGTCTTGAACCAAATTGGAATTGAAATTACTGGCAATGCCCCCCAAAAAGGCATCACATTTCCAATCGGATTGATCTAACAAATGTGCCAATAGTGAACTGGTGGTTGTTTTTCCATGAGTTCCAGCCACACAAAGTCCTTCGCGCTGACGGGTCAGCATCCCTAATACTTCTGCGCGTTTCTTAATGACAAATGAACCTGATTGAAAGTAACGCAGCTCATCCAATTGCTTGATGGCAGGCGTATAAATGACTAATGTCTTGGCAGGATTGGTAAATGCTTTAGGAAGTGCAGCCCCCAAATCTTCATAATGGACCAAACAGCCTTCTTGTTCGAGCGCTTGTGTTAGCGGAGAGGAGACTTTATCATAGCCCGCCACTTCTTTGCCTTGCGTCTTGAAGTAACGTGCCAAGGCACTCATACCAATACCTCCAATACCGATGAAATAAATTTGTTGGAAGTGATCGAGTTCCGTTTTCATACGCGCACAATTAGTTGTTCACAGGTATCGACAATTTGCGCACAGGCAGTTGGTTTAGCGAACCTCACTAAAGCACTTGCTAATTCTGATTGAGCACTCGGATTAGTTGCCAATTCAAGCACTTGTTTCACCAACAGCTCTGGCGCCTCGGTGTCGCGTACCAAAAGCGCCGCACCTTTTTCGACAAGTGCCATGGCGTTTTTAGTTTGGTGATCTTCGGCTACATTTGGCGAGGGTACCAATATTACAGGTTTTGAAACTAAGGCCAATTCACTAACAGAAATGGCACCTGCACGCGAAACAATGACATCGGCTAATGCATAGGCGTAATCCATACGCTGAATAAACGCCGTTACTTTGATCTCAGCGGGCAACTCACCGAATTCAGCAATGTTTGGCTCGTAACTTTTACCACATTGCCAAAGCAATTGGTAACCGGCTTGTGCCAGTTGTTTGTAGCCATTGGCCATGCTACTATTTAAGGTCCGTGCACCCAAACTTCCACCAATGACCAAAATGGTTTTTTTCGATGAATCGAGGCCAAAAAATGCAGCAGCCTCTTGGCGTAAATTGGCCTCTTTTAATTGCACAAACGAACGCACTGGATTGCCCGTAAGTACGACTTTATCGGCCGGAAAAAAGCGTTCCATGTGCTCATAGGCCACACAAATTTTTTGACAGCGCTTCGCTAAAAGTTGATTGGTTTTACCCGGATACGAGTTTTGCTCTTGAATGAGTGTGGCGTACCCCAATAACTGAGCCATTTGTAAAGTGGGGCCTGAGGCGTAGCCACCGACGCCGATGACTAATTGCGGTTTAAAACCGCGGATGACTTTTGCAGCCAATAACAAACTCCAGACGAGTTTAAAGGGCAATATAAAATTTGAAAATGTCAGACGGCGCTGAAAACCAGCAATTGGCAAACCCACAATTTGGTAACCCGCCTGGGGTACTTTTTCCATTTCCATTTTACCTTTTGCACCGATAAAAAGAATAGCGGCGTCGGGATTGCGGCGTTTGATTTCATCGGCAATCGCTACGGCTGGAAAGATATGCCCTCCCGTGCCTCCGCCTGATATAATGACTCGATTAAGCTTCATTGTCGCTAGTTTCAAATGCAGTTTGTGAAGAAATGTCTCCTTTTTTAAGGTCTTTTGCGATGGACTGAACCACTCCGATCGAAACACTCGCCATCACGAGTGCCGAACCACCCATTGCCATAAATGGCATGTTCTGGCCAGTCACGGGAAATACACCTGTGCATACCAACATATTAATCGAAGCTTGCGTGAGCAAATGTATGCCAATGCCTAAACAGACATACGCCTGAAATGGGTCGGGTGTTTTGAGCGAAATCCGAATCATGCGGTACAACAAAATCAGGTATAAAAGCACCAAGAAAAAGGCAGATACGAAGCCAAACTCTTCGACAAAAGTGGCGTAATAAAAATCGGCATAGGCTTCTGGCAAAAACTCTTTGAGCTTACCATCGCCAACACCTTGTCCAAAAACAGAACCTACCGCAATCGCCAACTTTGCATTGTTGGCCTGCTGGTTGTCGCGCAAGCTTTCTACACTTTGATTTTCTGCATCGACACGGTTATTTATGCGGTTCATCCAGGTATCGTAGCGCGGCAGAATATTGAGCTGCGGAAACGTAACATGCGTGCCTACAATCAGCAACACAGCGGCAATTCCAATGCCGACCATCGTAAATAGCTTGCCCCACGGAACTTGGCCAATGTACAACATAATCATACAAAGCATAAATACCATGGCTGCTGTCGAGAAGTTATCTTTTAAAATCAAGCCACAGGTGACAGCGATCGGAAGAAGTAAGGGCAAAATCCCTTCCTTCCAACTACCAAACTTTGCTTTTTTTCGAACCAATAATTTACTGAGGTATATAATTAATGCCAGTTTTGCAAAATCCGAAGATTGAAAAGTGAGGTTGATTAATGGGATGCGTATCCAACGTCCAGCACCGTTCACTTCGGCACCAAAAAAGGCGGTAAATAACAACAATAAGACCCCTAAATAGTATGCAAACTTGGCCAACTGGCTAATGTATTTCGAAGGCGCCCGATGGATCAGAAACATCCCAACAAAACCCAATACCACATAAATGAGGTGCTTGAATAAATAAAGGAATGGCGAGCCACCCTCGATTTTTATCAAAATCGGAACGAAACTATAAACCGTTACTAATGAAAAGGCCATCATCAGAATCGTAATGATCCAAATGACAGGGTCTCCTTTTAAGTATTTTAGGTAATCTCTCATAAACGCTGAAAAAACTGAAAGAAACTCTTCACTTTTAATTCGGTATACGCCGTATTCGTATCGGTACCCGTAATGACCACCACTTGTTTTTCGGCTCCTTGCTGCAACAACCATGTCAAACTGAGGTCAATGCTCTCAAATTGATTCTCACAGAAAATGGCATTACTAGAACCGTAAATGGCAATGGCTTCGAATTTCGAGTGCAAAGCGGTGTCTTGCTCAAGAATTGCCTCGATTTCGGCGGCATTTCCTAACCAAATTAGTTGGCCCGGATTGGCGTGCATAAAAGCCAACAAGGCCTCTTGCGGCGGTTGCATCCATGAAAAGACATCTGCGCCATTTAATTTTCCATGCGCGCGAAGCCCTTCTGAACCACTATTAGCTCGCTCTATTGCGTGTTGGGTCCGAACTGAAAACGATCCTGAATTGATCATTTGACTGCTTACAGCGAACGAACAGCTTGCTTGAACTGATTGCCGCGGTCTTCGTAGTTCTCAAAAAGATCAAACGAAGCACACGCAGGCGATAACAACACCGTTTCTTCTTTGGAGGCCAAACGGTATCCGTAAGCAACGGCTTCCATTGCGGATGCGGCTTCAACAATAACTTCAACTTGGTCTTTAAAAGCCTCAATAATTTTCTGATTATCTGTACCTAAACATACAATAGCCTTCACTTTATCGCGTACTAACGCTTCCAATTCACTGTAGTCATTGCCTTTATCGACACCACCAACAATCCATACGGTTGGCTTTTCCATTGACTCGAGTGCAAACCAGGTAGAGTTGATATTGGTCGCTTTTGAATCATTGATAAATTCGATCCCATTGACTTTGGCCACAAATTCAAGACGGTGTTCGACATTGACAAAATCTTCTAGACTTTCGCGCACGATATCCTTGCGGATTTCAACCAATCTTGCAGCAATTCCGGCTGCAAGTGCATTTTGGGTATTGTGCTTACCCTTGAGAGCTAATTCATGAATTGACATGGTGAGTTGTTGTTTGTTTATGTTGATGTGTAGTTGTTTGTCGTCGGCATAGGCACCGTGATCAAGGGTGCGCTTGATAGAAAAAGGAGCCAATTGCATCGGTAATTGACGCTGCAGCAGTTGCTGCTCAATGATGGGGTCATCGGCATTGTAAATGAACCAATCGGCCGGACCTTGATTTTGCAAAATCCGAAATTTCGCTTGGACGTACTTGTCCATGTTGTAGTCATAGCGATCGAGGTGATCGGGCGTAATGTTGGTAAGGATGGCGATATCGGCTTTGAAGCGATACATGTCATCGAGCTGAAACGAACTCAGTTCAATCACATAATAAGCATGGCCACCTTCTGCCACTTGCTTGGCAAAACTGTAACCGACATTGCCTGCCAAGCCAACATCGAGTCCAGCTTTTTTCAAAATGTGGTAAGTCAGCATGGTTGTGGTGGTTTTACCATTGCTACCTGTTATGCAAATGTGGGTTGCAGTCGAGTAATAGCCCGCAAATTCGATTTCAGAAATGACTTCAATTCCTTGGGCACGGATGGCTTGCATTAAGGCCGTTTTTTCAGGAATACCCGGAGATTTAATGATGAGGTCAGCCGCTAAAATGCGCTCCATGGAATGTGTTCCTGATTCAAAATCTAGTGCAGCCGCACGCAATTCTTCTTGAAATGAAGCCTTGATTTCAGCTTTGTCTGACACAAACACAGACCAGCCTTTTACTTTGCCCAAAAGCGCCGCACCAACGCCCGATTCTCCGGCGCCTAAAATGACGAGTTGTTTGGTGTTGGCTTCCATTCGATCAACGCAATTTCAAGGTAACAATCGTAACCACAGCAAGCAATACAGCGACAATCCAAAAACGCGAAACAATTTTTGCCTCGTGCAATCCTTTCTTTTGGTAATGGTGATGTAATGGCGCCATCAAGAAAATGCGTCGGCCTTCACCATACCGTTTTTTGGTCAATTTGAAATAGCCGACCTGTAGCATCACCGACACGTTTTCAATTAAAAAGATCCCGCACAAAACCGGAATGAGTAACTCTTTGCGGATTGAAATGGCAAAAACGGCAATGATTCCGCCTAACGCCAAACTACCGGTATCGCCCATAAAGACTTGAGCCGGATACGAATTGTACCATAAAAATCCAATGCACGCTCCGACAAAAGCCGCAATAAAAATGACGAGTTCTTCGGCATTCGGAATGTACATGACATTGAGGTAGTCGGCGAACTTGGCATGTGCACTAACATACGCCAGCACAGCAAGCGCAATGCCGACAATAGCAGAAGTACCTGTTGCCAAGCCATCGAGCCCGTCGGTCATGTTGGCGCCATTTGAAACGGCAATCACAATGAAAATAACGATCGGAATAAAGAGCAACCAGCCATACGATTTGTGTTGATCATCGATTAACCAGTTGTAATTAAATTCATTTCCTTTGAAGAAAGGAATCGTGGTAGTCATGTCGTCGGTTTTGATCCACTTAAAATGCTCACCTTCCTCTTGCACATGCAAATGCGTCACGAACGTTTCGTCGGTTTTTAATTGGTAATGCTCTGAAACGCGTTTATGCACCACAACTTCATCCGAAAAATAAAGGATAGAACCGACCAATATACCAACGCCAATTTGGCCAATGACTTTAAAGGTGCCTTTTAAGCCTTCTTTGTTCTTTTTAAAGACTTTGATATAGTCGTCAATGAACCCAATAAGGCCCAACCAAACCGTTGCCAACAACATAGTGATGACATAGATATTGTGCAGCTTGGCAAACAAAAGTGTAGGTACCAATATGGCCGCTAAAATGATCAAACCACCCATGGTTGGCGTTCCTGACTTTTCGAGTTGACCGGCCAAACCAAGATCGCGCACAGTTTCTCCAATTTGCTGACGTCGCAAGCCTTCAATCAGGCGTTTTCCGATGGTAATTGAAACTATCAACGAAAAAATGAGCGCCATTCCCGCCCGAAAAGAGATGTACTGAAAAAGTCCTGCACCAGGAATATTCAATGAATCGAGAAAATCAAATAAATAGTAAAGCATGGGCTACTTTTGAAGGGTTAGAAATAGGTTTTTCGTCAATTCGAGGTCGTCAAAATCATGCTTAACACCTTGAATCTCTTGGTATTTTTCGTGGCCTTTGCCAGCAATCAGAATAATATCAGCAGCACGCGCCATTACTATGGCCGTTTTTATCGCTTGGGCACGATCCGATATGGTAAGACAACGCAATTGATCTTGAACCGACAAGCCCGCTTCCATTTCAGCTAAAATTTCTAGTGGATCTTCACTGCGCGGATTGTCTGATGTCAGGACCACTTGTGTACTTTTTGCAGCAGCAATTGCTGCCATTTTAGGGCGCTTATCGCGATCGCGGTCTCCTCCACAACCGACAACGGTAATGACTTGCTGGCCCTCTTTTCGAAAGGCAGCAATGGTATCGAGAACATTTTCGAGTGCATCGGGTGTGTGCGCATAATCGACAATTGCCGTAATACCTATGGTGCTGCGCACATACTGAAAGCGACCTTCGACCGTTTCGAGGTTGCTCACTAAGCGCAACACTTCGAGTTGATCTTGGCCCAATTCGATGGCGATGCCATAGACGAGCAATAAATTGTAGGCATTAAACGCACCTACCAATCGGGTACATACCTCAATTTGGTTGATACTTAGCACCAAGCCACTGATGGCATTTTCGACGATTTTTCCTTTGTAATCGGCCGGTGTTTTGAGCGCAAATGTACACTTGCGGGCCGCCGTGTTTTGCAACATAACCATACCATTGCGATCGTCTGAATTGACCAACGCAACAGCGCTAGCTGGCAAGCCATCGAAGAAGGCTTTTTTGACGCGAATGTATTCGGCAAATGTCTTGTGGTAATCTAAATGATCATGGCTAATATTTGTAAACCCGGCTGCCGCAAATTCCAGCCCGCGAATGCGATGCTGGTGAATTGCATGCGAGCTCACCTCCATGAAACAATGGCTGCATCCTTCGTTGACCATTCGGCGCAATAGCGCATTGAGCTGAATCGGATCGGGCGTCGTATGTGTTGAAGGAATGGCTACATCGCCTATTTTATTGACTACCGTTGAAAGCAAGCCGCTTTTGTGACCTAATTGCAAAAACAAGCGGTGTAAAAGTGTAGCCGTTGTGGTTTTGCCATTGGTTCCCGTCACACCAACCAGGGTCAGTTCCTTTGATGGATGTCCATAAAATGCTCCCGCTAAATCAGCCAATGCTTCAGCGGTACTTGAAACCTGAATGACACAAGCTTCGGGTAGCGCTTCAATCGTTTTTTCGACCACAAAAACCCGACAACCTTGTGTGTGTGCTGTTGCAATGTAATCGTGTCCATCTACTTGTGTACCTGCAATGGCTACAAATAACGTGTTGGCTGTAGCTTGGCGCGAATCAAACACGATCGCTTCAATTTCGCGTTCGAGCGAACCCGAGTGCTGCTGAATGGAAAGGTGTTGAATTAACGCGTTTAATTGCATTCGATTTTAGTTTAAATGGATGGTAATTAATTGACCTCTTACAATGGATTGACCGGCTCGTAGGGATTGTGACTGGACCGTACCCCGACCAATTAACTTAACAATGAGTCCGCGACTTTCTAAAAGATAAACTGCATCTTTGGCTGTCATCCCAATCACATTTGGCACTTCTTTTTTCAGAATAATTTTGCGATTGACTTGAAGTGTACCTTCAAGTGTATCGCTCTTGACCCACTCTGATTCGTGATTAAGTTGGTAGCGCAAATTAAATTGCTTTAATAAGTAGGTTACATCACGAGCACTTCCTGATTTTAAGCGAGGCAACTCTTTAGAAATTGGTGCGCGTTTGTCGTTGACTGCACGGTGGTATTGAAGGGCCGATGCATATACTTTATTGGCAATTTCAGCAAACACAGTTCCGGAAACCGCCGCACCGTAATACGCGCGTTTCGGTTTCGAAATCACCACAATACACGAGTAAATTGGATTTTTCGCTGGAAAATACCCGACAAATGAAGCCTGATACGCCTTTACACCATCTTGTTCGTAACCGCCATTTTCAGAACGCAACACCGCCGTACCGGTCTTACCTGCAATGGAGAATAGCGAACTTTTTAACGATTTTCCTGTTCCGCGCGTCATTACACCTTCGAGGCAACGCTTTAAAATTTCGAGGGTATGCTTCGAACAAACCGCTTCACGAAGCACCACCGGTTTAAAGGTCTTGACGACTTGGCCTGCCCGCTTAATCGACTGTACAAATTGTGGGCGCACTAATTTTCCGTTGTTGGCAACCGCATTGTAAAACGCAAGTGTTTGTAAAGGCGTTTGGCGCAATTCATAGCCAACCGACATCCAAGGCAAGGAGAGCGCGGACCACCCTGGTGTTCCAGGTCGCGGGATCTGCGGCGCCGCTTCTCCTTCGAGTTCAATGCCTAACTTTTCAGTCAACCCAAATTGCTGCAAGCGCTCGATAAAGCGTTCGGGTTCGCTGCGGTAGCAACGATTCATGAGTTGTAAAATGACATTTGACGATTTTTCAAAGGCCTTCTGAATGGTAATCACACCATAGCCATTACCATGATTGGAGTCAGACATTCCGCGGCCAGCGACGGTGTAGCGACCAACTGCATTGACCTTATCCGTAATTTTAAATTTTTCGTCTTCAAGACCAGCCATCAATGAAGCCAATTTAAAGGTCGAACCCGGTACTTCTAAATAGCCAATCGCATAATTATAGTTTTCACTATATTTGCCCTTTTCTGTTTGATTGAGATTGGCAATGGCTTTGATAAAACCTGTCTTGACATCCATGACAATCACGCAGCCATGCTCGGCTTGCATGTAAATCATTTGCTTTTCAAGCTCTGAGTGCGCCACTTCCTGGATTTCTTTGTCTATAGAAGTAATCACATTTGCACCTTCAACCGCTTCTTTAATGACCTTACCGGTTTTTTTCCAACCTGATGAAATTCGCTGCTCGATTTCTTGGCCATTTTCGCCGCGTAAATACTCATAAAATGCACCTTCAATTCCGACCCGATAAGCCGAGTCATCGACCACTTTGTAATAGCCTAATGTGCGATTGAGCAAATTGCCGTTCGGTTTTTTACGCAGGATGGTTTCGACATTATTAATGTAGCCACCCTTCATTTGACCCAATTCGAAGATGGGTAATTTACCCAGCTTTTTGCGCTCGTAATTGGTTACTTTGCGGCGAATGAGTAAATAACGTGAGTTGTTTTCGCGTGCCTTGCGAATTTTATTTTCGTATTCGCGCGCACTTTGGTCTGGATACAATTGCGCCAAACCTTTGGCCAATTCTCCGACTTTATCGTCAAAAACTTCCTGATCCACAACTGTTGGATCCATGTAGATGTCATAAAACGTGACACTCGTGACCAATGGAACTTCATTGACATCTAAAATTTCGCCCATTCTCGGAACCCGATCGACCACGCGGGTAGGAAGTTGGCCTTCTGAGGTTTGGAAAACGCCACCTGCCCCATTAATCTGTAGGTCAAGTGTTGAGTACAAGACAACTAGCATAATGGCAACGAATCCAAAATAGATCACGAAGGCACGGCGATACAGGTATTTTTTATCGTTGCTCATGGCTTATGTTGCTGAATGCGTATGACTTTTGTGGCATTTTTCGTTTCTTTTAACGCGCGCTTTTCGAGTCGTTCGGCCAATTTGTATCGGCGTGTCACGAGTTCGAGTCTGGCTTTGGCTTCGATGTATTCGGCAGCATGCTGATCGAGGTCGCGTTGCTTAGCGTCGATGTCTTTATTAATTTGTTTGCCGTAATATCCTTTTGAGACCAACAGCAATAATAAAAGCATGAGGAAGAAAATGTAATTGAGGTTATTCAGTACAAATTCTTTGGTCAAGAAATCGCCATTCAGAATCTGAGCAAATGCATTTGCCTTGCTACTCGTTGCTGGTTTCTTTGGTTTCGGGTCAGACATGGCGTTCGGCAATTCGGAGTTTGGCACTACGCGCACGTGAATTGCGCGCACATTCTTCTTCATTTGGCACAATTGGGTGCCGTGTAATTTCTACAAAGGGTTTCTGAACATTCCCAAAAAAATCTTTCTCGATTTCACCCGAAAAACTACCGCGTTTTAGGTAGTTTTTAACCAAGCGATCTTCTAATGAATGGTAAGACATCACTACTAAGCGCCCGCCCGGAGCCAACACTTCGGCTGACTGCTCTAAAAGCGCCTTTAATACCTCAAGCTCTTGATTGACTTCAATGCGCAGTGCTTGAAAAACTTGTGCGTAAAACTTGTGGTCTTTAAATTTTGGCGCAAAGCGACGAAGAACGTCGATAAGGTCAAACGTAGTAGCGATATTGCGGCTTGTACGGACGCGAACTAGCTCGGCAGCTAGTTGCCGCGCATTGCGCAATTCACCATACAGGAAAAAGATATCGGCAAGCGTTTTTTCTTCTGCATTTGCAATTAATTGAGCGGCAGTTTGCCCTCCGTTGCGATTCATACGCATATCAAGCGCCGCATTTTCTCGAATCGTAAAACCACGTTCAGCAGTATCAAATTGATGCGAAGAAACACCTAAGTCGGCTAAAATACCGTCCACCTTTTGGATGCCCAAGGCGCGTAAATGATTTTTTAAAAACGAAAAGTTAGCTGCCACAAAGTGAAAATTGGGCGCTTCCCACGCGTTCAGTTGCGCATCTGGATCTTGGTCAAATGAGATGAGTTTTCCGTTAGGACCTAACAGTTCATAAAGTTTTCTTGAATGGCCACCCCCACCGAACGTAACATCGACATACACTCCGTCTGTCTTGAGCTTTAGCCCTGTCAAACACGGTTCTAATAGAACAGGAATATGGTAGTCAGTGTTATTCTTCATTGTCCAAGTCGCCCATTACTTCATCCGCTAAATCAGCGAAATCTGCCATGTTTCCTTCGATTAATGCGAAGTATTTGGACTTGTCCCAGATTTCAATGCGGTCATTGTAGGCAATTAACATCACCTCAGATACCAAACCAACACGCTCCATGAGCGCACTAGGTACCAATACCCGACCAGCATTATCCAAAGCCACTTGTTTGGCCCCTTGATGAAACAAGCGGTAAAACATGCGGTTTTTGGGTTTAAACAAATTCATTTTAGAAAGCTTTTGACTGATGCGCTCCCATTCTGGAAGTGGGAATAATGTCAAGCAGTCTTCAAATCCTTTGTTCAACATGAAATCGCGCTGGGAAACAGCAGGCAATTGCTTGCGCAATCCAGACGGAAAGAGGAAGCGCCCCTTCTCGTCTAGCTTTACTTCAAATTCACCTACTAGTCCTGCCATAGCGTAATAATGGGGTAAAATTAGTGGATTCCTACCACTTTTTACCACTGAACAATTTGATTGTTGATAACTTCTAACGTATAGCGCTTTATAAGGTTACATATTAACAATTACTAACATGTTACTTCCTTTATTTAATAATGGTTTCAGCTGTTTTGTGGGAATTTGTGGGAGTTTTTTTAACAATTTGTTGATATCCGATTTTTGAGATGTAGTGACAGGCTATTTTTACCTACCTTTAGCCCATGAAAATCAAGCCCAAAACCCTTCTATACCTTCTTTTTCTAATCGGCATTTGGGGCAGTTCGTTTATTTTAATGAAGCGCGGGATGTTTACACAAACAGGGCAGCCCATTTTTAGCGCTACCCAGGTTGCGAGCACACGCATTTTATTAGCTAGTCTTGTTTTTACACCACTACTTCCTCGCTTGTTCAAGCAATTGCGCGCACCAAAAGATTACCTTTACTTCTGTGTAGTAGGCTTGGGTGGGAACTTAATCCCTGCCTTCCTATTTACCTACGCTGAGCAACGGCTCGATACTAGTTTAGCAGGTATCATGAATAGCTTTACCCCCATTTTCACCTTAATTGTAGGAGTACTTGTGTTTGGCCTCAGTATCCGCCCACTTCAATTAGTGGGTACCCTTATTGGTTTTGCGGGTATCAGCTGGCTCCTTAGCGCAGGCAAACACCTTGATCCGAGTGGCAATTTGCCCGAGGCACTGGCTTTATTAGTGGCAACGCTTCTTTATGGCTTTAGTTTAAATACCATTAAAAATAAACTAAGCCATTACCCTCCAGAACTCGTAGCAACTGGCGGTTTTTCTACCGCGCTTATCCCTTCTGTTATTGGATTTTTTGCATTCAAGACACCCCGATCCATTGCTGAACTACCACATGCTCAAGAAGGCTTGCTAGCTATTGCCCTTCTAGGTCTTTTGGGCACTGCTTTTGCTGTCTTTATCTTCAATCGCCTCATCCAAGAATCGAATGCACTGACTGCAAGTACCGTCACCTATTTCATTCCGATTGTAGCCGTTATCATTGGTACCACTACCAATCATGAACAGTTGCATTCCCAGCAATACCTAGCCATGATGGTCATTATCTTCGGGATTTTACTCACAAATCAACCGTGGCGAAACAAAATCCAAGAAAAGGCGTAAGAAATCGTCAAAATCCTTTGGTAGAATAAGAGAATATCGTATCTTTGCACTCCAATTTTGGGTTAAAAACAATTAAAACAAGCTATATGTACGCAATTGTAGAGATAGCAGGGCAGCAATTTAAGGTGCAAAAAGACCAAAAGGTTTTTGTTCACCGTCTAGATGCCGAAGCGGGAAAGAAAGTAGAATTCGATCGCGTTTTATTGGTAGAAGATGGTGGTAAAATCACTTTGGGCGCCCCGGCTATAGAAGGTGCTAAAGTCACCGCAGAAGTGATCGACCACGTTAAAGGTGACAAAGTCATCGTTTTCAAGAAAAAACGTCGTAAAGGTTACCGTGTTAAAAACGGACACCGTCAGCAGTTTACTGCGATCACTATTAAAAGTATCAAAGCATAATTTCCTTCGGGAACTAAATAAGAAGAAACCATGGCACACAAGAAAGGAGTCGGTAGTTCGAAAAACGGTCGTGAATCACACAGCAAGCGTTTAGGCGTTAAAATATTTGGTGGTCAGGCTGCAATTGCAGGAAATATCATCGTTCGTCAACGTGGTACACAACATCACCCAGGCAACAACGTTGGTATCGGTAAAGATCACACATTGTTTGCATTGACTGACGGCTTAGTTGAATTCCGTAAGAAAAAAGACAATCGTTCATTTGTTTCAGTTGTACCTTTTGAAGGAGCAACTGCCTAAACACATGAATCAATCATTAAAAAGCTCCATTCGTGGGGCTTTTTTTTTTGCGTAAATGTGCAGCTATTCCACCGAATGCTTAATTTTAGAACAATGAAATGGCTCGCCCAACACCCATTTTTACCTGCCTTACTTGGTGGCTTATTTCTTAGCATCAGCTTTCCATTTTCAGGAAGTTTGAGCCCCCTCGTTTTTTGCGGCTTTGCACTGCTAGTGTATGCCCGACAGCAACTCTTCTTGATTCAGAAAAAGGCCTTTTTTCGTTTCTTTAGTTATTATTCTTGTTTCTTTACTTGGAATCTTGGTAGTACGTGGTGGGTGGCTAATGCATCATTTAGTGGGGCCGCTTTAGCCATCGGAGTCAATAGTTTGCTGATGGCACTTGTATTTAGCACCTGGAGTTCGATTCAAAAACGTGAGGGTTCAATCCTTTCGTATTGGCTCCTGATACCTTTCTGGATCTTGTTTGAATACGGGCATCACCGCTGGGATTTATCATGGCCTTGGCTGACACTTGGTAATTACTTCTCGATACATACGGGTTGGGTACAATGGTACGAACTTACCGGGACTTTAGGGGGTAGCGCCTGGATTATAGTAGTCAATCTATTGGTATTTAACATCTTAAACTCCTACCAAAACAACCAATTCATTTCAAGAAAAAATTGGATCATTCTTGCACTTAGTGTTTTGGTGCCCATTGGATTTAGCCAACTGCTACTTTTCAAAGAAGAACGGTATACAAATGGCAAAAAACTAAACGCGGTCGTGGTACAACCAAATGTAGACCCCTACACCGAAAAATTTGCAGCGGGCACTACCAATGAACAGCTAGTCGATTCTTTTTTGCGCCTAGCAAACCGTCATGTGGATCCGCAAACTGATCTAGTACTTGGCCCCGAAACAGCGTTAGCAGGATCTTTTCTTGAATTTGAATTGGAAGGCTTTCCCTTCGGCCAACGACTGAAAGATCAAGTATGGAGTTGGCCCAAGGCACAACTTTTAATCGGTGCATCGACTGTCCGTTTATTTGACCAAAAACAAAGCGTGGCAAGCAATCCAGTACCCAATGCACCCGGACGTTGGTACGAAAACTACAATACATCCCTGTTGGTTTCCAAAAATCAACTCACACAATATGTGCATAAATCAAAGCTAGTTCCAGGCGTCGAGCTCATACCTTTTTCAGCGTACTTTCCTTTTTTAGCAGCCATTGCCATAGAAAATGGAGGGTCATCAGGCACACTTGGCACTGAAAAAGAACCTCAAATTATTCAGCAAGTGCGGCTTTCAGATACAGTAAAACTAGCGCCCATAGTATGTTATGAATCAATTTATGGTGATTTTGTCAGGCAACAAGTTGTGAAAGGAGCAGAATTATTATGCATCTTAACCAATGATGGCTGGTGGGGAAACACACCAGGCTACAAACAACATTTTTCGTTTGCCCGTTTGCGTGCTATCGAGACCCGTCGTTGGGTCTTGCGTAGTGCCAATACTGGGACCAGTGGCAGCATTGATCCATGCGGAAAAATTGTAAAACGCACTTCTTATTGGCACCGAGCGGCCTTTCAACAACAAGTTGAACTTCGACAAGACCTAACCTTTTATGCCCAATATGGGGATTGGCTTGCCGGCATTGCACTGCTGCTTACTCTTGCCTTCTTATCTTGGAAAATCTTTTTGAAATTCAGCAATTAGGCGTAATTTTAAAGCATGTACCGCTGGTTTTTCTCCTTTTTTCTCTTTTTGAATGGCGCCCTTTATGGGCAAACGATTCAATGGGAAACCGTTGTTTACGATAGCACAACATGGAACTATCGTGTACCAGACGCAAGCACTCCTGCATCGTGGTATCAAGCTAATTTTGATGCCAGTTCGTGGGCAAACGGCATAGGAGGCTTTGGTTTTGGAGACAATGACGACAACACTGTCATCCCAACAAATAGTGCATCGGTTTACATTCGTAAAAACTTTCAAATACTCGATGTTTCAAGCATACAAGCCTTTGTCTTAAACATGGATTACGACGACGGTTTTGTTGCCTATTTAAATGGGGTCGAAATTGCACGCAATGGGATTGCACCCGGCATCCCAAATTTCAATTCACTAGCAAGCATTTCACACGAAGCCAAATTGTATCAAAATCAACAACCCGATCAGTTTGTATTTAATGCACTACAAGTTCAAACCTTACTTCATTCGGGGAACAATATCTTGGCCGTTGAAGTACATAACCAAACTACAAACTCAGCTGATTTTAGCTGCCGACCTTTTTTAAGTGTGGCCACTTTTAATAGCACCCCTAGTAATTACCCTACACCCTCTTGGTTCGTGGCCCCTGCGGTTTTTACAAGTTCGAATTTGCCAATTGTGGTATTAAATACCAATGGCATTACCATCCCTGACGAACCGAAAATCGATGGCTTTATGGGCATTATTTACAATGGCCCCGGGCAACTCAATGCACTTAGCAATCCCTTTAATGAATTTTATGGGCAAATCGCTATTGAAAGGCGCGGCTCTTCGTCTGGAGGTTTTCCACAGCAATCGTATGGACTTGAAACACGAGGCCCCGATTCAGTAAATTACGATGTGTCTTTATTCGATTGGCCTGCTGACAACGATTGGGTGCTGTATGCGCCCTATACAGACAAAGCCATGATGCGAAATGTGCTTACCTACCACTTAGGAAATGAAATGGGTCGATGGGCACCACGCACTCAATTTTGTGAAGTTATTTTGAATGGAACTTATATTGGGGTGTATGTCCTCATTGAAAAAATTAAAACAAATCCGGGCCGAGTTGCCATTGACCCGCTGACGTATACAGATACCCTAAATAATCAACTGACAGGTGGGTACATCGTTAAAATAGACAAAACAACGGCTGGTGGTGTCATTGCCTGGACTTCTCCTTACACCTGTCAGGCTCCAGGAACTGGCCCCATTACTTATCAATTACACGACCCAAGTATCGACCTCATTCATCCGCTACAAAAAGCCTATATTCAAGATTACATTACTGACTGGGAAAATGCACTGAAAAGTCCCAATTTTCAAGATCCACAACTCGGTTTCCGCCCGTACATGGACATCGCCTCTT
>JBDLQL010000035.1:0-22811 GCA_039800565.1 Bacteroidota bacterium | reverse complement strand
CGGATAATGCTGCTGTTGATCGTCTAGCGCAATGTAATCAATTTGCCAAAAATAAAATCCAGAACGAAGGCGCAGCTCTATCGGGCCAGCTGGAATATTTGTAAGTGGCACAGCAAGTTGTTCGAAGGCAATATCGCCCACCAAATCAATATCTTCGATGGGCTCCCAACTTCCGTTTCGTTTAAGTTCAAGAACCAATTGAATGCCCTCTTGACGCATCCATTTTTCGCGTTCTGAACGTGGTTTATCTTTGTTTTTTTCGACCCAGCTTGCATATTCATCACCAAAAAGTGCTTCAAATTCATGGTATGCATACCCTGCCCATTCAGTGTTTTTTATCCGTAAGATGAAGGTGGCATTGTTGGTTTGAATTCCTGGAAACTGAGCCACCAATTCGCAAATACCGGCGACCTTTTCAGGCCGAAAATCATAAGAAAGATCGTCGATTGCAGCCACATCAATGCGCACAGAGGTTCCTTGACCATCGGTCACTTCAGTTGGTGAAATGCACTTTTTAGAAGTGTACAAATTCGCTTGTTGATCCATTGTAACAAGCACATCCGAATCATGATGAACGACAACTAATGCAACCTGATCAATGTATTGTTGTTCTTTTTGATCGTTTTGCAAGCGCACATTTAGCGTTTGGCTTCTGGAGTTATAATCGGGAATTTGCTTGATGTCTTGACGTTCGAGTTGCGGTGAAATGGCCCCGGTAAAAAGCGACTTTTCGACATGAAGTCCGTTTCCGTCATTTAAATACACGCGTGGGCAATTACAAGCAATCGCTAAAAAAATACCCATTCCGGCAGCACCGCTTACCATCACAATCGGTATCGAAACAAGGGCATTGATGTGCGATGCCTGTTTGGAAACATCAACTTTCGTTACCTGGCTTAACGGAAGATGAATGACATTTGTTTCTGTCAATTCTGTATACTCAGTGCAAAAAAAATGAACTTGATTGGTGAGGGCTTTTTTGTCATGAGGGTTCCGCTTAGCAATGTGATCGGAATCTTGCATGACTTTTTCGTAATAGAAGAGTTCTTGGGACCCAATACTTACCTTTTTACCGATAAGCGAATTTGATTGTTCATCGAATTGCAGCTCTTTTAATTCAAAAACCTCTTGCGGCGTATGAATAATGATATGGTTGTAATCTGCTAATAACTGCCATTCGTACAGGTCGTTGTCTGTATATTTTTCTGGATTTTTATTTTCCAGTAATTGGTAATAGCGTGTGCAACTCGAGAAAAACGTCAGGAGCACAATCGAAAAAATGTATCGACTTCTCATAGGTGGGGTTTAGTCTAGCTAAACTACAAAAACTATAAGCTATTTTTGTAAAAACCTTTTTAATTTTCAATTGTTTTATCGATAAACAACTCATGTCTTTACTCCGCATTGATCGCCCCGAAATTGAAAAATTAGACCGCATTTCCAGACTCAATTTGATCAATAGCTGCATGGGCTACAAATCGGCGAATCTGATTGCGAGCATTTCCTATGAGGGCGCAACCAATGTGGCCATCTTTTCGAGTGTGACGCATTTAGGAAGCGACCCCGCCCTACTCGGATTTATTTTACGCCCCACAACCGTACCACGACACACCTATGCCAATATCAAAGCGTATGGTTATTTTTCGGTCAATGCTGTTACGGAAGAACTGATGGCGGCGGCACACCAAAGTTCGGCCAATTACCCCGTAGAACATAGTGAATTTGATGCGACGGATTTAGAAGCTGTTTACCATGCAGGGTGCCCTGTTCCCTTTGTGAAAGGAAGCCCAATCAAATTGCTTTGTAAATTTGTCAATGAATACCCGATTCTTGAAAATGGCTGCATCCATGTCATTGCGAGCATCGAGTCTATTTTTTACGAAGAAGAATTGCTGAGCCCCGATTATTGGTTTCAACTCGATAAAGGCGACATCTTGGCAATCAATGGACTAGATGGCTATGCACTGCCAAAACTGATCGAGCGATTTCCATATGCGCGTGTGAAACCTTAATTTTACGGCATGAAAAATTTGTTTTTACTCATTTTCACGTTGTCAATCGTGACAAGCTGTGTCCAGGTGCGTGAAGTAAAAGATGTCGTGACACTCACTCAAAATGTTCAGCGCATTGCCGTACTTCCTTTAAAAACCACTATTGAACACAAAATTTGGATGAAAGAGGACAAATACCAAGACCTCTGTCACGAGAAATCAGAACAACTTCAAGCCAAATTGATCAAGCAACTTGAGTTTTATCAGCGTTCTGGAAAATTGCCCGCTGAAATTATGCCCGCTGATGAAGTAAATGCCTTGTTATTTGGCGCCAATTACCCTAAAACACCTTTAAATGACATTGAACTGTGTCAATTACTTCATGTAGATGCCATTCTGATCGGTGACATTTCAATCCTTGAACCCGTGAGTGAAGGAGCCGCAATTGCCATTAATTCGCTTTCAAACGGGAACGTTAGTGCCATGACAAACTATGTACAAATGACCCTTCGTTTGGCAACTGCCACACAAACCCAAAGTATTTGGAGTGCCTCGACTGCCTCTTCGGGGTATTTGGGGTCAAATAAACACTTTATGGTCAATCGGGTAATCCGTCGTGTGGTGCGCAATATGCCGTACAATTTGCGTAAACCACGTTATAAAAAAGCCTTAAAGGGCTAAGAAGTTACTGGGTTAAAGGCCGCCTCAAAAACGCGTAGTTCTTGTGCGCCAGAAATGGCCGAATGCCGATCAAACACAAAAAACGGAACGCCTCTAATTTGAAAATTTTGTGCTTCTTGCAGGTCATGTGTCAGCTCGCGCCCATGTTTTCCGCCTACTATTGCAAGGTCTAGTTGTTCGGTTTTCATGCCGATTTCGGCGGCAAGCTGTTGCAATACCGTAAGGTCATCGATGTTTTTTCCTTCGGTAAAATAAGCCTTAAATAAGCGTTTTTTACACGCGAGTTGCAGGCCCTGTTCTTTGGCTTCGTGCAGCAATGCGTGTGCTTTGTTGGTATTGGCCAATACAATGCGGTCGAACTGAAAATCGAGACCAAACTCCTTTCCTTGTTCTATTATTCGTTGATTCATCATTGTAAGTTGATCCAATGGAATTTGCTTGTGCTCCTGCAAATACTGCGAAATCGACTTGCTTAAATCTGTTTTGAGCCCCGGATTTAATAGAAAGGTTTTGAATTCAATGCGAACCAGTTGGGGGTCAATGGCTTTATTCTGCATCGCTTTTTCTAACTTGGCCAAACCCAAATAACAAAAAGGGCAAGCAATGTCAGACCAAATTTCAATGTGTTGTGGATTCATCGGTACAAAAATACTGATCAAAATAGCGATTCGAGAAGATTGGATAAGGTATTTTAGCTCTTGCTGCAATAAATAAAGCAACGAATGCTTCCGTATCTTCTCCCAAGCCGATTGCAATCTTCCATTGAAAAAAGGAGACAAACAACTCGATAAACTCGCGGTAGCCATGTCGAATTTGGCCAAAAGGAATCTCAAGAAGCAGTTCTTTGGCGTGTTCAAAACGACAACATTCAAGTTCGCGTTTGGCTAAAAATAATTTTTGCAGCGCAATCTGTGAGTAATTGTACCAGAAGTTGGCGGTTCCAAATTGCTGCTGAAACTGAGCGATGAAAGTACACAAACCCTCATGATTTAAGACCAACGCCTGCATACAAGGTTCGTACAACAATTCGGTCAACGTGTGATTGGACAAGGCCATGCGAGCCTTCAAAACCGATTCAAGCTGTTGGCGTTCAAGGTCAGTGTTTGCCATCAAATAATGCAAACCCCAAAGTCGACCAACTAAAATCGGATGCAGGTCCAGCTGCAAGGCAGGCAAGTCATGCTGTATAGGTGTTATTGAATCAAGCGGAGCAGCTAATAGCTGTTTCCAAACAAGCAAACACTTACAAAAGATACGACTTTCCTCATCGAGGTCTTTTAACTGCAAAACATAGACAATCCAATCGCCATAACTGCCATTCAAGCGCGAATAATCGACAAAGATTTTAAAAATGATGTCTCTAAAATTTGCTTCATTCAACAGGACTTTTTCGAGTTCCGGATCATGAAAATTCCGGAAAAGCAAGCCTGTCACAACCCCAATTTGAGACGCGTCGTCGTAACTAAGTGCCTTAAATTGGAAAGCTGGATGGCGAAATAAGGCAATCAACTCCTCGCGTTTTCTTGTGAAAATCCATTCGCGCAATACAATCGAAACAGAAATCGAAAACTGTACCTGGTTCGATTGGTGGTAGCGCAACAATTCAAACACTTCGGAGCGTTCATCGACCGACAATGCAATAAAAAGTTGTTGCCAAGTTGGCCACCAATCAATCTGCTCAAAGCGTTTGATAAAATCATGATAGGAATGAAATCCAATATATACTGCAAGTAAATCGAGGGTACTGTTGCGTGTTTTACGCGTTTCGGCCAATCCGAAAAAGCGTCGTAAGGTATTGTAGGAAATTAAGACGCCTGTTTTCTGATATACCTTTTGCGCAAGTAGCTCACAATCACCACGATTTACAATCGGACGACCAAAAGTTTCTTCAATGTGTTTTTTAAAAATTGTACTCACACTATAAATGTATCATTTATGTATCAATTTCTAAAACGAGACTTCAGAAATTTGTGAAGAACAACAACAAATGAGATCAAAACTAAATTTTGGGGCACAACTTTTATTCTTAGCGTGCTTAGCTTATATACTTAGTGCCTATAATGTCATTGAACACAAAGTGCTTTATGTTCTTTGCTGTGCATTTGTACTTGTTTTCACAAATTTATTTTGGATCGTAAAAATCGAAAACAAAAAAGAACCTAGCTACTTTGTAATGGTATCAAGCTTATTGGTTGGCCTCATGATTGCTTATGCGCTACACAAACTCGGGATGTATTAATCACCGCACCTCACTTCCGAATTCGCGGAATTTCGAAAGCAACATATCGAGTTCGTAGGTTCTATAAATGTACAATTCAACCACAATATAGGCCTGATGGTCTACGACAATACGTTGGGAGCGGTGCAACGAACGATTTTTGACATAAGCAATTGCCCAATCGGTGAATTTGATGCGCACGTATTCGGGCTGTGAGTCTTTATAACGTGCCACACCCAAACAATGCGTAAAATAATCCGAAAGCCCACTGTTTTTTGCCAAGTCAATCCAATCGAATGACTGCAATTCGCCTGCACTTCCATCATCGGTTTCTGATTGAACCGGAACCACCACAAAATCTTCGATCAAATCAAAGGCATAAATTTTTAAGCTTGATTTTGGGGCTTGTAAGCGCTCAGACCATTCGGTAGCCACCAAATAAAAACGCCCTTCATAAAATCGAATTTGCAAAGGCGCCACTAGTTGCAATCGCGACTTATAGGTACTAAACGCCGGTTTGTATAAAAACTGAACACAATAAGCTTGCTGAATGGCTTTCAATAATGAAACCGCCAACTCCATCGATTGACCATTATCATTGAGCGCATTCATGGAAAAAACGAGTTGCGCCTCTTGTAGCGAATTTGGCGCCTGGCCCGGTAAGCCAAATGCATGTCCGAGCTGTCTCATCATTTCGTGTTGCAACAATTGATCGGGATTGGAAAGTACCTTCGATTTCGTTTCAAGCAATTGGTAATAATGCTTGCGTGCCACGCGAATGTGTTGCAATTCGAGGTTAGGGAGCTTACGGAGTTGGTGCAAATCTGCTTCTAGACTACGGGTATTAATGGTTTTGTACCCCTTTGCTTTCAACTGGCTATTAAGTGCTAGTTGCAACTCTTGAAAACTTGCCCGCTGCAAGGGTTGAGATTGTAAAAAGTCGTGTAAAATTTGAATCCGGATACTTTGGGCGGTGTAATGAAGCATGTGTAAATATAAGCATTCCGCAGGATTTTTGCGGAATAACTAATTATTGCCACAATTCATGAAGCACACGGCCTTGTGCGCTCGAATACGGGAGCTTTAACAAATAAGCGATGGTGGCATGCAAATCGGTCAAACCCGCTTTTTGATCAATAAAAACGCCTTTGTGAAAATCTGGGCCCATGCTGATAAGTTGAATGTGTCGGCAGCCTTCGCAACTACAGCCGTGCGAATGAAAGCCATCGGCCACGTTTGTGGAATGACGACCGTGATCGTTGGTAATAAAAATGGCTGTTTGTCCGGCATAGGAAGGCTGGGCATAAATGAAATTTACCAATGCAACAGCCAACGAGTCACTGGCATGAAGCCCTTTTAAATAGGCATCCCAAGTACTCGTGTGCGCTGAATAATCAGGCTCTTTAAAATTAACTACTAAAAAATCGGGCTGTTGAATCGCGATGACATACTTCGCCCGTTCGAAAGTCAATGAGTCGGAGCAATAGCCTGTCCCTAGCCCTGCATTTCCGCACAAACTTTGCACAAGGTATTTATCTTTCCAGCGTTTATGTTTGCAATTTTTAAGCACTTCTAATTTGTCTTTTGAACAGACCAATGCCGCGACTGTTGGATTTTGAGTGGCCTCAAAAAACAATTGAAATAAACTTGGGTTTTGCGGACTTTCTAGTCCTGTATTGGTTAAGTTTTCATAGTAGCCCGTGGTAATTGCAGCATGCCCATTGGTGGTATTGGTGGTGCCTTCATTGTAAAAATGTCGGTGCAAGACAGCATTAGGAAGTAATTGGGATTGAAAAGGGACGTGCTGTTGCGACCAATCACCGAAGGTTTCTGTATAACGTGCGCCATCGATGACAATGACAATGACTTTTTTTGTTTGAAGCTTGGAAACAGGCACTGTATCAGAAATGCAGGCCGCTAAAAAAGCAAGTGTTCCAAAAATCCAAGTAAAAAATAACGGCTTCATGCTTCTTTAATTCTTGAAAATCGCAGCAGCCAAAGTAGGTATTTTGAACGTGGCTTGTGTGCATTCTTTGGGTTTATTTTCAGGTAAATACCCCATTTTTCGATGATCGGGATGCGCTTTACTTCAATCAACTCGATGAGTGTTCCGTCTGGATCGGCAATATAGGCACAATGAACTTTTGAATTTCCCATCGCTAATGCACTTTGACTGTCGCATAAAAACGGAAAGCCCGCCTCCAAACACTTTTGTTCAAGCGCCTTCATTCCGAGCACATCAAAACCAAGGTGCACAAAACCAATGTCTCCCCAAATTCGGCCTTTAAAGATTTTAGAAGCCGTCCGGTCTTGTGCCTGGATGAGTTCGATTTGACTAAAGCCAATCACCTCACCAAAACCACCCGTTGCAGCTTGCTCAGTACTTAAAATGATGCGATGGTAACGTTCGGAACCACCTGGCATGTCTTTCCAATCTTCAAATACGCCCGTTTGGTTCAGTAGTACCTTCCGAAAACCAAGCACTTGTTGGTAAAAATGAAGGGCGTGCTCCATCGAACGAACACCTATTAGCACGCCTAACACACCTCCTGCCTCATGAATGCCCTGAAGAAACTGCTGCGAATCTTCTTGAACACAGAGCCAAAGCTGGTCTGGATCCTGAACATACATGCGTTTTTTACTTTGTGGGTCTAAATAAACCGAAGCGTTGTCCATCCGGTGTGCGCTTTTGGCAATTGCAGCACTGCGCATGACCAGCGCATTGATGCCGATATCGCCGAGCTGAAAAACGCCGTCTTGTCGGCGTGGTTCAAAAGAGCGCGCTCGGATGATTTCCATTGCAGAACCACCCCGTAAGTTCATGACCATACTGGCCCGTTTTTCGATCACTTGATGGCGTGTAAACACCTTCATGAGCGGAGCGTCTTGAACAGCATCAAAAAAAGGAATGTCCATACCGAAGTACTTACGGTAAAATGAAAGACTTTCATCCATCTTACTTACAGCAATTCCGATGTGTTGTATTCCGTTGATTTTAGCTTTCAATGGGTAGACAGTAGTGGTGGGTTTGTTTCAGGAAAGATAGCGTTTTTTCTTCTTCAGAACCAGGTTCCAATTCTTGATTGTAGTGCCAATTTGCCATTGGGGGCATGCTCATTAAGATCGATTCGGTTCGTCCACCTGAATAAATTCCAAACTTGGTCCCGCGATCGTGAAGCAAATTAAATTCGACATAACGTCCGCGTCGGGTTGCTTGCCAAGCCAATTCGTTTTTGGTAGGGGCTTGCACGGGCACCCCATGAATTTGATCCGAGTAAACGATGGAAAACAAACGACCCAAGTCGAGGCAATAGGTAAATAGTGCTTCTTTTGTCAGTCCTGAGCTTTCATCGAGGTGATCAAAGAAGATGCCTCCTACCCCGCGTGACTCGCCGCGATGTGGCAAGAAAAAATAGCGGTCGGCCCATTCCTTAAAGTTGGGGTAAAAATCAGGGTGAAACTGGTCTGAAAGCTGTTTTAAAGCGCCATGAAACTGTTGCGCTTTTGCCCAATCGACGTAATGCGGCGTGAGGTCTATGCCACCACCAAACCAATAGGTCCCGTTGTCGAGTTCAAAATAGCGCACGTTCATGTGCATGATAGGATGTCGGGGGTGTTTCGGGTGCAACACAATAGAGACACCTGTCGCATAAAACGATTCGCCATCAAGTTGCAATTGTTTTTTCATGGCAGCACTGACTTCGCCATGGACCGCACTAAATGCAACCCCTCCTTTTTCGAGGACATTTCCTTCTGCGATGACACGCGTAAAGCCGCCACCTCCTGCTTCACGTTGCCAAGCATCTTCATGAAACGTTGCTTTGCCATCGAGCTGCTCGAGTGCTGCACAAATATGAAGTTGAAGTGCACGAAACGAATCGGCAATTTGTGTTTTAGTGTACATCCGGTAGAAGTTCAAAATTTTGATAGCGTAGCACAAAAGCACTTTCATTTTGAACGCCTAAATGCTTGGTACGCTGCTGTAAATTTAATTGACTAAAAATACCTTGTTGGGCGGGCATGTCTTCAAGAAGCATGCGGCCAATTAAGAGTGTCGCGTCGTATCCCAAGCAAGCCATTCGGCTCATGTCACAACTATAGGTTCTGCGGTATTTTTTGTGAAAGGAAATGAGGTTTTGTGAATGGTAAGAAAAGTAGCTTGGAGTAGCGACCACAAATTGGTAAGCCGTTTCGGTCGAAGCTGAAATTTCTTTCCATTCAAGCCAATCTTTGGTACCAATTACCGTCATTTCAGGGCTATTTAACTGACTTTTTAACAAGGGTAATACCCGTTCTTTGGAAGAACTTAAGGCTATATAGACAATTGGTTTTCCGAGTGCATTATACTGAAGGTAGCTTTGCCATGTGGCTTCGATCAGCTTTAACTTAGATACACTAGATGGAAGCGCCTTAAATGCTTCGATAAATTGGGCATCAAGTGCCAAATCGGCGCTTGTTTCGCCATGGATCAGTACGACAGTGGCTTGGTTGTAATGCTGATGCACATGTTTAGCCAACGCGTTCATTAACGCTTCGTTGTCTGGGGTGTATGCAATAAACCGATTACTTTGTTCGGTCAGAGATGCTGGTTGCGCAACCGAAAAAACAACAGGGATTTCGAGGGGCTTGGCAAACGCCGCAACTTGTTCGGCTGCTTCCTTTTGCAACGGCGCATAGATGAGATCCATTTGACGCATTTCGGGTAAAGCCAACAAACTGGAAAGGGGTTTCTTATCGGATTCGTAATCGTAAATATGATAATTGGCACTTAAACCCAAATCGATGAGTGAATCGATGGCGAGTTTCATGCCCATGTAATAATCTAGTGCAGCCGTAGAAATAAAGCGGTTGAAGTGTGCGTTTGAATCGAGATTGAGCGGCAAAAAAACAGCGATTTCACAAGTCGATTGGTGCGCAAATTGAAAGGCTTTGGCAAGTTGATTGACCGCTAATTTAGGAGGCACACTTCGTTGATCAACGGCTTCTATTCGTTCTTTTTTAAGCGGTATTTTAAGTACTTGATCGGGCTTGAGTTTCGAACTACTTAAGTGATTAAATTCCATCAATTTTTCGACCGGAATCATGTAGCGTTTGGAAATGGTCGATAATGATTCGTTGGGCATGACGCGGTAGGTCAGTACCGAATCTGTAAATGAGATGTAGCGCGAAGGTGCTGGTGCATTCATGGCCGAAATGGGCTGCACAGCAGGGGCTTGATCAAGACTGACTGCCACAATGCCATTTGGAATGCTGATTTTTTGTCCGACTTTGAGGCCACTAATAGAACCTGGATTGAATTTTTGCAAACTATCGAGCGAAACAACATACTGGCGAGACAATGCCGACAGTGTTTCTTTGGGTTTCACTTCGTGGACTTGATTGCGGCGAATGACCGGTAAGTAAATGACATCACCAGCAATGAGACCGCGCTCGATGCCTGGATTCAGTGCTAATATTTGCTCGGCCGGACACGCATACCATTCTTGTAAGGCAAATAAGGTTTGGCCATCTTGAATGGTGTGTTGGTAACATTTCATTCCATTTTTGTCGACAATTGGCACTTGCTGTGCGAGTAGCGGCGCCCAGTGGACCAGTAAAAACAAAAATAGAAGTGTGCGCATCATGTTATTCCCATTCAATGGTGGCAGGTGGCTTCGAACTGATGTCGTAAGTCACGCGGTTGATTCCTTTGACCTGATTGATAATTCGATTGGAGATTTTTGCCAAAAATTCGTACGGTAAATGGCACCAATCGGCAGTCATGCCATCGGTCGAACTCACCGCCCGCAAGGCCACTGCATTTTCATAAGTACGTTCATCGCCCATTACCCCAACCGACTGAATCGGTAAGAAAATAGCACCTGCTTGCCAAACATCGTTGTACAAGCCATCTTCTTTAAGTCCGTCAATAAAAAGCGCATCTACTTCTTGCAAAATGCGTACTTTATCGGGGGTCACTTCCCCTAGAATACGAATGCCAAGACCAGGCCCTGGGAACGGATGACGCCCTAAGATACGTTCGTCAATATGAAGTGAACGCCCAATGCGGCGCACTTCGTCTTTAAATAACAAACGAAGGGGTTCGACAACTTGCAATTTCATGTAATCAGGCAAGCCGCCAACATTATGATGTGATTTAATGGTCTGAGAAGGTCCGCCGGTTGCCGAAACCGATTCGATGACATCCGGGTAAATGGTTCCTTGCCCCAACCATTTGGCATTTTCTACCAATTTTGATTCTTCATCAAAGACATCGACAAACACTTTTCCGATGGCTTTACGTTTCAGTTCGGGATCTGTGAGCCCTTTTAAAGCAGCATAAAAACGCGCAGATGCATCGACGCCTTTTACATTCAAGCCCATCCCTTGATACGATTCAAGTACGGCCTGAAATTCATTTTTACGCAACAAGCCGTTATCGACAAAAATACACTGCAAATTTGCTCCGATAGCCTTGTGTAATAATACTGCAGCGACTGATGAATCGACGCCTCCTGACAAGCCAAGAATGACTTTATCGTCGCCAATTTGAGCACGCAAATTGGCGGTGCTCTCTTCGACAAATGAATCGGGTGTCCAGTCACAAGAACAGCCACAAATGTCGACTATAAAATTTTGAAGCAACATTTTTCCTTCAAGTGAATGGTATACTTCTGGATGAAATTGAATTCCGTAGGTTGCTTCATTTTCGACGGCATACCCTGCAAACTCGACATCGTGGGTGCTACAAATAGTCGTATAATTAGACGGGATTTTTTTGATGGTATCGCCGTGCGACATCCAAACTTGCGAGCCTAAACTCATGCCTTTGGTCAGCTCATGCGCTGTGTCTACGTAAGACAAATTGGCACGGCCATATTCACGAATGCTTGATGGCAGTACTTCTCCGCCGTAATGATGCGCTAAATATTGCGCCCCAAAACATACGCCTAAAAGCGGGAATTTACCTTTTATCGCACTGAGGTCAGGGCGTGGTGCTTTTTCATCACGGACTGAAAATGGACTACCAGATAAGATGACGCCTTTTACGTGTGGACCTAAGTCTGGGATTTTGTCCCAAGGATGGATTTCACAATAAACATTGAGTTCACGGATCCGACGTGCAATGAGTTGCGTGTACTGGGAACCAAAATCGAGGATAACAATTAATTCGTGCATGCTGCAAAGATAGCTGAATTCAATAGATTTCATTAATTTTGAAGTTCGCTAAATTGATAATAGACATGATAGGGGATTTACTCAAATCCATTTTTGGAGACAAGACATCGAAGGATAAAAAAGAATACTGGCCATTCGTCGAAAAAACAAATGCGGTTTGGCCGCAAATACAAGGGCTTTCTGATGAAGGTTTGCGCGAAAAAACACGCAGCTTTCAGGCACTTATTCGAGAAGAAAAAGCCGTTTTAGAAGCCGAATTAGAAGGCTTGCAAAAACGTGCCTCGGACCTCAATACCCCTTTCCACGAGAAAGAAAAATTGTTCGACGAAATTGACCGACTTGTCAAAGAAATCGACGAACAAATTGAAAAGAGTTTGCTTCAAGTATTGCCCGAGGCCTTTTCGGTTGTCAAAGAAACGGCCCGTCGCTGGACTGAAAACGGTAAATTAGTCGTGAACGCTACTGAGCTTGATCGCAGCCTTGCCTCCAGCAAAGATGGCATTCAAATCGAGGGCGACCAAGCCATTTGGCTCAATGAATGGACGGCCGCAGGCAACCCGATCAAATGGGGAATGGTGCACTACGATGTCCAATTAATGGGTGCAGCTGCATTGCACAAAGGAAACATTGCTGAAATGCAAACCGGCGAAGGAAAAACCCTTGTTGCCACCTTGCCTGTTTACCTCAATGCACTTGCCGGAAAAGGCGTGCATGTGGTGACCGTCAACGATTACCTCGCCAAACGCGATGCCGAATGGATGGGTCCTTTGTACCAGTTCCACGGCCTGACGGTTGACTGCATCGACAAGCACCAACCCAACTCAAAAAGTCGTCGTGATGCCTATTTGGCTGACATTACCTTTGGAACCAACAACGAGTTTGGTTTCGATTACCTCCGCGACAACATGGCAGGGCATGTCGATGACATCGTACAACGCAAGCACCATTTTGCCATTGTCGATGAGGTCGATTCCGTCTTAATTGACGATGCCCGTACGCCATTAATTATTGCAGGGCCAACACCAAAAGGTGACGAGCACGAATTTCATGAATTGAAACCGCGCATCGAACGTGTGGTTGACGCACAGCGTACGTATGTGCAACAATGCCTCAACGATGCCAAAAAAATGTTGAGCGTCATCAATACGCCGCTCGACGACAAAAATGAAAACAAGCGCCTTCTTGAAGAAGGAGGCATTGCCCTCTTGCGTGCACACCGTGGCTTGCCCAAACACCGTGCGCTCATTAAGTTCTTATCAGAGCCAGGAATCAAAGTACACCTGCAAAAGACCGAGAATTATTACATGGCCGAGCAAGGCAAGAATATGAAGAAAATCGATGCCGAATTGTTCTTTGTCATTGACGAAAAAAACAATTCCATCGAATTAACTGATAAAGGAATTGACCTCGTTTCTGGTAAAGACGATCGCGATTTCTTTGTGATGCCAGACATTGGCCTCGAAATTGCACGCCTGCAACAAGAAAACTTGGCTAAAGATACCTACCTCGAACGCAAAGATGCGTTGGTGCGCGATTACTCGATAAAATCAGAACGTATCCATTCGGTGAGCCAATTACTTAGAGCGTATACCCTATTTGAAAAAGAAGTGGAATACGTCATAATGGATGGCAAGGTCAAAATTGTCGACGAGTCAACCGGTCGTATCATGGAAGGCCGACGTTACTCTGATGGTTTACACCAAGCCATTGAGGCCAAAGAAAATGTAACCGTAGAAGCTGCCACTCAAACCTATGCCTCTATTACGCTTCAAAACTACTTCCGCATGTACCACAAATTAGCGGGTATGACCGGAACAGCCGAGACCGAAGCGCGCGAATTCTGGGACATCTACAACCTCGATGTCGTAGTGGTTCCAAGTAACAAAGCCATAATTCGTCAAGACCTTGACGATTTCGTGTACAAAACTGCACGAGAAAAATACACGGCAATTATTACCGAAATTGAAGCTCTTGTGGCACAAGGACGCCCCGTACTTGTAGGAACCACCACTGTCGAGATTTCTGAATTGCTCTCTCGTATGCTTCAAATGAAGAAAATTCAGCACCAAGTCTTGAATGCCAAATACCACCAAAAAGAGGCCGAGATTGTTGCCAATGCCGGTCAAGCAGGTACCGTAACGATTGCCACCAACATGGCCGGTCGTGGTACCGATATCAAACTTGGCGAAGGCGTCAAAGAAGCCGGAGGTTTGGCTATTATTGGTACCGAACGTCACGATTCGCGACGTGTTGACCGCCAGTTGCGCGGGCGTTCCGGACGTCAAGGAGATCCAGGATCATCGCGTTTCTTTGTTTCGCTCGAAGACGACCTTATGCGTAAATTTGGTTCGGAGCGCATCGCCTCCATTATGGACCGAATGGGCCTTAAAGAAGGCGAAGTCATTACAGCAGGAATGGTTTCGAAATCGATCGAACGCGCCCAGAAAAAGGTAGAAGAAAACAACTTCGGAATTCGTAAAAACCTACTCGAATACGATGATGTCATGAATGCCCAACGCAAGGCTATCTACCGCAAGCGCCGCAATGCACTTTATGGCGATCGTTTGGATATCGATATCGACAACATGTTTTATGAGGCCTGCGAACACGTCGTTTCGACCCACATGAAAGACGGATATCAAGAATTTGAACTTGAAATCTTGCGTGTTCTTGGCATCGAAAGCCCTGTATCTGAAGTTGAATTTTCAGGCATGAATGCGCAAGATTTGACCGAAAAAGTGTACCAATCGATGCGTGAAGCCTATGACCGCAAAACCGATAAAATTGCCCGTTTGGCCTATCCGCAAGTGAAGCATGTTTATGAAACCATGTCCCAACAATTCAAAAACATTGTGTTTCCACTAACCGACGGACGTCGCGAAATGCAATTAATTGTGAATTTGGAAGAAGCCTACACGACAGAAGGTCGCGCGATTTCGAAGTATTTTGAACGCAATGTCATATTATCGAAAATTGACGACGAATGGAAAGAACATTTGCGTGAAATGGACGACTTGCGAAATGCAGTGCGAAATGCCCAATACGAACAAAAAGATCCGTTGGTTATTTACAAATTGGAATCTTACGAATTGTTCCGCAGCATGCTCAATCGCTTAAATGCCGAGGCGGTCGAATTGCTCATGCAACTCGATGTGCCTGTCGAACAACAAATTCAAAGCACCAACAAAGAAGACCACCAAAATCACTACGAAAAAGCACAGACAAATAGCAGTGTAAGCAGTACCGCTGCACCGGTATTTGAAGGGCGCCAATCGTACGAACAAGCCATTGCCAATTCAATGCCTCCTCAAGAGAAAAAGCAGCCAATTGTTGCCGAACCTCGCATCGGACGCAACGACCCTTGCCCTTGCGGAAGCGGCAAGAAGTACAAGCAGTGTCACGGTAAATAACAAACAATGCAGCGCATCGGCATCATCGGTTCCGGAAATGTCGCCTCTTGCTTGGTGCGCCTGTTCGCCGAACACCAGTTGCCGCTTGTTGAACTTTATGCCCGAAATACAGATAAAGGCCAACAACTCTGCCAGAAACATCAGATCCGGTTTGTTTCCTCCCCTACCGACTTGCAAGCCGAGCTCCTCATTCTTTGTGTGACTGATCAGGCCATCGCTCCGCTAATGGACCAAATTCCCGCTGGTCGCTTTGTAGTGTATACAGCCGGTGCACCCGATCTTGCTCATTTCAATTATCCAAATTTAGGCGTCTTTTACCCCTATCAAAGTATCAGTGCTCAACGTCCGTTGGCAGCATCAAAAATTCCATTTTTACTGGAAGCAAAAACTACACAAGGGCTCAAAACCCTTGAAGCGTTGGCCCTTTCTTTGGGCGCGCCATCTTATTTATGCACAAGCCACGATCGCTTGCGCTACCATTTAGCTGCAGTTTTTGTCAATAATTTTGGCAACCTCTTGCTTCTTGAGGCTCAATGCATTTTAAAAGATGCGCAGCTCGAACCAAAAGCCCTTACCCTGCTTTTGCAAGAAACCCTTGACAAAGCACTTGCCATCGGACCTGAACAGGCACAAACGGGCCCTGCACTTCGCAATGACAGCCCAACCATGCAAGCTCATCGGGCCTTACTCAAGCACGAACAACAACTCCTTTACGATTGTTTAAGTCAACGCATCCAAGAACGCTTTCGCACATGATCAGTTACAAAGAACGTCTCCATCAGATTACCACTTTCATCTTCGACGTTGATGGCGTCTTTACAGATGGAAAAGTCTACCTCATCAATGAGGAAATTGTCCGGGCATTAAATTCTAAAGATGGCTATGCTGTGCAATATGCCGTTAAAATGGGCTACCGTATATTCTGTATTACCGGCGGAAAAGCCCCGGAAGTCCGAGAACGCTTAATGGGTTTGGGTGTCACAGAAGTTTATTTGTCTTCTCACAACAAAAGCGAACGTTACGAGCGCATTAAAGCCGAATACCAGCTTACTGACCAAGAAATTGCCTACATGGGTGATGACATTCCAGATTTGCCTGTTTTGGCGAAGGTTGGTTTGGCAGCTTGCCCTCAAGATGCGGTATCGGATGTCAAATCACGCGTCCATTATCAAAGTCCGTATGACGGCGGAAAAACCTGTGTCCGAGACCTCATCGAACAAACCTTACGTTGTCAAAATAAGTGGCTTAGCGAGCGCGCATATGAGTGGTAAAATAATCCTGCATTTCAGTTGCTAAACGAAACTGATTGCACGCGCGCCTCCAATTGTGCTGCGCATCTTTAACGGTATAATAGACGTCGCCTACCAAAAAGTCACTTAAAAACCGCAAGCCCTGCACACTGACCACTCCTAAAACTGCCTGTTGCAACACCGATGCATCGCCATGCAAATTTGCCACAATGGCTTCATAGTTTTCTGGCAAAAATAACGTGCCTTCCGTGCTAACTTCTTCCCCTTTGCTGCAAAACGATCGAATCAGGTCAGCATAATCATAAAAAACCGAACCCAACATTAGGGTGTCCCAATCAATCAGGGCACGAATGTGGTTGGTGCTTAGGTCAACTAAAAAATTACTGCATTTTGGGTCGGCATGAATGAGTTGTATTGGAGCACTTTCTAAAAAAAGCGCCCAGTTGTGGGCCTGCATCAAGTACACCGACACATCTAGGTTTGCTTCTTCAAACAGTTGCTTGCGTAAGGGCAGTGCTTGTAGGAGTGCCAACTGAAATGCTTGTACACGTTGCGCGACAGCTAAAAACCCCGGTATAGGTTCTTGCCAATCTTTTGTGTCAAAGGCTGCACATTGGGCATGAAATTCTTGAAGTGCCAAAATGGCCTGTCGCGCTTGTTCAATACTCGGATGCGTAATTGTACGCGAAGGAATATACGATACCAAGCGAAAAAAAGAATCACCTACATGAACAAGACTTGAGTTAGCTGAGGCTGGAACAAATTGCAATTTTTCTAAGGTAGCAGACGCAAAGGCACTTGAAAAACGTAGCAGTTGTGCGTGTAAAGTAATGGGGTCTGGAAACACATGCCGATTGATTGACTGCAGTACAAAATGTCCTTGAGCTGATTGCACTTTGGTCGTGGCATTAATTAATCCTGACTCAATCGGATACAGCTCGATGTCTGTAAGCCCCCAATAGTCTGCTAACAACTTCTTTACATCCATTGGTTGAAGGGCGTTGGGTACTGGCTCTTTTCAAGTTTTAATAGTTTTTCTTGAGCCAGTTTTAAGTCAGCGGCATAGGTAATTCCGAACCATTCGGAAGGCATCGGCTGCACCTTCACTTTAAGTTGATCTTGCGCAATTGCTGCTGCGATTACTTTGGGTAAATACACTTCGGCTACTTCATCACTGGCATGGGCCTCCATAAATTGAGCGACTGCGTCACTGACGCGTGGCAAAAAGGAAGCGGGCAGCAACCAAGCATTCATGGAAATGGGTGTCTGTTCAGGCCAAACGCGCCCTATGTGGTCACAAATCTTTCCATCGATTCGGGCCAAACTGGTCACCTCTTCGAGTTGCGTGAGGTAGCCATCTTTCACTTCACAAATCGCCCGCGCTACCGTTCCGAACGGGCTCAGTGTGCTTCCGAGTTCAAAACTGAGGCTTGCCGCTTCTTCGCCTTGTTGTAACAAACGAGCCGCTTGCCGACACAATTGGGGGCCATAATAATCATCGGCATTGATGACTAAAAATGCATGCGCCCACTTGCCAACTAAACATTGCAAGGCATGGGCTGTTCCCCATGGCTTTTGGCGCGTTTGCTCTTGGACAATCAGTTCAAATCGTTCAGGAGCCATCCAATTTTCCAATTGCCTAGCAATAACTGCTTGCATGCCTTCCCGAACGATGACAAACACTTTATCATATTGGGCCTGCATCGCATCGTAGCACGCATATTCAAATAAAAAATGAGGCTGCTTCGGACTTCCGAACAGTTGTATTTGTTTGTCGCCGCCAAAGCGAGAACCAATCCCACCGGCCAAGACGACCAAAGCCATTTTAGTAGCGCTCATCGAATCCAAAAATGGGTTTACGGGTACGCCAAGCCCCTTTTGTAAAGTCAGGTATTTCTTGAGGCTCACTATTGTTGGCAATCGATTTTTCGCTAAGTGGTGTAATGGCATACCACGTAGCCAAGTCATAGACATCTAGCGGAAAGGCTTCATTGTTTTTGATGCACTCAATAAAGGCATTGTCTACAAAGAAATCCATGCCACCATGACCAGAGTTTTCGGCGTCTGAAGCATAGCGTTTCCACAACGGATGATCGTATGATTCGATCCAAGATTTCGAATTTTCCCAACGGTGCGAATGCTTCATGTGTCCTTCAAAATAGAGCATGCCTTGATCGGCATCGCCCCATCCGAAGTCTTGCCAAATCCCTTTGGTTCCTTGCACTCGAAAACCGAGGTTATACGGTCGTTGCAAACTTGTATCGTGTGTCAGCAAAATCGTTTCGCCATTGGCACATAAAAGTTGGGTAGTCACAACGTCGCCTTGCTCAAAATTGATTGCTGCATTGGGGTGCTGCGGGCCTCCTTTCGGATGATTGACAATATACGCATGGAGGCCAACTGCTTTGCTCGCCATCGATGTGAGTCGAACCAAGCGATTTCCCCGATTGATATTGAGTAAATTTGCCACAGGCCCTAAGCCATGCGTCGGATACAATTCACCATTACGTTTGACGTAATGATTGGTGCGCCATTTGGCCTCACTGAAGCCTTTTTCATTGAACTCGACACCCGAATTGTACGCGCTATCTCCGTCATTAAACAAAACGCCACGTAAATCGTGTTCGTAGCCACCTTGGGCATGTACAAGTTCACCAAACAAACCTTGACGGCTCATGTTCAGAATCGCCATTACATCACGCCGGTAACACACATTTTCGAGCATCATGATGGGAACCTTCGTTTCTTCATAGGTTTTTACAAACTTCCAGCAATCTGAAAGTTTCATGGCGCCACAGACTTCCATCCCGACTATTTTGCCAGCTTTCATCGCTTCTATGCCATGACTAAGGTGCCATTCCCATGGCGAACAAACAAAGACCGCATCGATATCGGTGCGCGCTAACATATTTTTATAATCAAATTCGCCGTTACCATAGACTACAGGTGCCGGTTTGCCAGCGTTATCTATCAGCTTTAAGGCCATCTGAACCATGCGCGGATCGGGATCTGCGATGGCAACAATCGCTACATCATCGCGCTTCAGCATTTCTTCTAAATGCGCTTGCCCGCGGAAACCGACCGCAATGAAACCAAGTCGGACTTGGTCCATGGCTCTGGATTGAAAGGCATTTAAAGTAGAAGGAACTAAAAGGGCTCCAACACTGGCTAAACTTGCTTTTTGAATAAACGACCTGCGTTTCATGCTTTTTTTTCTGCAAGATAAAAAAAGAAAGCCGATTTGATTGCTCAAATCGGCCTTGGTCTGCTTTCTTAGGAGAGAACAGATTACTTACTGAAATCTAAATTGTAGACAACGGAGGTCCAGAGGGTATGATTGCGCTCCATGGAAGTGCCACTGCTTTTAACAACAAACTGATTAAGGTAACCCAGTTGAATGTTGAAGTTGGCATTAAAACGCCATCCTACAGCCGCAATAAATCGGTTCTGATCAAGGATATTTTTACCGATTCCTTCTCCAAAACCTAAGAATACCTCATCATTGACATTTAAAAACAAGGTGTTGTCTTTCATTTCTTTGTTCGTCAGAGGAATGAGGGCCTGAGCACGGTATCGCACACGTTGACGAAATACTGGATCTACCTGGGTGAGTTGACCGTTGACGGTGCTGTATTGCTCCAAAAAGCGTTGCTCAAGACGGTAACGGTGCTGAATCTGGACGCGTCCAACTTGCTGCTTTAGGTTGACCTGTTCCCAAATGCGTGACTCGTTAAAATCGTGTAAAATGGGTTGCGTTCCGTAAGGGAAGGTTTTCACCCAGGCATAACCTGCCGAAAAAGAAGTCGTTGGGTTCAAATTGTAATCAAGCCCAACACGCAATAATGATTGCTGCCAAGTGGAAAATCCGTCGGCACGACGCCATTGGTACTCGGTATGCAATGCAAATTTAGAATTCAATTTGTGATTACCTTGATAGACCGCCCAACCATGGACTTGGTCATCAATAGTTTTTTGTGCAAGTGCTTGTGTACCGATTGTTGCGAGTACGAACAAGCTTAAAATGACTTTTTTCATTTGGCTATTTTTTAATGTCTTTTACGTGCAGATGCGTGGTGTTTTGAACCGTGTAACGGTGTAAACTCATGCAAACCAATCAAATTGAGGTGACCGCCAGCATGTTTGAAATCTGCTTCTAAATGGTGTAAAGCTTCAATGGCAGTATGGTCTATGAAGCGGCAATTCGAAAAATCGACATGCACTTCGCTATCCATTGCTTGGTCTTTAATCAACCCTTGCAGTTTCATAAAGTTGGTAAATACGACCGCTCCTTTGACATGAATGACGTGCGCATTTTTTTCAATATTGAGTTTAAACAACTGCCCCACGCTCACGCCTCTGAATACGTGTAAAATCATTTTCAACACAATGCCGGCACCAATACCAACCAATAAATCGGTCGCTAGTGTTACCACTACAGTCGTGATGAAAACGATCAATTGATCGGCACCAATTTCTAATGCATGGCCAAACTCGCGTGGATGCGCTAACTTCCATCCCACTCCAATTAACATTGCTGCCAATGCAGAAGTTGGAATAAGATCAGAAAATGAAACGGCAAGTAATAAGAAGATCAAAATGAATAAGCCATGGAAGAAATTGGCCCAACGTGTTTTGGCCCCATTGCTTACGTTAGCAGATGAACGTGCCACTTCTGAAATCATTGGCAAGCCACCTAATACGCCAGCCACAATATTTCCAAGACCAACAGCAATCAGGTCTTTGTTGTAATTCGATTTGCGTTTGAACGGATCGAGCATATCGATTGCTTTAACCGTTAACAAGGCTTCTAACGAACCAACTAATGCAAACATAATAACGAATTTGACGAAGGTAAATCCGAGGTTGAATCCGGCAAAACTGACGTTGATCCCGAGAATATCTACGAGGCCTTTATCGAATGTTAAAAGGGGCTTAAAGGTTTCTGTATTGTGCAAGCCCATCATACTTGCCATCGGGATAGATACCAAAAGAACAACCAACGCGGATGGGATTTTTTTGGTAATCGGACTTTTGATCATTGGCCAACCAAAAACGATGGCTAAAGAGACCAATCCGATAATGGCAACTTCTTTGTGCAAGAAGAAATTCGGGATGGTGTCTTTTAATAACGCCAGCAATTCGAGTGGTTCGACCATCGACTTTCCTTCAGGTGTTGTTGGGCTCACGCCTGCCAATACGTGAATCTGCTTACTCATGATGATGATTCCGATGGCGGCAAGCATCCCATGAACGGCTGAAAGTGGAAAGAAATCGGCGTATTTTCCGAATTTAAAAAGTCCGAATAACACTTGAATTAGTCCTGCCACGACAACAGCACCCAACGCAAGGTGCCAGCCAAGTTCAGTATCACCTTTACCGAGTTCAGCAACCGAACCCGCCACAATGACAATAAGACCTGCTGCTGGACCTTTAATAGTTAGAGGCGAACCGGCAATAAAGGAGACTAAAATACCACCAATCATGGCGGTGATCAGGCCATAAATGGCCGGGAAATCGCTGGCTTTGGCAATGCCTAAGCTCAGTGGCAAGGCTAATAGAAATACTAAAAAGCCTGAAAGTGATTCGGATGTCCAGTTCTCTTTGAGACCTGCCCATCCATCTTTTGGGAGGTTTGTTTTCATTTGATGTTGGGTTTAATAGTTAAGAAGAGCGTTTTGCAATTTGATGATAGGTTTTTACGTGTGGACCTAAAAATACACGGGCAAATATGCGCATGGTTGCCAAGCCATTAATGACTAAACTAAATGCAGTAAAAAAGGCGAGTGCCAGTTGACTCGAATGAATGTGCGAGAAAATCAAATCTTCACCAATAAAGGAAGGCGTGATCGGAAAACCTGCCAAACCTAGACATGCAAGTAAGAAGACAAGCCCCATTTTCGGATGTTCATAAATATGGCCGTAAAAGTTGTCAAGACTGACCCATTCTGTGCGACGCAATCGGGTTAATATTGCAATGCCAAGTCCCCAAGAAAGAAGAATGCCACTTAGGTACCAAATATGATGGGCGTTGTCAAAATGTTCGTTAAAAGAGAGCGCCAAAGAAATCGAGACATGGTTCAACATAATTAAGGTCAGGCTTTTA
>JBDLQL010000034.1:0-23003 GCA_039800565.1 Bacteroidota bacterium | reverse complement strand
TGAAAAAGAACGATGGCATTATGGCTATTGCTTCCGAAATAAAAGGGGTCTACTTTTATGGAGCGGGTTGCTCAAGTCCAGAATTGAATCAAATTGTAGAAAGAGGCTTGCGTCAAATTTTTCCGCAGGCATCCATTTTAGTCGAACATGATTTATTAGCCTGTGCCTATGCAACCTACGACGGTAAACCTGGAATTTCGTGTATTATCGGAACAGGAAGTAATTCGTGCTATTTTGATGGCAAAGACTTGCTCGAAGTATTGCCGGCATTGGGTTATGTGCTCGGAGACGAAGGCAGTGGAAGCTATTTTGGCAAGCAATTGCTTTCTTCTTTTTTGTACCACAAACTGCCAGCTGCCATCGAAGCCGACTTTATTGCTACTTATGGGCTCGACAAAGAAAGCATCATTTCGAAAGTATACCGCGAGCCCAACGCAAATGTGTTTATCGCTTCTTTTATGCCGTTTATTGCCAAACACAAAGAAGCTCCGTTTTTCAGTGAAATGGTTTATAAAGGCATGAAGCATTTTATGGAAGTACATGTGTGCTGTTACCCAAATTACCAAACTACAGGGGTGCATTTTGTAGGTTCACTCTCTAAAATATTTGAAGCCCAACTTCAAAAAGCGGCACAAGAATTGAATGTGCACATCGCTTCAATCATTCAAAAACCTGTAACCGGATTGGTCAATTACCATCTTGAGTATCTTCTTAAATCAATTAATGCTTAACCTATGAAAGTATCTATTTTAGTAGTTGCGCTTTTTGGCGTCATTGCTTCGTTTCAAGCACAATTAAACACCCCAGAATGGGTGAAGAATGCCACGATTTACGAAATTAATACACGACAGTTCTCTGATGAAGGAAACTTTCGTCAAGTAACGGCACAATTACCGAGACTCAAAGAAATGGGGGTAGACATTATTTGGTTGATGCCCATCCATCCAATCGGTTTGGTGAATCGTAAAGGATCGCTCGGAAGTTATTATGCCGTTCAAGATTACCGGGCTATCAACCCAGAATACGGTACAGAAGTCGATTTAATAGAATTGGTAAACACCGCACATCAATTAGGTATGAAAGTCATCATTGACTGGGTGGCCAATCATACTTCTCCAGATAATGTATGGCTAGAGCAAGGGCATAAAGATTGGTACACACTCGATAAAAATGGGAATATTCAACCAACGATTGGTACCGACTGGACCGACGTCGCTGATTTAAATTTTGACAGCAAAGAAATGCGTGCTGAAATGATTGCAAGCATGGCTTATTGGGTCAAAGAATTTCAAATCGATGGCTTTCGCTGCGATGTGGCAGGCTGGGTTCCTATGGAATTCTGGAACGAGGCCAGAAAAGAACTCGATCAAATTAAACCTCTGTTTTTCCTAGCAGAAGCAGAAGGTGCAGAGCTGCATAGCGCCTTTGAAATGACTTATGGTTGGGATTTACACCATATTATGAATGATGTCGCCCAAGGGAAGAAAGGGGCCGACGAATTGATCGCTTACTTCGAAAAGCCCAAGATGCCTAACAATGGCTTTCATATGAATTTCACCTCGAATCACGATGAAAATTCGTGGAACGGTACCGAAATGGAACGCATGGGCGATGCCCGTTTTGCTTTTGCCGTTTTTGCAGCAACAGTTGAAGGCATGCCATTAATTTACAATGGTCAAGAAACATCACTAGACAGACGCTTGAAGTTTTTTGAAAAAGACCCAATTAACTGGGATAAAATGGATCAAGTGGCTTTTTATGCTCAATTAATGCGACTTCACCAAACCAATTCAGCACTTTTTGTCGGTAAAGGACAAGCGGCACCACGATTTATTTCAACGAAAGCAGATAAAAGCCATTTAGTGTATGTCCGAGAGCGCGATGGCCATCAAGTCCTAGTTGTATTAAACCTGAGTGCTAAAGCCAAAACAATAAACTTTAATGATGCTGCCACAACTGGTAAATACACCGAATTGTTTTCAAGCGAAGAAGCGACTTTTAATGCAGCACATTCATTAAAACTTGGTGCTTGGGGGTATAAGGTTTATTACCGTTAATCCTTGTTTTCCTACTAACCACTACTACCATGCAACAAAAACCCACGCTTTCGTTTTGGCAAATCTGGAACATGAGTTTCGGCTTTATGGGGATCCAATTCGGATTTGCCCTACAAGGCGGCTATATGTCACGTATTTTTCAGACCCTCGGAGCATCTCCAGAAGAAATCCCTGGTTTGTGGATTGCGGCGCCGCTCACGGGTCTGATTGTACAGCCTATTATTGGTTTTCTTTCTGACCGTACTTGGTCGCTGCGCTTTGGCCGCCGCAAGCCCTACTTTTTAATTGGTGCGCTATTAAGTTCGTTGGCCTTGTTTTTTGTGCCGTATTCGCCAACCCTCTGGATGGCCGCCGGTTTTCTCTGGATGCTCGACGCCTCCATTAATATTAGCATGGAGCCTTTTCGTGCGCTTGTTGCCGATAAACTTCCTGAATCGCAGCGTTCGTATGGCTTTATTTTGCAAACACTTATTATTGGAATCGGAACGTGGGTGGCTTCGAACTTGCCCTGGATGGTTTCGAAACTTGGATTTTCCGAAAATGCTGCCGCTACAGGAATTCCGATGAATGTAAAAGTGGCCTTTGCAATCGGGGCAGTTGTCTTTTTAGGGAGCATTTTATATACCATTTTTACCACTCCTGAATACCCGCCTTCAGACGAAGTCGCTTTTGCGCAAGAAAAGAAAAACACTAATTTTCTTAAAGACTTCTGGTCTTCAGTCACTAGTATGTCTTCAACCATGCTGAAATTGGGCCTTATTCAGTTTTTCAGTTGGTTCGCTTTTTTTACCATGTGGAGTATGGCTACACCTGCCTTGACAGCGCATCTGTATAAGTCTCCGGCTCCTACAGAAGCATTGTCTCAAACAGACCCAGTCGCTTATGAGCTCCTAAATTCAGCATATCAGGTTGCAGCTGACCTCGTTGGTGCCAATATGGGCGTTTATGGACTTACCTCGATGCTCTTTGCACTTGCACTTACCTTTTATGCGGCCAAATTTAGCGTGAATCGTAAATTAGTTCATCTTGTTTCGTTGGTAGCGGGTGGTTTTGGGTTCATTCTCATGAGCCTCATTTCTGGCCCTCAATACTTATGGGTGTGTTTTGCGCTGATCGGATTTGCTTGGGGTAGTATTTTATCGATGCCCTATGCCATGTTGTCGAGTACCGTTGACGAGAAAAAAATGGGCCTCATGATGGGGCTGTTCAATATGTTTATCGTTATCCCACAAATTATTGCGGCTTTAGGTGGTGTGAACCTCCTTTCCAAACTGTTTGGAACGGGTCCAATTGCACCCATGCTTTTGGCAGGGGCCTCGCTTGTATTAGCAGGCTTGCTTAATATGATCCTGACCGACAAGAAAATTACACGTGGATAAAATGAAAGGCTTTTTATTTGACTTAGATGGCGTTTTGGTCTCGACCGAGCACAATCATTTTGTGGCTTGGCAACGTTGTGCCCATTCCTTAGGAATTCCATTTAGTGAACAAGAAAACGAACTGTTGAAAGGCGTTAGCCGAGTCGATTCGTTAAAAAAAATACTTGAACTGGGTTCTAAAACCATTTCGGATACCGATTTTGAGGCTCTTCTCCAAAGTAAAAACGAATATTACTTAGAATCGATTCAAGACTTGAATCAATCGAATCTATTGCCCGGAGTGCTTGATTTGCTTATCCAAGCGAAAGCCAAAGGAATCAAGTTGGGTGTCGGCTCTTCCTCAAAAAATGCGCGCTTTATTTTGGATAAACTTCAAATCGCTTCTTTTTTTGAAGTGGTGATTGATGGCAACGGAGTCACCCATCCAAAACCAGACCCCGAAGTGTTTTTAAATGGTGCCAAGCAATTGGGCCTTTCTCCGGCCGAATGTTTGGTCTTTGAAGATGCGGCAAGTGGCGTACAAGCTGCACTAGCCGGAGGTTTCAAGGTCGTAGGGGTCGGGAACCCTCATATTTCCCAACTTGCAACTTATTATTACAACGATTTAACGGAATTTAGTCTAACAAACCATGCGTAATTTATTTGAGATCGACCCTTGGAAAATTGTCGAGCATAAATTTGATCCAGCCAAGCAAAAACAAGCCGAAAGTATTTTTAGTATCGGCAATGGTTCGTTTGGGCAACGTGCCAATTTCGAAGAGCGCTATTCTGGCGACTCGCTTCAAGGAAGTTACGTTGGCGGTGTTTATTACCCTGACAAAACGCGTGTAGGTTGGTGGAAAAATGGCTATCCTGAGTATTTTGCAAAGGTCTTGAATGCCTGTAATTGGATTGGTATTTCAATCGAAATCGATGGCATTGCACTCGATTTGCACCAAGCTGAGCTCAAGTATTTTCATCGCGAATTGGACATGCAAAAAGGCTTGCTCAAACGTATTTTCCGTGTCTTAATTAGTAACGGGAAAGAAATCGAAGTCGAGTCTGTTCGTTTTTGTTCGATGGCCCGCGAAGATGTGGCAGCAATTTCGTACAGCGTGACAGCGGTTAATTTTAGCGGAAATGTCAAGTTTAGCCCATACCTCGATGGCAATGTGCGCAATCACGATGCCAATTACGATGAATTTTTCTGGCTTGAAGAAGCCCGCAAAGTTGATTTGCAAAAGGGCTTGCTTACCATGCGTACCAAAAAAACCGATTTTTCGGTGGCAACAGCGATGCGTTTTTCGTTTTGGCGTGAGTCAGAACTCCTTACCATTCATCCGAACAGTGCCCAACGCGAGTTGTATGTTGAAAACAATTTCGAGCATTACCTCGAAAAGGGCGTGCGTTTCACGCTTAAAAAATACGTTTCAATTACTTCTACGGTCAAGTATTCAGAGTTTGAACTCAATGAAAAGGCCATCAAGCGTGTGCGCGAAGCCTACACTTCAGGCTTCGATGTATTGCGTACCGAACACGAACAGGCTTGGGCTTCTATTTGGGCCAGCGCCGACATTCAAATTGAAGGGGATGTCGCTGCACAACAAGGCATTCGCTTTAATATTTTCCAGTTGTACCAAACCTACACCGGGACCAACGCCAAATTAAACATTGGGCCAAAAGGATTTACTGGTGAAAAATACGGTGGGGCAACCTACTGGGATACCGAAGCATATTGCCTTCCTTTTTATTTAAAAACTGCCGATCCCGCAATTGCACGTCAATTGTTAGTTTACCGTTACCAGCACCTCGATCGTGCCATTGAAAATGCCGAAAAGTTAGGTTTTAAAGATGGCGCAGCGCTGTATCCAATGGTGACTATGAATGGTGAAGAATGTCATAATGAATGGGAAATTACATTTGAAGAAATTCACCGCAATGGTGCCATTGCTTTTGCCATCTATAATTATGTTCGTCATACCGGTGACCGCGCGTATTTAGCCGAGTATGGTTTTGCTGTTTTGTTAGGCATCGCTCGTTTTTGGGCACAACGATTCAATTGGTCAGAAGCGAAGAACGCCTATGTCATGCTGGGTGTTACGGGGCCAAACGAATACGAAAACAATGTCAATAACAACTGGTACACCAATTACATAGCCCGTTGGTGCCTTGATTACTGCCTTACCGTTCAAAAAGAAGTGAGTGGCCTGTGTGCACAGGAAATGCGCCCGGACGAAATTGAAAAATTCAGTCACATTGTTGCCAATGTGTATTTGCCACAAATGGAAGGTAGTCCCATCTTCCTTCAGCAAGATGGTTTTCTTGATAAAGAGCAATTGTCTGTCTCAGATATACCAGTAAGTGAGCGCCCAATTAACCAACATTGGTCTTGGGATCGCATTTTACGCTCAATTTTTATCAAGCAAGCGGATGTGTTGCAAGGCTTGTATTTGTTCGAAGATCAATTTAGTGAAGACGTTATTCGGGCAAATTTTGATTTTTACGAACCCAAAACAGTGCATGAATCGTCACTTTCACCTTGTGTGCACGTAATTATTGCCGCCAAAATTGGCAAAATGGAAAAGGCGCACGAGTTGTATTTACGCACCTCGCGTTTGGATCTTGATGATTACAACCACGAAGCTGATGAAGGCTTGCACATTACCTCCATGGCCGGGACTTGGATGTCGGTGGTTGAAGGCATGGCAGGCGTGCGTGTCCTCGATTCGGGCTTGCAAATCAATCCGCGTATTCCCGCATCTTGGCAGGCTTATGCGTTCCAGATTCGTTATCAAAATCAACCCTTAGCGATTCACATCGATCATTCCCGAATTCAAATTAACAATTTAGGTGCGCAGCAAGTGACCTGCCATGTGGCAGGTGTGAAGATGGAAATAGCGGCAGGAGAAACACAAGAAGCTGCGGTTCTTTAAAACCAAAGGCTATGAAATGGTTCGCTCTTTTTCTCTTGTTATCTTTAGGGAGTTATAAGCTTGAGGCCCAACAAAATCCAAGCAATCGACAACTCGTCTTACAAGGTTTTTGGTGGGATTACTGGAATACCAATTACCCGAATGCTTGGGCGAATTATTTGACCGAATTGGCCCCTCGACTCGCCGAATTAGGAATCGATGCCATTTGGATACCACCAACCATCAAAAACGCCGGGACAAACAGTGTGGGTTATTCGCCTTTTGATGCGTATGATTTAGGTGATAAATACCAAAAAAATAGCACCCGTACACGTGTTGGTGACAAAGACGAGTTGTTGCGAATGGTTGCTGTGATGCATGCCAACGGCATCGATGTGATTCAAGATGTTGTTTTAAATCATGTGACAAATGCAGGCAGTGCCAACGGGGCAGGAGGGCAAGATCCAGCAGCAATGGATGATGGCCAAACCAATAAATACAAGAATTTTCGGTATGTTAGTTTTTCAAGCCCAGCGAGTGCCGAAAGTGCCAGCAATTACTTAGCGCGGTCCGGACGTTTCCCTAAAAACTGGCAAAATTTCTATCCCAACGCATCAAATCCATGTTGTACCAACGACATCAATTCACCGTATTGGGGCCCTGATGTTTCGTATGAAGCCTCGGGTTTTGGTAGCTCTTCTGTGGCTACCTATAATCCGGCTCAAAGTTCCGATTACATGCGTACCGGGACACGAAATTGGTTGATTTGGTATAAAAAACAAGTGGGTTTTGATGGCATCCGGATGGACGCCGTTAAGCATTTTCCGAGTTATGCCGCCGAAGATTTTTTATGGAACTTGCAATATGGTGCACTTTGGGCAAGTGGAGGCGCCGATTTCTTTGCCGTTGGTGAGTGGGTTGGCAATACTTCCGCACTCGATGGCTGGTGTGATGCCGTTCAAAATCGTTCGGGAACTTTTGATTTCAATTTGCGCTTTGCCTTGGCTTCAATGGTAGGAGGCAATGGTTCGTATGATTTAGCGCAACTTCCTGCGCAGCAACAATTAAATCGGCAACGAACCGTACCTTTTGTTAATAATCATGACACCTTTCGGCCACAACTCAACGCACAAGGAAATTATACTGGCTGGAATTCAAGTGCAGAATTAAGTCCGCACATCGAACCCTCAGATCCGCGTTCCTCGCTTGCGTATGCGTTTGTATTTTCGGTCGATGGTGCCCCACAATTGTTTTTTGAAGATTTGTTCTTGATTGGAAGCAACGGTAATCGCTATTCACACCTGCCAACTGATCCAGTGGCCCTTCCCGTTGCGAGTGCAATGGAAAATCTCATTTGGTGCCATCAGAATTTACACTTTAAAGAAGGCGCCTATTTTGTGCCTTGGCAAGCGAGCGATGCATTGGTTGTGGAACGAGAAGCAAAGGCTCTAATTGGCATGAATGATTCGTGGAACGATTGGCAAAATTTGGTGGGTGTCCAGACTCATTGGCCCGATGGAACCATTTTGACCGATTATTCTGGGGCCAACGGCACCCAAACACATACAGTTTATGGTGGCGGAAAGGTTGATATTTCAATTCCGCCTTGCGACGGGACAGCTGCAGCCGGCAGGCGCGGTTATTGTGTGTGGGCTCCACAAGGAATCGACACGACGTACCATCGTCCGGCCAAACGCACAACCCAAGAATGGGAAATGAGCAACGATTTAGGGGACAGCCATGTCAATTCGTTGCAACAAGGCGGAGCCTTGCCAAGTCAAAGTTTAGCGTGCCGGGTTGTTGGTCGGATTTACGCTAAGGCCGACGATACGGTGCATATCGAATGGTACCCTTCTCAATCGAATTTAGGCTTGCAATTGAGTGTACTCGATGCCAATTGTTTGGCTTTAGATTCGGTGACGCAAATTGGGAACGGAACTTTTGATTTTGTTCCGGCTACCGATGGTTGGCTTACCGTGCGTTTGCGCAATGCAAGCCCCACACAAGCAGGGCAAAATTGTTGGGTTAAAGTGAATTACATGGCGCCAGCTGTGGTGCAAACCTCAGGCGTAAAAAACAAATGTGCCTGTTCAGAAAGCGCGCCATCAGGGCTCTCTGAACTTCAAGAATACCAATGGGAACTATTTCCGAATCCGGCATCGGATCGATTAATGGTGCAGTTTCACGATGCGTTTCAGCCTGAAGAACTACGCATTTACAGTGCTGATGGACGCCTGATTTCAAGCAAGAAAATAGCCTTCAATTCGATACAGCAACTTGATATTAGCACCTTAAGTAAAGGTGTTTATTGGGTCGAGTTTGAGATAGATCATCTCAAGTACTCAAAATCATTTGTCATTGAACACTGATCAATCAACACTTATTTTCCCTTTTGCATAGGAATATAAGCGCGCACGCTCCGCGACTTCTGTCCGGAAATAAGCTTCTTGTTTTTTCGGGAGGTAGCGTTTTTTGTGTTGCCCAAGCAGCAAAATATTCAAGAATTTGCGGCCCCACCCAAACGGCGCTTCAAATTGCTCGTTGATGGGCGCTAGTAGAGAGAGCGCTTCATGCAGGCTTTCGTTCAGGCCCATTTGCAGCAATTGCTTTCGTACTTCTTCCGAACGTTGGTTGAAACGATGCAAATGATCCGGATCGATTTCTTTCAATTTGGCAATGCGGTTTGCCTGAAAATCAAGGTCTAAAAATGCTTTCTCTAAGTCTTCAATGCTCATCATAGGACTGCAAAGTAAGTTATATCTTTTTAAAATAACCCAAAAATTCTGGATTGCCATCGCCACCTAAGAGCGGAGAGTCTATTGTACCGATGCATTCGAGTTGATTGCGTAAGGCCATGGCTTTGATGTCTTGAAGCAAAGCTGGGTAACGGCTCGGATCTTTCACTACACCTGCTTTATTCAAAGATCCGGGACCTAATTCAAACTGCGGCTTGATCAATAAAACAACAACTGCGCCTTGTTTTAAAAACGGAATGGTAAAAGGCAGTACTTTTTCTAAAGAGATAAACGAAACATCGACCACTAGGCCGTCAAGTGCTTCAGTGATTTGTTTCGAGGTTAAATCGCGCGCGTGTGTTTTTTCGAGATTGACAATCCGTGCATCTGCAGCAAGCAAAGGGTGGAGTTGTTTTTGGCCTACATCTACGCAAAATACTTTTTGAGCACCTTTTGACAATAGGACTTCGCTAAAACCGCCAGTGCTCGCCCCCAGATCCATAAATACCTTGTCATGGCAATCAATCGGCCAGTTTTCGAGTGCCGCTAATAATTTGTATGCAGCTCTCGAAACCCACGGGATTTCTTCGGCCATTAATTCGATCTGAGCATCAATCGGTACTTTTTTACCGGGTTTTGACAAGAGCTTCCCATTGACTTTTACGCCGTATTTTTTAATGAGTTCTTCGGCGCGTACGCGCGTACTGACCAATTGCCGCTCAAGTAAAAGTTTATCAATTCGCTCTTCCATTGTCTGGGTAAATAAGGAGTAGTTTTTCCGCCCATCCTTCAAGTTGAAGGTAAGTTGGGGCGTCTTTTTCAAAGCGTGCGCTTAAGGCGCTGACATTGATTTCGAGCGTTCCTTGGCTGGGGCATTTTGTCAGACTTTGCCCATCTGGTGTTTTTGCGAGTACAACCAATTTACATGCGCGAATTGGAGGAAATGATTTTGCAAGGGAAGGAGAGCCCGCCAAACAAAGCGCTCCGTTTGCAGCAAAGCCGGAATACTGAATGCGTAGGGTAGTGCCTTCCAATAGGACAGAATCAATGGTTAATGTTGCTGATGCTGTTGTAGCCAATTCGGCGTCGAGACGAACGGGAATCGAAATTGGGGATACGGAGTTGGTTTCGTTTTGAAGGGCCTTGTCTAGGTGGCAGGCTGCCAACAACACGAAGCAACAAATGAGGTAAAGTGATTTCATGACTACTTTTCGAAAGATGCTTCAAAAGTAATACCAATTGTCTAAAGAGTCTTATTTTTGTAGGAGGAATGAAAACGAAAACACTCAAAAAAAATAAGGTCAACGTCATTACTCTTGGCTGTTCAAAAAATACCTTTGACTCCGAAGTCATGATGGCGCAGTTAAAAGCCAATCAATTTGACGTCGAACACGAAGCCACACAAGACGACGCCGAAATTGTCATCATTAACACCTGTGGGTTTATCGATAATGCCAAGCAAGAATCGATCGACACCATTTTGCGTTATGCCGAGGCGAAGCAAGAAGGTTTAGTCGAAAAAGTATATGTGACGGGGTGTTTGTCAGAGCGTTACCGCGAAGACCTCGAACGCGAAATTCCTGAAGTCGATGCTTTTTTTGGTACCCGTGAATTGCCGCGCTTGCTCAAAACACTAAAAGCCGATTACAAGCACGAACTTGTTGGCGAGCGTATTTTAAGTACGCCAAGCCATTACGCCTATTTTAAAATTGCCGAAGGCTGTGACCGACCTTGCTCGTTTTGCGCGATTCCGCTAATGCGCGGCAAGCACCAATCGACACCCATCGAAGACTTGCTTTTGCAAGCAAAAGGCTTGGCAGCCAATGGCGTGAAAGAACTTTTACTCATTGCACAAGACCTCACGTTTTACGGCCTCGATTTGTACAAAAAACGCGCCCTAGCCGAATTGTTAGAGCGGCTTGCTAACATTGAAGGAATTGAATGGATCCGCTTGCATTATGCGTATCCGTCAGGTTTTCCGATCGATGTGTTGGAAGTAATGGCAAAGTACCCAAACATTTGCAACTACCTTGATATGCCCTTACAACACGGTTCCAGTAAAATTCTAGAATCTATGCGCCGCGGAATCAACCGCGAAAAAACCGAAGCATTGGTGGCTCAAATCCGAGAAAAAGTGCCTGGCATTGCCTTGCGCACGACGCTGATTGCCGGTTATCCGGGCGAAACCGAGGCCGATTTTGAAGAAATGTACACATTTGTTGAGCAAATGCGCTTTGACCGCTTGGGTATCTTTACTTACTCGCACGAAGAAAATACGCATGCTTATCAGCTCACAGACGATGTGTCGGCAACACTTAAAAAACAACGTGCCGACCAAATTATGGAATTGCAAAGTGGCATTTCTTATGAACTCAATCAACTCAAAGTTGGCAACGAATTCAAGGTCTTGTTTGATCGGGTAGAAGGAGACTACTTCATTGGCCGAACCGAGTTTGATTCGCCAGAGGTTGACAACGAAGTACTTGTAAAAAAAGAGGGTGCTTATGTTCGAATCGGCGATTTTTCGCGTGTACATATCCATGAAGCCGATCATTATGATTTGTACGGAACGCTTTTGGTCTGATCCAATGAAACGCGTGATTCAATTTGCTGTTTTTTGCTCTTTTCTTGTGCTTGCGGCATGTGGACACGAAAACGCGGCACGCTTAAATCAGTTCGATATTCTTGAAAAAAGTGCCAATCAGCGGCCATTAACCTACGCACATCAAGAACTTGCGTTGCCCCAAACGTTTATTTCATACCCAAATTTTGGATCGCATCCGTTTCATCACCTCATCAATTATTTGGTGAAAAGTGACACCACAGCCATGTATTGTATCGGACAAAAAACGCTACGTATCCGTTACGAGGTTTTATGGGCAACACCAAACGTACTTAGTCTGGCACAAACCGTTTGGCTCGATTGCCCGATGAGTGATGGCAAACGCAAGCTCTCGATTTATCATTTATATACCCTTCAAAAAAAGAACGTTTATAAGCTCGATTTAGAGGGTTCACCCACCTTATTGCAAGAGATTCAGATGGCGCTAAAAAAACGCAAATCGCCTTATTGCAGTCCGCCTAAAATCGAAGAAGTTTTTCCGCAAATCCGGAAGGGGTGCGTCGAGGTAACGCCACATTATGCAAGTACGCTCTGCGATAGCACCTTTCGACGAAAAGGAATTGACCGAAAAGACTTGCGCCTGATTCGCAACAGAGTTTTTTTGCATCTCAATTAGGCAAAGAAGTGTATCTTTGAGTAACTAAATTTGTATCTATATGGGATTATTAACCAATAAAGTGGTCTTAATTACTGGTGCTTCACGTGGCATCGGAAAGGCCATCGCTCAAGAGTGCGTGTGTCAAGGCGCTACTGTTGCATTTACTTATTTATCATCTGAAGAAAAAGCGCGCGCCCTCGAAGCCGAATTAACGGCAAACGGTGGTAGTGCCAAAGGCTTTCGTTCCGATGCTTCCAACTTTGATCAAGCCCAACAATTGGTTGAGGATGTAGTTGCTGCTTATGGTACGGTTGATGTGCTTGTAAACAACGCGGGCATTACCCGTGATACCCTCCTAATGCGCATGACAGAAGAACAATGGGACGAAGTCATTAATACCAATTTGAAATCGGCATTTAACCTGACGAAAGCAGTGCAAAAACCGATGTTAAAGGCTCGCTCAGGCGCTATCATTAACATGAGTTCTGTTGTCGGCGTAAAAGGAAATGCAGGGCAGTCCAATTATGCGGCATCAAAAGCGGGTTTAATTGGTTTTACCAAATCGATTGCTGCTGAACTTGGTTCGCGCAATATCCGTTGCAACGCCATTGCTCCTGGTTTTATCGAAACCGAAATGACCGAAGTATTGGATCAAGATGTGGTAGCACAATGGCGCAATAGCATTCCGTTAAAACGCGGAGGGCAACCTATTGATGTGGCAAATGCCTGCGTATTTTTAGCATCAGACATGTCGGCTTACATTACTGGCCAGACCATGCATGTCTGTGGTGGAATGTTGATGTAAGATGGAACAATACCAGCGTCCGCGTCGCAATCGCAAACATGCTGCGATCCGACACATGATTGAAGAAACCAAATTGGGTACTGAGCACCTGATTTATCCAATCTTTTTAAAAGACGGTAAGGGCATTAAAGAAGAGGTGGCTTCGTTGCCAAACAATTTTAGATGGTCCATCGATACGTTATTGCCAGAAATTGAAGCGTGTTTGAAACTCGGCATCACAACGTTTGATGTGTTTCCGGCCGTAGACGAAGCCCTAAAAGATCAAACGGCAAGCTATAGTTGGACCGATGCTAATTTTTATTTACTAGCTATTCGTGCCATTAAAGAGCGTTTTCCAGAAGCGATGATCATGTCCGACGTAGCGATGGATCCTTATTCTTCTGACGGGCACGATGGCTTGGTCATTGACGGAAAAATCGTCAATGATGAAACTTTACCCATTTTAGCGCGCATGGCGCTCGCACAAGCGCAAGCTGGAGTCGATATTATTGGTCCGTCTGACATGATGGATGGGCGCGTGGGCTATTTGCGCCAGCACCTCGATCAGGCAGGTTTTACCGATGTGTCTATTATGTCCTATACCGCTAAATACGCAAGTGCTTTTTACGGACCATTCCGTGATGCACTCAATTCTGCGCCCAAACATGGCGACAAAAAAACGTATCAAATGAATCCGGCCAATCGCCGCGAAGCCTTAATTGAGGCCCAACTCGATATGGAAGAAGGTGCCGATATGCTCATGGTAAAACCAGCCTTGTGTTACCTCGATGTCATTGCCTTATTGCGCGAGCAATTTCCATTGCCCATTACAGCTTATAATGTCAGTGGCGAATGCGCCATGGTATACGCGGCAGCTCAGCGCGGATGGCTCGATTACGAGCGTGCCGTTTCAGAAATGTTACTGAGCATCCGCCGGGCAGGAGCCGATGGCATCCTCACTTACTTTGCAAAAGACTTTGCTCAATTTTTGAAAAAATAAAAAATAATGGCTTTAGAACTTACTGCCGAACACCTTTCCCTGACGCATTTTGAAGACCTATTGCGCAGCAACGAAACGCTAGTGCTTTCTGCCAATCTTAAAAATCGCATTCAAGCGTGTCGCAATTACCTCGATCAAAAAGTCGCTACAAGTGCCCAGCTTATCTATGGAATTAATACGGGGTTTGGCTCTTTATGTGATACCGCCATTTCGGCCCAAGACCTCGAACAATTGCAACGCAATTTAGTGCTTTCACACGCCTGCGGAATTGGTGATGAAGTTCCGCATTCAATCGTTCGACGCATGTTGCTTTTAAAAGTGTTGGGCTTGTCTAAAGGGCATTCTGGCGTGCAATTAGCTACTGTCGAACGCTTGTTGTTCTTTTACAACCATTCCATCATTCCGGTCATTTATCAGCAAGGAAGTTTAGGTGCTTCGGGTGATTTAGCACCATTAGCCCATTTGTCATTGCCACTACTTGGTGCGGGTGAAGTTTGGTATCAAGGCCAGCGAATTTCGACAGCCTCACTGTATCAACAACTTCAGCTCGAGCCCATTCGCTTGCAATCAAAAGAAGGCTTGGCCTTATTGAACGGGACCCAATTTATGTCGGCATATGCCACCGATGCTGTTGCCCGAGCCAGCGCACTCATGGAGCTGTTTACAAAAATTGCAGGCATGTCTTTAGATGCCTATGATGGAAGGCTCAATCCGTTTGCAGCCAATGTCAATGAAATCCGTCAGCAAGTGGGTCAAATTCAGGTTGCAGCAAGCATGCGTCACTGGATGTCCGATTCGCAAATTGCCCAACAACTAAAAGCGCATGTGCAAGATCCGTATTCGTTCCGTTGCATTCCGCAAGTTCATGGCGCCAGTACCGATGCCTTGCACTACGCAAAGCAAGTTGTCGAACGCGAAATCAATGCCGTAACCGACAACCCAACTATTTTTGAAGCCGACGACCAAGTGGTTTCAGCGGGTAATTTCCATGGACAACCCCTTGCACTCGCACTCGATTTCTTGTGCATTGCGATGGCTGAAATGGGCAGTATTTCGGAACGACGTACGTACAAGCTTATTTCAGGAACCCGCGCGTTGCCAGCTTTTTTAGTGAAAAATCCGGGGCTCAACTCAGGCCTCATGATTACGCAATACACCGCCGCTTCTATCGTCAGTCAAAACAAACAATTGTGCTCCCCTGCATCGGTCGATTCGATCGATAGTAGCAATGGGCAGGAAGATCACGTGAGCATGGGGGCTAATGCCGCGACCAAATTGCATCGCGTCCTCGATAATTGTCAAAAAATCTTGGGTATTGAACTCATTCATGCGGCCCAAGGTTTAGAGTTTCGTCGCCCTTTAAAATCATCGACAGGCGTCGAGGCACTTCATGCCGAATTCAGAAAATTAGTACCAGCGCTCGATCAAGACCGCTATTTAGCTGCCGACATGCATGCAGCAGTCGCTTTCATTCAAGAAAAAATGAACCATGTTTAACGAAGATCAAGCTCCAGAGGCCTCAGGCCGCTCTAAATTTTTAATTGTTCTTGTCATCCTCTCAAGCATTAACCTCGGAATCAGCACAATGGGTTCTATTCCCGGAATGCTTGGTCAAAAAGTAGATGCAAAAACCATTAAAGATGCGCGCCTAGATTTTGCAACGATGCGCGAACAACTCCTTGATGCCCATGCCGATTCTTTTGTTGGTGTCGTTGATCAAATGGAAAAAGTAACACTCAGCATGTTTCGCCACTTTCAAGTTTACAATAGCCTCAATTTCTTGGTGATGGTCCTTGGTTTAACCGGTGTCATCTTGATGTATCGCCAACGCAAACTGGGTTTTCATTTTTACATTGTGTACAGTTTAGGGACAGTGTGCATCCCGTATTTACTCAATCCGATTCAAGACATCCCGACCATTCTTACGATTGTAGGCTTGCTTTATAGTGGCTTATGGGTCTTTTTATACAGCCGGTCACTGCATTCAATGCATTAAAAAATTTTTCCCGGATTCAAAGTGTTTTTAGGGTCAAAAACTCCTTTTATGCCACGCATGAGTTCGATGCTGACATCACTAAATGCGATGTCCATGTAGGGTTTTTGAACCAAGCCGATGCCGTGTTCGCCCGATAGCGTGCCGCCCAGCCTCACCACTTCAGTAAACAATTCCCGGATGGCTTTCGGTAGTTCTTCATTCCAGACCTGATCGGATAACTCACCTTTGATGATATTGACATGCAAGTTGCCGTCGCCAGCGTGTCCGTAACAAACCGATTGAAAACCGTATTTGGCACCAATTCGCTTGACATGTCCGAGTAATTCGGGTAGGGCATAGCGTGGCACAACGGTGTCTTCTTCTTTATAGACCGATTGCACTTTTACGGCTTCGCCTACCTTGCGTCGCAAGCTCCAGAGGGTGTTTTTTTGGGCCTCTGATTCTGCAAATAAAATTTCGTCTGTTTCAAAGCTTTCAAGGACTGCTAAGATGCGTTCGCAATCCTTCATCAATTCATCGGCATCAAAGCCATCCAATTCAATCAACAAATGGGCCGCATGATTTTCAGAAACATTTATGGAATAGTCTTGTGAAAAGGCTTGTGACCAAAGCAGGGCATCACGTTCCATAAATTCGAGCCCGCTTGGGGTAATACCTGCTTTAAAAATAGCCGCCACCGCTTCGCACGCTTTTTGGGCATCGTAAAATGGCACCAGTAACAACAAATCTTGGGTCGGATGTGGCAAAAGTTTTAGTACAATTTTTGTAATTACTCCGAGCGTACCTTCCGAGCCAACTACTAATTGAGTGAGGTTATAGCCGGTTGCATTTTTCAAGACATTGGCCCCCGTCCAGATGATTTCGCCATTCGGTAAGACGACTTCTAGATTGAGTACGTATTCATTGGTTACGCCGTATTTCACGGCTTTTGGGCCGCCTGAATTTTCAGAAACATTTCCGCCAATAAAACACGAGCCTTTACTTGCTGGGTCTGGTGGGTAAAAAAGTCCTTTTTCCCGAACAGTTTGTTGCAAAACTTCTGTGATCACACCGGGCTCGGTGCAAACTTGGTGGTTTTGCTCGTCAATCGAAAGGATGCGATTGAATTTTTCCATTGACAGCAAGACGCCGCCAAAAATAGGAAGCATGCCGCCACTCAGTCCGGTTCTTGCCCCGCAAGGCGTCACGGCAATGTTGCGATCATTGCAATAGCGCAAGATGTCAGCAACTTGCTGGGTGCTACTTGGTTTTAACACGACTTCTGGGGTGTAGTGCAAGTCTTCGGTGTGGTCGTGATTGTAGGTTTCTCGCGTTTCGAGATCCGTCAGGCAATCGTTTCCGAGGAGTTCTTGAAAAAAAATCAAGTCGTTTTGACTTACTTTTTGATAACTCATGGGGTCATTTTTTTAGCCACGATAAAAAAGATATCGCGGGTATTGATGCGTATAGCAGCGCGTTCAGGAATGCACTTGTAGATCCATTGATGCAAACGGGATGCTTTTTTATTGAGTAAAAATAAGGAGTAATAAATCACTCTCAGCGATCGACTGACTGGCGGATAGCTAATTTGTTCGATTTGGTAGCCCGCTTTTTCAAGGAGTTTTCCCATCGACTGTCGCGTAAAATAATGCAAGTGCGAAGGCGGATGGATCATGCGCCAGTTGGGGCCTTGTTTTCTCGCAAGCCAAGACCCAATATCTCCTGTGGTTAAGTATATACGCGCATTGCCGGTACTTTCTTGGGCAATTTTTTGAATAAAAGCGCTCGGATCTGCCAGGTGTTCAATGACGTCCCACATAAAGCAGTCACTGTATTTTTCAGATTCTGATGCGGAATCTAGAAAATTCTGATCGCTAAAATGAGCTCCGTAATGCTGATTGGCATAAGCAATGGCATCGGATGAAATGTCGTAGCCGTTGTAGTGCGCATCCGGTTTTTTACGCAATAGTACCTCCGCAAAAAAACCGTAAGCACAGCCAATTTCGAGGACGTGTGAAAGTGTGGGTTTGAGTCGTTGGATGTGATTGAGCCGTTTATTGAAGTTGTGTTGCAAGATCAAACGATCGGCCAAATAATCGGCATATTCTTCCCCTTTAAAATAATTTTCGGCGTATATACGTTTGAGGGCTTCTTGATCGAGTTGCATATTGGCCCATACATGTGTGCATGAAGGGCATTTGCAAAGCGTCTGATCGTAGAGAAATTGAATTTCTGAATGATCGCAAATAGGGCAATGACTTGAGTTCACGATTGCGAACATAAAGAAAATTTTTAGTTTATCTTTGAAGGACTAAAAAATGGATATGTCTGAAGCAGTATTTTTAATTGATGGGGTGCGTACCCCAATCGGAAATTTTGGCGGAAGTTTGGCACCTGTTCGAGCCGATGACCTCGCCGCAATTGCATTAAAAGGCTTGTTGGAGCGCCATCCGGATTTCGATGCCAAACACATTGAAGATGTACTGCTTGGTTGTGCCAATCAGGCTGGCGAAGACAATCGAAATGTGGCTCGTATGGCTTCCTTACTTGCAGGCTATCCGATCGAGGTTGCCGGCGAAACGGTCAATCGTTTGTGTGCTTCTGGTTTGGCAGCTGCCGTTAATGCTTTTCGTGCGCTAGCAGCCAGCGATGGCGATGTCTATGTTGCTGGCGGAGTCGAGCACATGACGCGTGGGCCATGGGTGATGTCCAAAACAAGTACAGCGTTTGGTCGCGATGCCCAATTATTCGATTCTTCGTTTGGTTGGCGCTTTATCAACCCACAAATGGAGGCGCTTTACGGTGTCGATAGTATGGGCATGACTGCCGAAAATTTGGCAGAAAAATACCAAATCAGTCGCCAAGATCAAGATGCCTTTGCAGCCTGGAGCCAACAAAAAACAGCGGCAGCACAAGCAGCAGGTTATTTTGATGGTGAGCTTATTCCGGTTGCTATCCCTCGTAAAAAAGGAGATCCCATTTTGTTTTCAAAAGACGAATTTGCACGTCCAGATACTACAATCGAGAGCTTGTCGGCCTTGCGTCCGGCATTTAAAAAAGACGGTTCGGTTACCGCTGGTAATGCCTCGGGGCTCAACGATGGTGCCGCTGCGTTGTTGTTGGCCAATGAAACAGGTGTCAGAACGCACGGGTTTAAGCCAATGGCGCGTTTCGTTTCGGCAGCAGTTGCTGGGGTAGAGCCTCGCACCATGGGTATTGGACCTGTTCCTGCGACCTTAAAAGCGCTCGAACGCGCCGGTCTGACACTCGACCAAATTGATTGGATCGAATTAAACGAAGCCTTTGCAGCTCAAGTGTTGGCATGTACTCGTGCCTTGGGACTCGATGATCGCGATCCGCGCATCAATCCGAACGGTGGTGCCATTTCAATGGGGCATCCGCTCGGAATGTCTGGTGCACGTTTGTTACTGACAGCTGCCCGACACTTGCAAAAAACGCAAAAACGCTATGCGCTTGTGACGATGTGTATCGGAGTGGGCCAGGGTTATGCGGCCATCATCGAACGTGTCTAATATGAAAAATGTCCTCCTACTTTCAGTTAGTTTCCTATTGCTCGTAAGTTCGTGCACAAAAGAAGCGACTTCTTGGGATGCCACCTTTCAGGCACCATTTGTTCACGATACACTCAGTCTCGATGCCTGGGTAAATGACTCCACACTTGCCATTAATGGGAGTAACCTCGAAATTGATTTAGAACGCACCTTGCTCGATTTAGGGCTTAGTGAACTTATTAAACTACCAGATACCACGGTTTCTCAAACCTACCATCCGGTACTTTCACTTTCAAATGTCAGCCCGGGTACCACCTTTGTCAATAATGTAGAGCCGCATCTGTTGGAGCTACAAGACATTGAACTCAAAAAAATCCATGTATCTGAAGGAAAGATTAAAGTGAAAGTAACTAACCCGTTGGCTACCACTGTTATTTTTACTGTAAAACTACCTGGAGTCACACAAAATAATGTTGTTTTTACGCAATCCTACGCGGTAGGCGCATTAAGTACGCAAGAAGAATGGCTTGATTTAAGCAATTACACCATTGACCTTCGAGGTGCTCAGGGACTCGAATACAATGTGTTGCAATCGCAATTAGCCATTCAAACAGACCCAACTGGGCCATCCGTGTCCATCTCGACTTCAAACACGTTCGTCTTTCAGGCGACTTTTAGTCAATTAAAGTTAGATTATGCACTGGGTTATTTCGGAAATCAAACACTTTATGATCAAGCCAATTTTTCAGTCGGGTTTCTTTCAAAAATCAATTCAGGTCAGCTCGATCTTTCCAATGTGAATTTACAATTAAGTCTCGAAAACGGCTTCAAAGTTCCTGTTCGTGGCCGCATTGACTATTTAAAAAACACGAACAACCAACTCCAAACAGTGTCATTGACGGCTCCTGAAATTGGACCAAGTTTTTACATATCGCCGGCCACAGGTAGTTGGAATACGTTGCAAGCCAATTCGCATGTCTTAAATTTTACAAGTGCAACTAGCAACATCGAGGCCTACCTCGAAAATTTAGGGGCGCAGCAGCAATTGTCTTACGAATTGCAACTCAATCCTTGGGGCAATATTTCTCAAGGAAACGATGAAGCTTTTCCAAATAGTCGGATTCGGATCAAAGCAGCAGCTCAGCTTCCGATGCAATTGACCGCCGATGCACTGACGCTTCGTGACACATTTGCAATTGATTTGCATCAATCTTCGTCCAAAACACATGTGGTGAATGCCGATGTGATTGTAGAGGCCTTAAACGCATTTCCATTGTCGTGTCAAGTCAATTTGCATTTTATTAGCAATGGCCAGGTCCTCGAGTCAGTGGTGGCAAGCAGTCCGATTTCTAGTTCAGAAATGGGAACACTTGATCCGGTCGATGGGCTAAAGAAGAAAAAGTCAACGCTTGTATTTGAACTTCCTGAATCGTTGGTTTCGCAATTGGATCAGCTCGATCAGGTGGTAGTTGAAGCCATTTTCGATACACCTGACCCAGCTACTGGTATTTCCAGTGCTAAAAGTATTCCTGCGCATGCATTTCTGGCGGTCAAATTGCGTTTAAAAGCGAAAACTCAACTTGTTCTATAAATGAAAAATCTCGCTCTTATTTGGTTGCTCTGTTTTGCGCACGCTTTTCAGGCTCAAGATTCAAATGCAAGGTATCAGTTAGACTGGAAAAGCAACTTAAGTTATAACAGTTCCGGAATTGACCGGCACCTTACCGATGCCTTCTTTTACGGTGGCCATATCGATTCATTGATTACTGCAAAAAGTCTGTCCCAACTTCATTCCCGAAATTTCTGGGGCATGAACCTTGAGAGTAGTTTGCGCCTGACTTTGCCCAATCAGTACCTGATCCAAGGCGGGATTTACAATTATACCGGGATCAATTTTTCGAAAGATGCCTTCGGATTGACATTCCTAGGCAACGCTTCCTATATGGCCGATACAGCGCTATTGTCGGGCACTAAGTTTCAGTCGACTAGCTTTTCAAAACTCGGAATTGGCCGAGTGATAGACTCATTAGGGTCTACCATTTGCTTCAACCTTGTGGCCTTGCATGCCGATAGTTACGGCACCATTTACGGTGGAAGCATTTATCAGGATCCTTTAATTGATAGCATCAGTCTTGATGTCAATGCCCATGTCAGAACCAGTAAAATGTCTTTGTTTACTGGCGTCGGATTTGCGATCGACCTCGATTACCGTTTTGTTTCTGCTGATGAAGAGCGCCAATTGCCTTTTCAAATTGTGCTTCAAAACATTGGTGTTGCCAAGAGTTTTCAGCCAATGCAAAGCTATCAAGTTGACTCATCGTTGCTGTATACGGGTTTCTCGTTACAGCAATTTTCTGCGCAAGGCCCAACGGCACTCCTGACTTCTTTACTCGATAGCCTTGGTATTCATTCGAAGCACACAAGTGGATGGGTTTTACTTCCAGGGATGATGCAATTTTCGAAAACAATTGATCCAAAAATGCCCCAGCGATTGCAAGCTTATTATGGCGCTAAAATGTACTTGCGCTCGACGTATATTCCATGTATTTATGCCGGGCTGGATACGCGCATGGCAAACGGATTTCATCTAGGCATTGGGGCTTCTTATGGTGGTTTTGGGGGCTTGCGCTTACAGGCTTATAGCCAACTTCAATTCAAGCAATGGTCATTAGGTTTACATACCGATAATGCCCTTATGCACAATGGTGCTTCACTTTATGCTCATCTCAAATGCGGATTTTAGTTTCTCTTTTTTTGTTGCTTACTAGTAGTGTTCTTTTTGGGCAACAACGTTTTTATAAGCTGTATTCGGGTACAGGTTACGATCAAGGCGAAGATGTGCTTCAATTAGCCGATAGCTCTTTTGTAGCCTGTGGTAGTTCAGGAAGTTGGGATAACAACAGTCAGGGTTTTTTATTAAAATTAGACAAACAAGGGAATTATACCTGGAGTCAGCAATATGGTGGTCCAGAAAGCGAAGAAATCAAACGCGTCGCTTTACGACCAGGTATGGGGTATTATTTAATGGGTTGTAGTGCATCCTGGAATCAAGGTAATCTCGATCCGATGCTGATTTATACCGATTTAGCGGGAAACCAACAATGGATTAAAACCATTTCTAGCGAAAGTTGGGAACGCATCTATGACGGCGTCATGACCAAAGATACCGGTTTGGTAGTTGTTGGCGAACGGCAAGCGCTTGGCGGTGGTTCCGCAGATGTTTTGATGATCCGTTACGATAAAAATGGCGACACAATCTGGACAAAAACGTTTGGAACAGCAGGTGACGATCGTGCTTATAGTATCTTAAGAACCCAAGACAGTTTGTTTGTAGTTGGTGGAGAATGGTATGTTTCGGACTCAAGTGCAACCAAAGGTTTTGTGTTAAAAATGAACGATGCAGGCAGCATCCTTTGGCAAGATACTGTCGGGCATTTAAGTGGTCAATT
>JBDLQL010000033.1:0-26810 GCA_039800565.1 Bacteroidota bacterium | reverse complement strand
AATTGAATTTACTTTTGGATGGATTCAATTTTGCATATATTTGTAATTACATTGTAATTACTTTTAAATGCGCATTCCAATTATTCAAATCGGTAACTCTAAAGGCTTGAGGCTCCCGAAGGTTATTTTAGAAAAATATAAAATTCAAGAAGAAATGGAACTACAGCTTCAAGATCAACACATTATACTTAAACCCATTAGAAAAATTAGAGAGGGTTGGAGTGAGGCCTTTGCACAAATGCATGCCAATGGTGATGATCGCCTACTCATTGACGACATTTTCCCTGACGAAATAGTTGAAGAATGAAACCGCAACAATATGATATCGTTCTGGTAAACCTAGACCCAACAACTGGCAGCGAAATTAAAAAGACGCGTCCATGTGCAATTCTTTCACCAAAAGAACTCAATCAAAATTTACAAACCATTATTATTGCCCCTATTACAAGCACCTCTAAACCTTACCCAACACGCCTCCGTATTAAAAGTGTAAAGCCATTTGGCTGGCTCGTTCTTGACCAAATTCGAACAATAGACAAGTCAAGGATTAACAAGAAAATCGGCCAACTTTCCGCTGATGAAGTACTAATTTGTAAAGGTGTTTTGGAAGAGTTGTTGGTGAGGTAAGAAAACAAAAAAGCCTTGTCTTTCCAGACAAGGCTTTAGATTTTTGTGATCCCGACAGGATTCGAACCTGTGGCCTACTGCTTAGAAGGCAGTTGCTCTATCCAGCTGAGCTACGGGACCAAGTGGTCGGGGTTGTTTAATAAAAAAGGGGGATGATTGCTCATGGGGATGATTGCTCATCCCCCTTGTCGGGGCGGCAGGATTCGAACCTGCGACCTCCTGGTCCCAAACCAGGCGCGATGACCGGACTACGCTACGCCCCGGGAGTTATTGAACTTGGTGCGGTGGGAGCGGGATTCGAACCCGCGGTACAGTTACCCGTACGACAGTTTAGCAAACTGTTGGTTTCAGCCTCTCACCCATCCCACCATTGTTCAATGAACGGATGGCAAAAGTACGAAAACATTCGGTTTTTAAAAGCTTTTTTTGAAAAAATTTATCCTTGGTAGCTAAAATTTCCGTGAGCACTACTGATACTCACCTTTTTACCTTCAAAAGCTTCGACCCGGCCAATCACTTGTGCTGCCACTCCAAACTGTTCGGAGATATGAATAATGGAAGTTGCAAGTTCTTGAGGTACATAGATTTCCATGCGATGCCCCATGTTAAATACCTTGTACATTTCTTGCCAAGGAGTTTGGGATTCGGCCTGGATCATGCTAAATAATGGTGGTGTCGGAAAAAGTTGATCTTTGATGACATGCAGGTTATCAATGAAGTGTAGCACCTTCGTTTGTGCCCCGCCAGAACAATGAACCATTCCGTGAATATGCGAACGATGCGCTTCTAAAATGGCTTTGATGATTGGGGCATAGGTGCGGGTTGGCGACAACACCAATTTGCCGGCATCGATGGGCGAACCTTCGACGGCGTCAGTTAGTTTTTTGGAACCACTATAGACCAAGTCTTTTGGCAAAGAGCTGTCATATGTTTCAGGAAATTCGTTGGCTAACGAATGGTGAAAGACGTCGTGGCGGGCACTGGTAAGCCCGTTAGAGCCCATTCCGCCATTGTAGCTGTCTTCATAGCTTGCTTGACCAAATGAAGCCAAGCCAACAATTACATCACCTGCTTGAATGGTATGATTGGAAATGACGTCTGAACGCTTCATGCGACAAACAACCGTAGAATCGACTATAATGGTGCGTACTAAATCGCCTACATCGGCCGTTTCGCCGCCAGTAGAATGAATATCAATACCGTGTGTGCGCAATTCGGCAAGCAAGTCTTCGGTGCCATTAATGATTTCTGCAATGACTTCACCAGGTATCAGTAATTTGTTGCGGCCTATTGTACTTGAAAGCAAAATAGGGCCGGTTGCACCGACACACAGCAAATCGTCGATGTTCATGATGAGTGCATCTTGTGCAATGCCCCTCCAGACAGAGATATCACCGGTTTTTTTCCAATACGCATATGCCAACGATGATTTGGTCCCTGCGCCGTCGGCATGCATGACAATACAGTATGCGGGGTCATTGCTTAGGGTATCAGGAACGATTTTACAGAAGGCTTTCGGAAAAAGACCTTTGTCTAATTTTTCAATCGCACGGTGTACGTCTTCTTTGCCGGCAGAAACGCCGCGTTGTTGGTATCGATTATCTGACATAAGTAACTTTGTACAAAGGTAATTATTCGGTCGCGGCCTGAGGCGCTTCTGGGCTCAAATCGTCAAGAATTTTCTGAACATCTTGTTCGGTTTGGTGCAATTTGGCTTTACACACCTTGACTAATTCTGTCGCACGCTTGACGTGTTCGGCCAATGCGTCGACACTTACTTCGCCGCTTTCCATGCGACGCACAATTTGCTGCAGTTCTTCGTATGCTTCTGTGTAAGTCATGGCTGTTATTTCATGCCCCGACGCTTCTTGATGGCTTCATAGGCATCTTGAATGCGTTGAAATTTATCTTTGGCGCCTTTTAAATATTCTTCACCGAGGTGAGCCACTTTATCGGGATGATGCGCGACAGCCATTTTGCGATACGCCTTTTTGACTTCGTCGTCTGTTGCCGTTTCTTCAATACCGAGGATTTTGTAATCGGAATTTACATTGCGGTAGAACATGTTTTTGACGCTTTCAAATTCGACAGCTGGGATGCCCAACATGGTGGCGATGCGACTAATCACATTGTATTCAGCAGTGCCAACATCTCCGTCCGATTTAGCAATCCCAAATAAGTAATGGACCAATTGCACACGCACTTCTGTGGTCATGCGATTGCGTATGTCATGACAGATTTCTTGAAGCGGAATGTTGCCGGAGTCGAGAAAGTGCTTGAGTGTTTGCAAGTGCGTGGCCGAAAATTGATTGCCGAATTGCGCAGCAAAGAAACGCTTGACGTAATCGAGTTCGATTTTCAACACCTTGCCATCGGCCTTCATGACCGCAGCAGAGAGTGCCATCAACATAGTGGGTACATCGTAAAGCGAACTCTGACGACGGTAAAATTCAAACGGATCCTGACCCTGGCCTCCTTGACCAGAACCGGATCCGTTTTTAGTTCCTTGTTGGTATTGGTCGATGAGCGAGCCGATGGCAAAACCCAAAAAGGCCAATCCTATTTTTCTTGTAATAACGAGGGCCCCAACGGCCAAAATCCACTTGTACAAAATACTTCTTTAAATGCAGCTCAAAGCTACACAATTAAGCAATATGCGCGATGTTGCGCTGGATGAATTGATCAAGTGCCTCGCCTTTTAACATACCTTGAGCCAACATGGCTAAATCGAGCAGTTGCTTCACGACCACTTCTTGTTGGGCACTTTCTTTTTGAAGTAAGGCTCCGATTGTCGGGTGATTGGCATTGATACTAAGGGTATACATTTCTGGAAACGCGCCATAGAAACCGCCACCGCCACCTAATTTTTGTTGCTCCATCATTCGACGAATAAACTCAGGTTGTGTAATGATAATCGGGGCTTCGTCTTCACTCATGCTTTCGAACTGCACCGTAAATTTTTCTTTGTTGACATTCGTTTCAAAAAGCGGCTTGAGCTTTTCTTCGTCGTCTTTAGTTAATTTGGAAGGCAACTCTTCCGTTTTCTGAATCAATTTATCGAGGCTATCGGCATCGACGCGCGCAAAACTGATGTTCTCGTAACTTTGTTCGAGCTTAGAAATCCAGTGCGGTGCCAAAGGACCGTCTAGTTGCAAGACTTGATAACCGCGCTCTGTTGCTTTTTTAACAAACGCATATTGCGCCTCAGCATCGTTGGTATAAAGCAAGACTGTTTTATTGTCTTTGTTCGTCTGAAGTGCTTTGACGGCGTCGATGTGTTCTTGGACTGTCGCAAAAGTGCCCGCAGTGGTTTGAAACAAACTGAAGTCTTTTGCTTTTTCTGCAAACTTCTCTTCGGACAACATCCCGTATTGTACAAACACTTGTAAATCTGGCCATTTGGCTTCAAAATCAGCACGGTCTTTTTTGAACATTTCGGCCAACTTATCAGCAACTTTTTTAGTGATGTGCGCGGATATTTTTTTGACGTTTCCGTCACTTTGCAAATAGGAACGCGATACATTTAACGGAATGTCTGGCGAATCAATGACACCATGCAATAAGGTTAAGAATTCAGGTACAATTTCAGCAACACTGTCAGTAATAAATACTTGATTGCAATATAAATTGATTTTATTGCGCTGAACCTCTACATTTTCCTTGATTTTCGGGAAATACAAAATCCCAGTTAAATTGAACGGATAATCGACATTTAAATGAATGTGAAAGAGCGGCTGCTCAAAAGTCATGGGGTACAGCTCTCGGTAAAACTGGTCGTAATCGTCTTGATTCAGATCGACTGGTGCTTTTGTCCAGGCCGGGCTTGGATTATTGACTTGGTTTGGGACCTCAATAGAAACGCGTTTTAGTTTTCCGTTTTCGTCTTTCTCTCCTTCAGGCGAATCAATGTAGTCGGTTTTGGTGCCAAATACCACCGGAATAGGCAAGAACTTACAATACTTGTCGAGAATGCCTTGAATGCGTGCTTTTTCTAAAAATTCTGCAGATTCTTCATTGATAAACAAAACGATGTCGGTACCACGGTCTGTTTTTTCGATTTCAGTGAGCGTGTATTCAGGAGAGCCATTGCTTTCCCATTGCACGGCCTGCGCGCCTTCGTAACGTGCGAGTGTCCGGATTTGTACTTTTTCGGCCACCATGAATGCCGAATAAAAGCCCAAACCAAAATGCCCGATGATTTGCTCAGCACCCTCTTTTCCTTTGTATTTTTCGACAAACTCTTCAGCACCTGAAAACGCAATTTGATTGATGTACTTATCAATTTCTTCGGCTGTCATTCCAATTCCACGATCGCGAATAGTAAGTGTTTTGGCAGCGGCATCTAGTAAAACATCAACTTGTAATTCACCTACCTCGCCCGCATATTCGCCGCTTTTGGCTAATACATGCAGTTTTTGCGAAGCATCAACAGCGTTAGAGACCAGCTCACGTAAAAAGATTTCGTGATCGGAATAAAGAAACTTTTTAATAATCGGAAAGATGTTTTCCGTTTGTACATGAATTTGTCCTGTTTTCATTGGTTTTTAATTTTGACAACAGCGCTCTCTCAATAAAAATGCCAGCCTCAAAATGCTGACATTTTGACAAGCAACTGCGTTTTTTTTGTCAATTTTGCAGTATGAAATATGCAATCATTACAGGAGCAAGTTCCGGATTTGGTGCTGCCATTGCAAAAGAACTTTCAGCCCTCGGCTATGGGTTGGTCCTTATTGCCCGACGCACCGAGCGTTTAGATGCCTTAAAAAAGGAACTCACCCAAACACCCGTTTATGTTGCAACCCTCGATGTCAGAGACGAAATGGCTGTGCATTCATGCATCGCAGCGCTCCCTGCTGAAATTGCTTCTAACATTTACATTTTAGTAAACAATGCCGGACTCGCGGTAGGAAGAGGTCCTATTGAGAGCGGCCTTACCGACGACTGGAATCGCATGATCGATACGAATGTCAAAGGCTTGCTGTATATGAGCAAGGCAGTCATCCCATTGCTTCAAAAACACCAGGGTGCTCACCTCATCAATATGGCTTCCATTGCCGGAAAAGAAGTGTATCCAGGAGGCAATGTGTATTGCGCAAGTAAACATGCCGTTGATGCGCTTTCACGGGCCATGCGCATCGATTTAAATCCGTACGGAATTCGGGTTTGTAATATTGCGCCGGGCGCCGCTGAAACCGAATTTTCGTTGGTGCGTTTTAAAGGCGATCAACAAACCTCGGCTTCAGTATATGAAGGCTACGACCCCTTAAGTGCTCAAGACATTGCAGATGCCGTCGCATTTGTCGTGACACGACCTGCACATGTAAGCATTGCAGACCTTACGATTATGCCAAGTGCACAAGCAAGTGCCACCATCGTTCAAAAATCTATTTAATTATTTCCCATCAACAACAGCCCCATGACACACATTCAATCTTTTGACTTTACCAACAAACGCGCGCTCGTACGTGTCGATTTCAATGTTCCACTCGACAAAAATACAGGGGCGGTTTCTGACGACAAACGCATTCGCGCAGCTCTTCCGACCATTCAACACATTTTATCAAAAGGCGGAAGTGTGGTGTTGCTATCGCATTTCGGACGGCCAAAAAACGGACCTGAAGCGGCTTTTTCTTTGGTGCAAATCCAAGCAAAAGTGTCCGAACTTATCGGGAAACCTGTTCAATTTGCTCCAGATTGTATAGGCTTCGAGGCATTTGAAAAAAGCCAACAGCTCAACGCAGGCGAAGTATTGCTTTTAGAAAACGTGCGCTTTTACAAAGAAGAAACAGCCGGAGACCTTGCATTTGCACAACAACTTGCAAAACATGGTGACTGTTATGTAAACGACGCATTTGGAGCAGCTCACCGGGCGCATGCCAGCACGACTCAAATTGCGCTGTCTTTTCCGAATGCGAAAATGAGTGGCTTTTTAATGCAAGCCGAACTTGACAATGCCCGAAAAGTACTCAGCGATGCCCGTAAACCATTTACTGCCATTGTGGGTGGCGCCAAAGTTTCAGACAAAGTATTGATTGTAGAGAACTTACTCCAAATTGCCGATCATATTCTCATTGGTGGTGGCATGGCTTATACCTTTTTCAACGCAATGGGTGGTCAAATTGGCGCCTCTTTATGCGAAGAAGACCGACTCGAAACCTGCCGCGAAATATTGAAGAAGGCAAAAGCTAAAGGCGTCCAGATTCATTTGCCTCAAGACTCCATTTGTGCCGATCGCTTTGCAGCTGATGCACAAACCTGTATTGCCGATTCCAGTTCCATTGCTTCTGATTGGATGGGACTCGATATTGGCCCGAAAGCCATTGCTGCATTTAGCGAGGTTCTCGAACAAAGCCAAACGATTTTATGGAATGGCCCAATGGGCGTGTTTGAAATGCCTGCTTTTGAAGCTGGAACCAAAGCAATTGCCATGTCCGTGGCAAATGCCACGCAAAAAGGCGCTTTTAGCCTAATTGGAGGTGGTGACAGCGCTGCTGCTGTCCAACAATTTGGCGTTAGCGAACAGGTTAGCTATGTAAGTACAGGAGGTGGTGCTTTATTAGAATATTTCGAAGGAAAAATCTTGCCTGGGGTAGCTGCGCTAGAAGATTAAGCGTGTTTGACTACGTCCGTAAGGCGCTTTGAATAGCCCATTTCGTTGTCGTACCAACCGGCTACTTTAATTAATCCATTAAAGACGGTTGTAAGTTGGGCATCAAAGACCACACTGTGTGTATTTCCGATGACATCTACTGAAACAATTGGGTCTTCGGTATAGTACATAATCCCTTTTAACGGACCCGCTGCTGCTGCTTTCATTGCGGCATTGATTTGTTCGGTCGTCACTGCAGACGAAGTGACAATGGTCATTTCTGTAATCGAGCCATCACAAACCGGAACACGAAAACTTCCGCCAGTAATTTTACCCTTAAGCGCTGGGAATATGCGCGTAATCGCTTTTGCCGCACCGGTAGAAGTCGGGATAATCGAGTTTGCTGCGGCACGTGCACGGCGCAAATCTTTGTGCGGCGCATCGTGTAAGCGTTGGTCAGAGGTGTAACTGTGAACCGTTGAAATATAAGCCACATCAATCGAAACCAGTTCGTTCAATACCTTGACCATTGGTGCTGCATTGTTTGTTGTACAAGATGCATTTGAAAGAATGGGATCGGACCAATCGATTTGTTGATCATTGACCCCCATTACAAGTGATGGTATCGTTTCGTCATTGGCTGGCGCACTAATGATTACGCGTTTTGCACCCCCAATTAAATGTTGAGAAGCACTTTCACGAGTCAGAAACAATCCGGTAGATTCAATCACCGTTTCGACTCCGTAGTTCGCCCATTGGATTTGAGCAGGATCTTTTTGGGAACAAAACGTGATTTTTTTGCCGTTCTCGAAAACCAAACTTGATCCTTCAATCTGAAACTGAAGCGGAAAAACCCCATGGACACTATCGTATTTTAAAAGATGAGCGAGTGTTGCGATGTCCGCTAAATCGTTGACTAACGCCACTGAAATTTCAGGATCCATTAATGCAAAGCGCGTGAAGCAACGTCCTATACGACCAAAGCCATTGACACCTACCGTTTTCATCTTTTTACTTTTTAGAACTATACGACAAAAGTAACAATTAAATGACATAAGTGTTCAGATGACACTTTGTTCAATTTTACTTAATTAAACGTGTAAACGTGGCCATTTACAGTAACAGTAAACGTGTAGTCACAGGTGCCGCTTCCGTAGTCTATATAACGGGTAGGCAAACCAGAAGGCGTTAATTCAACGCTCCCACTGACCGGAAATCCACACCCAATTTTAATGTGAACTGGTGAAGTAATTTGGGCAATGTATGTCGTGCCGCTGGCATAAGAACCACTGGCTGAACCTGAAATGTCATATTCATCGTCAAAACGGTAAAAAGGAGTGTTGAAACCGGAGGTCCAGGTGCGAACACGTGATGAAACATACGTCAATACTTCGCCCGAAGTAAAGGTTGCAACCCCGTTAATCGAGACATTGAAATAAGGTTGATTGGCGGCGTTTAACCCCATATTTTCGACCGTTTTCGTGCCCTCAATGTGGATGTCGTTTACATAATAATCGACAGGTGTGTGCGTTAAAATTGTCCCTTGAGCAAGGTATGGCCCCGTAAATGTGGTAATGATTTTACCACGACGTGTTTTGCCATCATTGCAATCACAATTTGTTGCCCCCCAATCGACAGTTACCGAATGTGGAATAGAAACTGTGTCGATTGTAATGACAACATTACATGTTGTTTTTTCAAGCACCGGTTTTTGACCTGGTTTGCTATAAATAACGTTGCCATTTTTATAAAAAACGAGGTTGCCGGTAATCGCTTGATCAGAAATATTGGTCATTTCATCAAAAGCCGCTTCGACTTTTGAATTTGAGATGGCCGTGTTTTCATGGTTAGTGCGCCACTTACCACATGATAGTAAAGCAGTAGTAAGAACTACACCTAGTGCAAGGATTGATTTCATAAGCAAAATTTTAGCACTTCTTTGCTACAATTACAATGCCAATTACCATTGAATTTTAGACGCAACATTAGCCGGAATGGCATCTTTGTGCAAATAGATGTTGATCGTTTTGTACTTGAAGTAATTTTCAGAGACGTACAAATAACCTTTCGGATAATTCGAAGTCCCCCAAGAATTTTTGACTAAGAAGTAGTTGGTGCCATTTTGATCTTGGTACAAGCCAACAATTTGCATGCCGTGATCGTCGGTAGTGGTTTTGTTGTCATAGGCCACCTGACGCAATTCTTGAGTAATCGCTTTTTCTTTCATCGGCTCTAAAAACGCATTGGATGTGCGCTCGGCACCCGCATCGTTAAAACGCTTGTCGTCTTTACCTGCTACCTGAATCATAGACTCTTCCGCAGGAACAATCGCAAGGCCATTTTTGAAGCTAAATCCTTTTTCAGAAACATCAGCACCCCAAGCAAGGGTATAGCCATTTTTAAGTGCCGCAATGGTAACAGCAACGAGGTCATCCATTGATACGTTGTAACTGTTGCCCCAGGCCCAATTGTCGGGAATTTCAAGCATGCACTCTTTGTACATCGGGTGATTGGTAAACGAAGTCAAGGAAACATAGTTGTCCATGTTCAAGCCCAATGAAGCAGCATAGCTTTGAGGTGTATACGTTTTTCCGTTGTAGTCGAAGCTTTTGATGTCTTTTCCGATGCCATTGTCAAGGGTTGCATTGAATTTTTGCTTCCAGTCATCGGTTACCCCTTCTGGCGCTCCCAAACGAGCCACGATGTCAGTAACTATTGCATTTAGTTGGTTAAACATTTCTGCATGGTTGTACTTTTCTGCGCCATTCAAGCCTGTATACACATCGTAAGGAACAATTCCGTAATTGCGGATCACTAATGGAATGTCATGAAAAGCGCCGCCTTCACTAAAGTTGATTTTTCCATCCATGCGGATGTATTTAGCAGCTTTAAGTTCGTAAGCCTTGCGAACCACGTACATTTCAGACAAAACGACTTGTTGTTTGGCTCCCAAACGTTGGATTTCTGATTCGAAAAAACTGGTTCCTGAAAAAGACCAGCAGGTACCTGTTTGGCCTTGGCTTTGAACGGGTGTGGCGTCGAGCTGCACAATTTTTTTAAATTGGTACTTGCTACCTTCACAATTTGTTGTTTGCGCTACGGCAATAGTTGTACTGATCCAAATGGACAATACGATGCGAATCATTTTTTTCATTTTCTCAATTAATGTTTGTAAATCCAACCTTGTAAACCTCTTTGCTGAGCTGCCATGCGCAAAGCATCGAGGGCTGTTTCAGTAAGGGCATTTCCTGCACTAACGCGGATAAGCGTGCCGCCAGGAAGTATGTGTGCCGCAAAACCATCGCGCTTTAATTGAGCGACCAAGTTTTGCGCATTGCGTTCGTTTGAAAAACACCCAACCACAAACTCAAATCCGCTTGTTGGCGTCAGGACTTGTGCTGGGCTCGCCGTTGGTTCGACTTCGGCTTTTGGCAATTGAACTCGGAATACACAATTGCGATTCCATTCATAAAAAGCCAACGTGCCTGGTTCAGACGCACCAAGTTGTTCTGAGAGCCCAATTGAAGCTTGGGTCGTTAACGGTGCAATGCGAAATTTAGATTTTGCATAATGCTTTTGCTTTGCCGCATAAAATGGATTGAAGTCTTTGTACGAAAACAAACCTGACTGAAGCACATTCGTTTGGGTAGGAATCCAGAACGAATAAAATGCAATTGGTAAGATGCAAGCAGCGGCAGCAACTTTCCAAAGTGGAGATTTGGTTGCTGGAAGCGTCACGATAGGCGTTTCATCAGCAGCACTTTCTTGCGCAACATCCGGAATAAAGCGAAGCTCGGTTAAACCGTATGAGCTCAGTAATAAATTGAAAAAGCGGTCTTGCTCGAAATTCAGCTGACCGTTTGGCATGCGTTTAAAAGTTCCAAGTTTGGGAAGTTGGACGAGATCGCCGGCATGCAGACGACGTTGGATGTCATCGACGTAGACTTGCAAATTTGCTTTGCTTTCTTGGTAATACAAGCCATTCAATCGGGCATGTTCAGCAATTAATAATCCGTCGTCGGAAAGCAATTGTGGGTTAAAAAGCAAAGCCTTGTAGGGCGGTCTGATGCTACCTTTTTCGAGGTCAAGTTGCGCAGAAACTTGCTTGGAGACAAAGCCACCAAAACCAGGCACAATTACACAATTGTGTCGGACGATTAATTGGCAAATGATCTCTTCAAAAACTAACATTGACCAAATGTACAAAAGTCAGTTGGAATTACAAAAAACGGAGTACTTCTGCAACATCATCGGGAACATCAATATTTGGCGTTTCGATATGGGTTTCGACCAACTTAAGTTGATACCCATAATACAACCACCGCAATTGCTCGAGTGATTCAATTTTTTCAAGCGAAGTTGGGTCCAATTTTACCAATTCAAGTAAGGTTTCTGTACGGTAGGCATACAGCCCAATATGGCGTAAAAAAGAATGGTTTTTAAGCTGCTCGTCAGAAGCATGGTGTTGATTTGGGATGGCGCTTCTGCTAAAATAAAGTGCTTCTTGTTTGGCATTGGCCACCACTTTAATTCGATTGGGATTACTGAGGTCTGCAGCACTGACAGTAGGACTCACTAGCGTGGCAATTTTTACACTTGGGTTATCAAAAGCAGCCAATAAGGTGTCGAGTTGGCGCGGATCCACGAGTGGCTCATCGCCTTGAATATTGAGGACAAGATCATAATGTGGAAAAGTAGCTAACACCTCTGCACAGCGTTCGGTTCCACTTTGGTGATGATCCGCTGTTAATAGGGCCATGCCTCCAAAATTCTGCACGTGTTCGACGATTCGTTGGTCATCGGTAGCTACTACTAATTGGTCAATAAACTTGGAACCTGATGCGCCTTCATAGACGCGTTGGATCATGCTTTTACCCTTTAGGTCAATGAGTGGCTTTCCGGGAAAACGAGATGAGGCATAGCGTGCCGGTATGATGCCGAGAACTTTCATTAGATCGTTGCTTGTATTTGAAGGATAAAGTTACGTGGTGCCTGGATGTCCCCGGGTCTGGAACTGTATTCGGCATTAAAAACATTGTTCATGATAAACGAAAGCCGGTAATTAGCATTGAGTTTATAAGCTACACGTGCATCAAAAACAAGATTGCCATTTTGGTGCGTTTGGCGGTACTGTTTTAGCCCCGGTAAAATGTAAACTGTCGAATTAACCGCCGGATCGAGGTCGTCTTCAAAGACACGGTCTATGTTTTTCATGAAACTGCTATAGCGGCAAGAAGCCCCCAAACTAAAGCCTTTGTAATTGGCTTCAATGTCAGCTTTCGCCAAATGTTTGAAGCGGTATTTGAGCATATGGGCACTGGTATCTGAAAAATTAGCTACATACAACGGGTTCGAATTGAGCGAAATGGGGTTCATGTAGGTATAACCAATCAAGGAAATCAACTCCACTTTGCCGAGCTTCCCCATCGAATTAAACGAAAAATCGAGGCCTGAAATTCGGGCTTTTTCAGCATTTTGCGCTTGAAAACCAACCCAATCCGCGACATTGTATTGTCCGCTGGTTAAAAATTGAATATCGGCCGGACTTGGATTAATCGGGTTAAGAGGAGCTTGCGATATCGGGTTATAATAGATGAATGAAAATTCCATCATGTTGCTGTACTGATTGATGAAATAAGCCACGTCAACCATACCCTTCCATTCGCCAATTTTGACGGCTTGTTTGATGCCAATTTCGCCGGCCCAACCAATTTCAGGACGCAAGGTCGGGTTTGGAAAAATATTTAGCGCGCCAACAGAAGTCTGGGTGTATCGCTCGGCAACTGACGGATAGCGGATTCCTTGACCAAAACTGGCGCGAAGATGGGTGTATTTGGCAAGTTCGTAGTGCATGCCCATTCGAATGACCGGATAGAAAGGGATTTTAGTCGAGTCCTTTTTGGTGAGTTGAAAATAAGAATCAGGCGCTTTTTTGTCCATTTTAAAATACTCAAAACGCATTCCGGCACTTAAATCAAACTTGCCAATGTGGTATTCGAGTTGGGTGTAGGCGGCCAAATTCAAGGAAGTGTGATTGCCAAATAAATTAGAAGTGACAATATTGTCGATGGCAGTAAGGCCCGAACTTAAGGTACTCCCTTGACCAAATTTATGTTGATAGGTATAATCGCTATAATAAATGACCGCGCCATTGCTTTGCGCAGCATTACTTAGGTTGTCGTTTTTGACCCAATATGCCCGCGTTTTGAACTGGTGTAAATTGTCATTTTTATCGAGAAATTTCACGTACGGGTCGATAAATAATCGTTGTCCGAAATTATAACTTAAGGTAGAGGCGCCTGCCGTAGTGTCGCCGTATCCACTCGGTGTATACGCCAATGAATCAGACTGCCAAATTAAAAAACTACCCGTTTTTTGCACCTGATAATTATAGCCCACACCAATTTTTAATCGCTTTTCGAGTAGTGGTCGTACATAAATTGTGCCCGACAAACGCGCCCGCGTTTCGGGCTCGCCGATGCGATAGCCTTCGTTGTGGTAACCACTGGTTGAAAGCGTATACCCCATGCGTTTTTTCATCGCACTATGATACACTTCAAGTTGTTGATTCATTGGAGGACTTGACCACCATTTTAATGAGGCGCGAGCCGGACTGCCATACATGCCCACTTGCATTTTTACGCGCGTTTGGGGTGTGGTACTCGGTTCGCGTTCAGCCAACGCAATCACCCCATTAAGTGCGCCACTTCCGTAAAGAACCGAAGCCGCTCCTTTCATCACTTCTACCTGACTGGCTTGTTCCATCGGGATGGCATTCCATTGGGTGTCACCAGCATAACCAGAAAGTAAAGGCATGCCGTTCCATAGAAGCAAAACCCGACTACCCGTGCCATAAGCAAATCCAGAACCACCACGGATACTCACTTGACCATCCATCGTAAATACCCCAGGAGTTTGGTCAACTGCTTGTTCGAGGTCAGTAATGCCTTTGTTATCGATGAGTTGAGGGCGCAAAACCTCCATGGAAACCGGGATTTCTTCAATGGCTTGTTTGCGCTTCCCGGCTGAAATGACAATTGTTTTTTGGTCTTGTGTAAGCGATTCTAACTTCACAAGCAGTGCCTCTTGGGAAATCGTTGAAATGACTAGCGTTTGACTTTTATAAAAAGGCGCAGCGATGCGCACTGTAAGCGGAAGTTTGTCAGTGCTTAATTGGAGTTGGCCGTTTTTAGCCTTGATTTTTTGATCTGTTGGCAAGAGCAAATAGGCGTCGGCAATGGGTTCTTGACTTGCTTGATCAAGTACCTGAATGCGTTGAATTTGAAGATTTTGGGCACTAGCACCACTCCAAACAAAAAGGCTAAAAAAGAAGACTAGTTTTTGAATCATGAGATAGGCTTTAGGTGTCCGAAAATAAGCAATATTTGTTGGACGGCTGTCCGAAAAATTACAGATTGTACTGAAATTGGATCATAAAATTGCGTGGCGCTTGCACATCGCCAGGGCGCGAAACATATTCTGCATTTGCCACATTATTTAACACCATATTGCAGCGGATTCGCGCTTCGATCAGGTATGAAAGACGCAAATCGACAACCGCAACACCGGTATGATGCAGGGCCCTGTAATTGTCCATTCCGACCAATAATTCTTGACCTAATACCCCTTTTTCAAACGCCAAATCGATGTTTTTCATGTATGAATTGTAACGCAAAGAAGCGCCAACGCCCCATTTCTTGTAGTTTAGCTGAATGTCTGCCTTCGCTAAATGATGAAAGCGGTATTTGAGCATGTTTGTCGTGGTATCTGAAAATGTAGCACGATAAATCGGATTCATGTTCAGTGAAATCGGATTCATGTAGGTATAACCAATGAGCGAAAGCACTTCTACCTGCCCAATTTTTCCGGAGCTCGAAAATGAGAATTCGACACCGGTAATGCGCGCACGTTCGGCATTTTGAGCTTGAAATCCGACCCAATTGAACAGGTAATTACTCAAATTCGGATCGATTGTTTGCATCGTAACCATGGTATCTGGTTTATAAATACCAAAGGTAAATTCGGTCATGTTTTTGTACTGATTGATAAAGCCGGCGATATCGAGAATTCCTTTCCAGTTTCCGATTGGCACAAACTGTTTCCAACCCAACTCGCCAGCCCAACCAGTTTCAGGACGCAAGTTTGGGTTTTGAAAGATCCGTACGCCGCCAACACTTGCCGACACGTAACGTTCGGCTACAGCTGGAAAGCGAATGCCTTGCCCAAGAGAGGCGCGCAAATGGCTGGTTTTACTGAGCGCATAATGGGCACCAATACGCGCAATAGGATAAATGGGTGAAACGTGGTTTAAAACGAGGAGTTGTGTCTCCGGCTGGGCATGATCAAGTCGGCAATATTCTATGCGTATACCTGCTGTGAGGTCGAATTTGTTTTGGTGCCATTCCCATTGGTTATACAGTGAGAAATTCTTGCTAATGTGGTTGCCAAATACGTAACTCGTGACTTGGTTTAAGTTTGAAGTTGTACCTAAGGTTAACGTATACGCTTTTCGCTTTTTCAAAAATTGGTAATCGGCATAATACAATTGTGCAAATGAGGCATCGTAGACTTTATCGGTATTGCCGGTCGTGGTGACATAATACCTTGTTTTTAAACTGTGTACATTTTTTTTCGGATCGACCCATTTCAAATACGGATTAAAACTACCCCGGATGGCACGTTGCCGACTTAAGGTATTTTCGAGTGCTTGGTAACACATCGAATCGTTGCGCCACAAAATAAAAACACCCATATCTTGGTACTGGTAATGGGTTGAAAAGCCCATTTTAAGGCTCGGGTATTTTTTCGAATAATACGCATAGGTCCCGTGAATGCGAACGCGTTGCTCGTCGTTTCCTTCGCGATACCCTTTATTGGCAAAACCATTGATTCCGATAGTAAAGCTTTGGCGGCCAATGCGATTGGCAAAATAGACATCGGCCAACTGATAGGTCGGAGGACGCTCCCACCATTTCAAGCTTTCGCGCGCCGGATTCATGTAAACACCCGACTGCACTTTGGCATTGAAAGTGCCGCCAATTGGCGCTTCTTTTTCATTGAGTGAAATGATTCCGTTTAAAGCGCCAGAGCCATACAATACCGAAGAGGCGCCTTTGATGATTTCAATTTGCTCGGCGTGTTCCATCGGTACAGCATTCCACTTGACATCGCCCACATCGGGCGACAACATCGGAACGCCATTCCAAACCAACAAAACACGACTTCCGGCACCATAAGCATACCCACCCCCACCTCGAATACTGACCTGGCCATCCATTGTAAAAACACCCGGACTTTGATTGACCACTTGCTCGAGGTTGGAAAGCCCTTTGTTTTGAATTAAGGAAGGTTTAATGACTTCAATAGAAACCGGTATTTCTTCAAGACGTTGCTCGTGGCGGCCCACACTCACCATAATTTCTTTTTCTTCCTTTGTTTTTCTGATAATAGAGTCTTGGGGCGGTTTCCCAACTTGTGCAAACAATTGAAAAGTGAGGCTAAGAAAAAAGAAGAAAAGCGTGGTTTTTACGGAATTCATTGCAGTGACATTGCGCTAACTTGCGCCCTAAATCTACACTTTTTCATGGAAAATCAATCACTGCTCTATAAAATTGCGTTTAGCCAATTGCATGGCGTTGGCCCAATTCGGGCCCGTCGCTTATTACACCTTCTCAAAGAGCCTTCCGACTTTTTTGAAGCTGACTTTTCGACGCTTTCTATGCGAACTGGTGTTTCTGAAAAACTGTTACGTCAAACCAATCGCGATCAAGCCCTTTTAAAGGCCAAATCACAAATCCCCTATTTAGAAAAATCAGGAATTCGGGTCTGTTTTATTACTGATCCTGATTACCCAAAACGCTTGGCCGCCTGTGAAGATGCACCCATTTTATTCTTTTATTATGGGCAATTTGAATGCCTACATCAACTTCAATTATTAGCCATCGTAGGTACGCGTAAAAATACGGCTTACGGCAACAAACTTGTCGAACAATTAGTTGCCGAACTTCCTAAAAATGTGGTGGTCGTGAGCGGTCTAGCAGCCGGAATTGATGCGCAAGTACACCGTGCTTGCCTCACGCATCAGTTGCGAACCGTCGGTATTCTTGGACATGGCCTTGACCATATTTACCCGGCGGCTCATCGGCAACTTGCAGCAGAAATGTGCATACACGGCGGCTTACTTTCCGAATTTCTAATGGGTACAAAACCTGAACGCATGCATTTTCCAATGCGCAACCGCATCATTGCAGGCTTGGTAGATGCCGTCGTGGTAACCGAAAGCCCCTTAAAAGGTGGCTCGATGATTACCGCCGATTTAGCTAATGACTACGACCGAGAAGTGTTCGCCTTTCCGGGCAGCATCCAAGAAGTGGGCTCGGAAGGGCCGCATTTGCTAATCAAACAACACAAAGCCCATTTACTCACTGACTGCAGTCAATTACTTGACACGCTTAATTGGACCAGCGAAAAAAAACGCAGCGCCATTCAACAACGCTCGTCATTAAGCCCCCTTCAACAAGAAATTTTCAATGCGTTCACGCATCAAGCTTGCTGGACCATCGATGCCTTGAGCACCTTTTTGAAGCAGCCTGTTGACCGCATTTCTGCCACCTTATTTGAACTCGAACTTACTGGGCAGCTTTTATCAAAAGCAGGAAATCAGTATGTCTTGCCTTTATAATTTGAAGAAGTATTGTATCTTTGCAGCAGTTCTTTACTAACAATAACTTATAAAGAAAGGTGGAGGGACAGGCCCAATGAAACCTTGGCAACCTGACGAAAGTTAAGGTGCCAAATCCGATCCTATTTATAGGAAAAGATAAGTTGAAACGTATGTTTCCGCCTTTCAAATCTGATTTAAAATGTCAACTGCTGCCATTTACACGCATTTGCAAGAGCGTATTTTAGTGCTTGATGGAGCCATGGGTACCATGATTCAGCGCTATGAACTTACCGAAGAAGATTTTCGCAAAGGTGCCTTTGAAGACCATCCTGGTTCGTTAAAAGGAAACAACGATTTGCTTTCAATCACACGTCCTGATATCATCAAAGCCATCCATCGGGCCTACCTCGAGGCCGGGGCCGACATCCTTGAAACCAATACCTTTTCGGGCACCACCATTGCACAAGCCGACTACAATTTACAAGAAGCAGTATATCAAATCAATTACCAAAGTGCAAAAATTGCCAAAGAAGTCGCTGCTGAATTTACCGACAAACCTCGATTTGTAGCTGGTTCTATAGGCCCCACTAACCGAACCGCGTCCATTTCCCCCGACGTAAATGACCCTGGTTTTCGGGCCATCACATTTGACGAACTCGTCATTGCCTACAAAGAACAGGTCGCTGCCTTGCTTGATGGCGGTGTCGATTTATTGTTGGTAGAAACCATCTTTGACACCCTTAATGCCAAAGCCGCATTATATGCCATCGACTCCCTATTTGAAGAACGCGCTATGCAAGTCCCTATCATGGTATCAGGTACCATCACCGATCAATCTGGGCGCACGCTTACCGGTCAAACAACCGAAGCCTTTTTGATTTCACTTTCACACTTGCCGCTTTTAAGTATTGGACTAAATTGTGCTTTGGGTGCCAACTTAATGCGACCTTACCTTCAAGTGCTTTCGGACAAAAGTGACTTTGCGGTTAGCGCGCATCCAAATGCGGGCTTGCCCAATGCCTTTGGCCACTACGACGAAAGCCCGGCGGCAATGGCGGCCCAAATCGAAGCGTTTTTAAAAGATCATTTAGTCAATATTGTGGGCGGTTGCTGCGGTACTACGCCCGATCATATTCGTGCCATTGCCGAAGTAGCTAAAAAGTATGAACCACGTAAATTCGTACAACATGCTTAAGTTATCCGGAATCGAAGCACTGGTTATTGGCCCCAATAGCAATTTTGTCAATATAGGCGAACGCACCAACGTGACCGGCTCACGTGCGTTTTTGCGCATGATAAAAGAAGGAGATTACGAAGCCGCGTTGGCCGTTGCCCGCGAACAAGTAGAAGGCGGCGCCCAAATCATCGATATCAACATGGATGAAGGCCTCATCGATGGTAAAGAAGCGATGGTTCGATTCCTAAATTTAATTGCCGCCGAACCAGATATCGCCAGGGTCCCAATTATGATTGACTCGTCAAAATGGGAAATCATTTTGGCCGGGCTCAAGTGCATTCAAGGAAAAGGCATCGTCAATTCGATATCATTAAAAGAGGGGGAAGCCAATTTTATCCAACAAGCCAAAGAAATTCGGCGCTTTGGTGCGGCTGTTATTGTCATGGCTTTTGACGAAAATGGCCAAGCCGATACGTATGAGCGACGGATCGAGATTTGCGAACGCTCGTACCGCCTTTTGCGAGAAAACGTCCATTTTCCGGCCGAAGACATCATTTTTGACCCCAATATATTTCCGGTTGCTACCGGTATGGAAGCACACCAAAACAATGCCCTTGATTTTTTTAATGCCTGTCGTTGGATTCGCACGAATTTGCCAGGCGCCCATGTAAGCGGTGGGGTTTCAAACGTTTCGTTCTCTTTTAGGGGCAACAACAAAGTCCGAGAGGCCATGCACAGTGCATTTCTTTTCCATGCCATTGCGCACGGAATGGACATGGGCATTGTCAATCCAAGTATGTTGGAGGTCTACTCAGAAATTGAGCCCTTGCTGCTAGAACATGTAGAAGACGTGCTGTTAAACCGCCGCCCCGATGCCACCGAACGCTTGCTCGAATTTGCCCAAACGGTTCACGGAGACGTAAAAAGCACCGTGGCTGATTTAAGCTGGCGCGAACAAGCCGTTTCGAAACGCCTAAGCCATGCCTTAGTCAAAGGAATTAGCGATTTTATTGAAAGCGATGTCGAAGAAGCGCGCCTGCTCGTCGAGCGACCAATTCAGGTCATCGAAGGCCCCCTTATGGACGGCATGAACCATGTGGGTGATTTATTTGGTAGTGGTCAGTTGTTTTTACCTCAGGTGGTCAAGTCGGCGCGCGTTATGAAAAAAGCAGTCGCTTACTTGCAGCCTTTTATTGAAGACGAAAAAGACGGCAAGCAAGCAGCTGCAGGCAAGGTCTTACTGGCAACAGTCAAAGGCGATGTGCATGACATCGGCAAGAATATTGTGGGCGTGGTTTTGGCCTGCAATAATTACGAAATCATTGATTTAGGGGTTATGGTGCCCGCTCAAAAAATCATCGATTCTGCAATTGATCTAAAAGTAGACGCCATCGGTTTAAGTGGTTTAATTACGCCTTCTCTTGATGAAATGGTTACCGTTGCCAAAGAAATGCAACGTGCCGGACTTTCCATTCCATTACTTATCGGAGGTGCAACAACTTCAAAAGTTCATACGGCTGTTAAAATCGAAGAAGCGTATCCGAATGGCCAAGTGGTTCATGTATTAGATGCTTCGCGCTCGGTTACAGTTGTGGAGCGTTTGCTCGGTCAAAAGAAAGCGGCTTTTGAGGACGAAATCAAGCAAGAATATGCCACCATCCGACAACACTATAGCAAGCATCAACAAACTAAAGAACTGCGCTCGCTTGCTGAAGCACAAGCCAATAAACTGAACCTTAAATTTGATGAAGCTCAGGTTCAAATTCCCAAAACCCTTGGGCTCGAAATCCACGAACCTACCATCGAAATGTTGGTGCCATATATTGACTGGACACCATTTTTTCAAACCTGGGATTTACACGGTAAATACCCCGCCATTTTAAGCGATACGGTCGTCGGCGAAAGTGCCAGTCGATTGTTTGAAGATGCACAACACCTACTGGCTCAACTGATAACAGACAAGCACTTAACATGTAAAGGGGTGAGCGGCTTGTTTTTAGCCAATGCTGAAGGCGACGACATCTTGATCCATGACCCCGCTACCGGTAGTCTTTTGCACCGACAAATTACCCTAAGGCAACAAACTAAAAAAGCAGTAGGTCAAGCCAATTTGGCGCTTGCTGATTTTATAGCACCTAAAGAAAGTGGAATTCAAGACTACATAGGTGCATTTGTCGTAACGGCAGGAATCGGCATTGAAACCTATATCGAACGTTTCGAAGCGAAACACGACGATTACAATTCCATTTTAATAAAAGCACTTGCTGACCGCCTAGCCGAAGCATTTGCAGAGTACCTTCATGCACATGTTCGAAGCAAGAGTTGGGGATACGCAGCTTCTGAAACACTCTCAAATCAAGAGCTCATCGCGGAAAAGTACCGTGGCATCCGACCTGCTCCAGGATATCCAGCTTGCCCTGATCATCAAGAAAAAATCGGAATTTTTAAACTTCTTGAGGCCGAAAAACACACCGGTGTTTCGCTAACCGAGAACCTAGCCATGTGGCCGGCTGCTTCGGTGAGTGGTTGGTATTTTGCACACCCTGATGCAAAGTATTTTGGTCTTGGAAAAATAACGACAGAGCAACTCGAAGCGGTGGCCAAAAGAAAAGGAATGGCTGTTGCTGAAATTGAACGTTGGTACCGTAGTAGTTTGGCTTAGTCGCCATTCGCTTCAAACCACGAATCTACTCGATGTGCTGACGTTGTTGCCGCTTCAACGGCCAACTGATCACAGCGCTCGTTTTCGGGATGGCCAGCATGGCCTTTTACCCATACAAACTCGAGTTTAAACTCGGCATGCAGTTTTAGGTAGCGCATCCAAAGGTCTTGGTTCTTTTTACCAGCAAAGTTCTTTTTTTGCCAGCCAAACACCCATCGTTTTGTAATAGAGTCGATTACATATTTTGAATCGGAATGCACAACAACAGGATAGTTGCGGTTTTTGATGTGCTCGAGCGCTACAATTACCGCTAATAACTCCATGCGGTTATTGGTGGTTTTCCGGAATCCTTGACTCAGCTCGAGTTTTTTGGAACCAAATGCGAGGATTGCTCCAAAACCACCTGGGCCCGGATTACCTCGTGACGAACCATCTGTAAAAACCATTATTTTTTGCGCACTCATTTTTCGTATTTCCAATTTAGTGTTTTCTTTTCAGCAAGTTGGTCATGCATTTTTTCTAAGCGACGTTGTTTTGTGGCTTGAGTTTTCGCCCCTTCAATCCATAAAATATATTCTTTGCGGTGCGAAGGCGAAAAAGCATCAAAAGCAGCTGCCAATTGTTTGTTTGGAAAGTAGTCCGGAAAATCGATGCTGGTTTTGGTGTAGCTCGCTGCTACTGCCTTTTTAGGAGCCACTACTTGCTGAGAAAGTGCAATGGCTTCTGTGAGGTAATTCAGCAAGGTTTCTTGAGTCGGCAAATCCTCAATGTGCGTGATTTTGCCAAGATTTCCCATTGCCGTACGTTGATCTGTCTGAAGCAATTGATCAAGATCTGTCAAAAGTGCGCCTTGCCAAAATCCAAAAACGCAGTGCTTCTTGAATGCCGCATACGAGCAAATGATTTTTCCGTTAAAGGTGTAATTTGGGAAGTTCCATTTAATGGTTTCTTCCAATCCGAGATCGGCATGCAACAGGACTTGACGGAGGTGACGCAAAATGGGTTGCGCAAATTCGGCCGCCTTTTCAATATAAAGATCTACGCGTGGATCGGTTTGCATGAAACTATTTTTTTAATCGATCTGGATGTTGGGCTAAAAATGCCGTCCAAGAATCACCTTTTGCTTTATTGTGCTCGCCAATTCCTTTCGAAAAATGATGGCAAACCGCAACTGCCAAACCATCTGTAGCATCGAGGTATTTTGGCATATCTTGAAAATGCAGCAATTGTTGCAACATGGCTGCCACTTGTTCTTTGGAGGCACTTCCACTTCCAGTGATGGCTTGCTTTACCCGACGAGGCGAATATTCTTCAAACGGAATATTATGATTAAGCGAGGCGGCTATGGCAACACCTTGCGCCCGCCCCAATTTGAGCATTGACTGCACGTTTTTTCCAAAAAAAGGCGCTTCAATCGCCATTTCATCGGGTTTGTATTCGGCGATTAAACCATTTAAGCGTTCAAGAATGCGCTTAAGTTTATCCGGATGGTTGGTCAGTTTATGCAATTGAATGACACCAAAATTGAGCAACTTTAATTGCTTTTGCTGCACATGAATGAGTCCGTAACCTAAAACAGTAGTTCCGGGGTCAATGCCTAAGATGATTTTATCGTGACTCATTTGGATGTAAAACTACCAACAATTCGTCTTGGTTGATGAAAAAAAAGCCGTATCTTTGCCACCCCGGGTGATTAGCTCAGTTGGTTTAGAGCACTACCTTGACAGGGTAGGGGTCACTGGTTCGAATCCAGTATCACTCACACCTAAAATCCTGGCCTTATGGTCAGGATTTTTTTTTAGGCCTCATTACTCGACGAATGAATGTTAAATTCATCCACAAGCGAATCTCCTTTTAAACGCAAAAAGAGTTGAATGAGCGCCACCACATCCTTTTCACAATAAACCATAATTCGCGTCAAGTCTTGTTCTTCATAGTAAACACGCGCTACATCGGCACCAGAAATATCGTCTTTGGGCGTGGGTATTTGAAATACATGACAAAGCAATGAAAGCGATGTAAACGACTTGTAGTCACCAAATTTCCAGAGTTCAAGGGTGTCTATATGATTAATTTCCCAGGGTTTTTTACCTGCAATTTGAAGGACATTTGGAAGTTTTAATCCATGTATCAACATGCGTCTGCATAAATATGGAATGTCGAATTCTTTCGCATTATGACCGCACAACACATGGTAAGGCGTGTTGTAATGGTCATCAAGTAAACGCTTGAATTGGGTCAAAAGCGTTTCTTCATCTTCGTGGAAGAACGACTTGAGTCGGATACTTTTACCTTGACTCGTTTCATGCAACATCCCTACAGAAATGCATACGATTTTACCAAATTCGGCAAGAATGCCTCCGCGCTCAGAATAAATCTGCTCGATTGATTTTTCTGGACTGATCTGAAAACGGTTTTTTGCTTCAAATAATTTCTGAGCGGTTTCGTCGAGCTGCTCATAGGTATAAGCCTGCGGAACCGTTTCGATATCAAGGAAAAGTACTTTTTCTAAAGAGATGCGATCTAACATAGTTGAAATTTACAAAGTAAAAGATTGGCAATGCGCATGAAAAACGTGAAATTTGTCAAATCAATATGGCCGAGCAACTTTTTTTTCAATCGACAGACCGCCAATCGCGCTATGCTGAATTGCAGGTGCAACTCAAAGCCCTCATCGGTTCAGAAACAGATTGGGTGGCCAATATGGCTAACTTAAGTGCTGCACTTCATGCCGCATTTCATTGGCACTGGGTCGGCTTCTATCTTGTGAAAGAAAATGAACTTTTACTAGGTCCCTTTCAAGGCCCCATCGCTTGTACACGTATTGCTTATGGAAAAGGCGTTTGCGGGACGGCTTGGCAAACTGCTCAAACAGTTGTAGTTCCGGACGTAGATGCATTTCCTGGGCACATTGCGTGCAGCAGCTTGTCCAAAAGTGAAATTGTCGTTCCGTTAATTAAAAATGATCATGTCATCGCCGTTCTCGATATCGACAGTACCCTACTTCAGGATTTTGATGAAAACGATCAATTTGAACTCGAAAAATTAATGCAATGGTTCGTTACGCGCTTGGCCTAATAGTCATCCTTACCGCTTGTGCACAAGTTGGCACCATTACGGGTGGACCCGAAGACATGAGCGCGCCTCAAGTGCGAAGTGCCAACCTCAAGGACGGTCAAACGAATGTCCAACAAAATCAGTTTCGATTTGAATTTGATGAATGGATCAAACTCAACAAGCCAACAGAAACAATTAGTCTGATGCCCGCTGATAGCCGACTTGTTTTTAGCACCAAAAAGAACCAATTACAAATTGAGTTAAGCGATCCGCTTCAAGCCAACACCACCTATACCCTCTTGTTTAACCGCGCCATTCAAGACTTTACCGAGGCCAATGATTCCGTATTTAGTTATTGCTTTTCAACTGGCTCCGTTTTGGATTCCATCCGATTGGCCGTGCGTGTTAAAATGGCAACAACTGGTAGCCCGGCAAAGAAAACGAGTGTGGGTTTGTATGAAACCGATACCAGTATGCAAGCACGTTATTTAGCTGCCGTTGACGAATCGGGATTGGTTTGTTTTAATGCGCTTAAAGCCGGAAACTACTACCTAAAGGCCATTAGCCAAGCCCAAGAAATGGACGCCATTTTTACACCGCTCGATTTGAACAAAAGCCTTGACGATACGCTTGTAATGGCACTTAGTAAAATCAACCAACAACTCGATTCAGTTCAGGTTAACGAAGTGCTAGCAGGTGGCACGATTCGGCTCAAAATCAATCAAGAGTTGGCGCAGGGTCGCTTGCGGGTTTTAAAAGAAGGGAAGCCCGTGCGTGATTTTGCATTAGAAGGAAAACAACAGTTTCTTTTGGAACAACTTGAAGCCGGAACCTATCAGTTTCAACTCTATTTTGACACCAATCAAAACGGAAAATGGGATGCAATTCGGCCTACAGAAAAGCTTCGTGCCGAAGAAATTTATAACCTAACTAGCACGTATAAGGTACGGGCTAATTGGGATCTCGATATCACTTTACGCTTTAATTTTTAATATGAAAAATACACTCTTCGTTTTCTTTACGCTTGTTGCCGGATGGCAAGGCTTCGCACAAGTACAGAGCCCAAAAGCCAGTCCTGCCTGCAAAATCGAACAAAAAGTTGGGCTTAGCGACCTCAAAATCGAATACTATCGCCCAAGTGCAAAAGGCAGATCTGTCTTTGGTGATGTTGTACCTTTTGATCAATTATGGCGCTTTGGTGCCAACGAAAACACAAAGCTTAGCTGCTCAGATGCACTCATTTTTGGCAAAGACACCTTGCCTGCAGGCACCTATGCCATTTATGCAAAGCCAAGTAAAAATACCTGGGAAATTTATTTCTATACCGAAACCACAAATTGGGGGCTGCCCGAACAATTTGATGCGAAAAAAGTGGCCTTAACCCTATACATCCCGACACAAAAAACGGCCTCTTTTGTCGAAACGTTTAGCCTCAATTTTGATGCCTTGACCAATAACAGTGCACAACTAGTCATGACTTGGGAAAACACCCAACTTGCAATTCCGTTTACCCTCAATACAAAAGATAAAGTACTTGCCAGCATTCAAAAAACGATGGCCGGACCAAGTGCCAATGACTACCATGCTGCCGCCAACTATTATTTTACCGAAAATCTCGACCTCAAGCAAGCGCTTGAATGGTCAACAAAAGCGGTCGAAATGCGCGGCCCTTCTGCCTACTGGATGACCCGCCTCAACGCACAACTTAAAGCTGCTAATGGCGATTACAAAGGCGCCATTGAAACCGCTAAATTATCGATGGAAGAAGCACGCAAAGACAACGACGAAAACTACGTGCACATGAATGAAAAATCGATTGCCGAATGGTCTAAAAAATAAAGACCTTGCGCAATCAATACAAGTATCATTTCTGGCTACACCTCATCATTTTTATGTGGGGGTTTACGGGTATTTTAGGCAAACTCATTCAGCTCGATGCGTTATTGATTGTTTGGCATCGCTTATGGATTGCCGCGCTGTTTTTGGCGCTATATATGCTCTTCAAAAAGAAACTTCAATTCCCCAAAAAAAATCA
>JBDLQL010000032.1:0-26078 GCA_039800565.1 Bacteroidota bacterium | reverse complement strand
TGCCATCAACATAGCCGCACTGATTCCTTTACCACTCACATCGCCAATACAAATGATGTACTCTTCGTCGCCTAGTGGGATAAAGTCATAGTAATCGCCCCCAATTGCATGCCTTGGAATGTATTTTCCGGATAAGTCCATTTTGCGATTTGAGGGTAATTCTTGCGGAAACAACATGCGCTGCATCTCTGAAGCTACCTCGAGTTCTTTCGAAATGCGCTCTTTAATGAGGTGTTGTTTGACGAGGCGCTGGTTTTCGATCGCAACAGTCAGGATGTTGGTCAGGGTTTGTGCAAACGAAAAATGCGCAGGTTCTAACGATTCGGTTTTGCCGAGCGTTGATAATAGTAAATAGGCTAAAGGCTTTTCTTGATGTGAAATCGGTATGACAGCCTGAAATCCTTGCAATAATGCGGAATTTGAGGAAGCCACTAATGTAATTTCGCGGAAACGTTCGAGTTCAGTTGCCAATTGGTGGGCATCTATTTTTCCCTTGATTCCATTTTTAGTGGCTAATTGCCATTCGTCTTGGTGCATTAAAAGCAAAAAACGATGAAAACTCAGCTGCTCTTTTAAAATGAACGAGAATATCTTATAAAGTTGTTCAATTGGTAAATTGGCGTTGATCGCATTGGTTATCTCGAGCAACGAGTGCAAGCGATTGTCCTTGAGTTCAAGGTGAGAAAGCGATGTAGAAGGGCCAAAGCGCATACAGAAGGGACTGATTCAGGTCAAAAATAGAGGTTAGAAAGCCAAGAAAAAATGCAGCAATTCAGAACTTATGAGCCGTGAACTGTTTAAAATGTGTAAATTTGCGGCACAGATTTGATTTCTACTTGTTTTTCAAAAAGAAATACTTATCTTTGCAATCCATTTTTAGAAAAGAACTCAGAAATGAAAAAAGATATCCATCCAGAAGATTACCGTTTAGTTGTATTCAAAGACATGTCTAACGACTATTCATTTGTTTGCCCTTCATGTGCCACAACCAAAGAAACCATTGTTTGGGAAGACGGCGTAGAGTACCCATTGTTCAAATTGGATATCTCGCACAAATCACACCCGTTCTTTACTGGTGTTGCTCAGTTTGTAGATACAGCAGGTCGTATCGACAAATTCAAAAACCGTTACGGACGTCACCTCAAATAAGAAGTGCGTTAAACATACAAAAGCCTCCAAGTTGGGGGCTTTTTTTTTGCCTGTATTTAATCTTGAAATTTAGCAGTAGCGCGTTCGAGTCGGTCGTTCATGGTGCGCCCGAGGCCTAAATCCGGAAATCGCTCGATAAAAAGTCGCTTGTACTTTAATTGGTCCAGTTCATGTAAACAGGCATACAAGTTTTGCGCAGCTTCTATCAAATTATGGTGTTGGCTCAAGCAAGAGTTGTTTGCATGCAATGAATGGAGATTTTCTGAATGGTAAATCAGACAATCAGTTGGGCCTAAATCTTGCCCGTCGTAAAAATAGAGTGGCGTTTGCGTCGCATAATGGTGCTTGACCATTCCGCTTGTGCGCACACCTGCGTGCAACTCTTTGCGCACTTCTGGCAAATAACCGAGTTCGTTTTCGAGGTCTTCGAGCGAAAGGCCTCCTAATCGGTAAACCACTACACGTTCATTGACCATACCAACGATTGTAGATTCTAGTCCGCCATCACAGCTGCCACCATCTAATATATAGGGAATGCGCCCGCTTAATTGCGAGGCGACTTGTGGGGCAGAAGTTGGGCTGAGTTCGCCATATTTGTTGGCACTTGGCGCGGCAAGCGGCACGGCCATGTGCGCAAGTAATGCGCGTGTCAGCGGATGTTTCGGAACGCGGATAGCGACGCTGTCTTGGCCTGCCGTGACCAATGCTGATACCAACGAACTTTTTTGAACTATTAGGGTGAGGGGCCCTGGCCAAAATCGCTGGGCCAACGCACTCAACGTCGTTGGAATTTCAAGGCAATACGGTAGAGCGGCCTCTAAACTCGGAAAATGCAATATTAATGGATTGGAAGTGGGGCGTCCTTTGGCTATAAATATTTCAGCTAGAGCCGGTTCGTTGGTCGCATCGGCCGCCAAGCCATAGACCGTTTCAGTCGGGATGGCGACAAGTCCTCCGGATTTTAGGAGTGTACATGCTGCAGCAATATCGGTTCCGATGATCGTTTCCACCCCACAAAAGTAAGTCCTTTTGTTGAAAGCAATCCGCTGGCTGTTAAAAAGTGTCGTGGAATTCTTGTGCTGATCAAAAAAAGGATTGTACTTTTGTGTAGAATTATTCTAAATAAGATGGAAGTCATTCTTGCCGATAGTAACGACCTGATCCGAATAGGCTTGCGAAGCATTCTAGGTGCCGTGAACGGCATTACCATTGTTGGCGAGGCAAAAAATGAGCAAGAATTACTTGATCAATTGCAAGTTTTTGGTGCAAGCATCGTCTTGATCGACTACACAGCACCTGGTTTTTCGATCGATATTGTCCCGAAAGTGCTTCAGAAAATGCGGCACATTCAATTTGTGGCCATCACCGAAGCGCAAAGCGCTCCAATACTCGTTGATGCACTCCGTTCCGGGATCAAAAGTTACGTGAAAAAAGACTGTAGTCTTGCCGAAATCATAGATGCCGTTAGCGAAACCTCACGTGGCAACAAATTCTTTTGCGGTCAAATTTTAGAAGTCATTCAGCGCGCCAACATCGATGTCAATGACCTCGATTTTGAAGGCTTTAGTTGCGAACCTGTTGTGTTGTCAGAGCGTGAAAACGAAATCATTACACTCATTGCCGAAGGGCTCACCAACGAGCAAATTGCCGAGCGTTTGTTTTTGAGTAAACACACCGTCAATACGCACCGAAAAAATATCATGGCCAAATTGGGCGTCAAGAATACCGCCGGAATTGTCATGTATGCCGTCAAGACCCGCTTGGTATTGCCAAACAAATTCTTGTTTGCACCCTCCTTAAATTAAGTTAAAAGACCAAACTTAGTTTTAAATTGACGAGCCGATTGGTGAGGTAGTTTGGAATGGCGTAGTATTTTCCTGAAACATCTTGAATCCATTGTTTTGATAACACATTGTGTACGCCCAATAAATTGAAAATTTCTAAAGACAAATTGGCTTGATCGAAGAAAAGCACTTTGCCTGCTTGATTGGTGTTATTAAGCTTACGTTGGTACAAGAGGTCATACGACAAGCCGAGGTCGACGCGGAAATACGATTTCATGCGCAAGGTATCTTTGTAACGGGTAAAATCGGGCGGGCCATAGGGTAGGCGCGAGCCAAACTGCAAGCCCATTTGGACTTTGAATTGCTCAAAACCAGGCATTTGATCCTGAACCAATGCGCCAAAAGTTAACAACTGATCGCTGGGTCTGGGAATGAAGCCCGGATAAATAACTGCCGAGTCGACCACTTGCTGATCTTGGCTGTAACCAAAAATAATGCGTTCGCCAGCAGCATTGTAATAAACCGTATAGTGGTCATCTTTAATGTCTTCTTTTGTAGACAGTAAACCTAATTTAAAAAAAGACTGAATTCCGGGTACAAATTCGCCGTGCACATTGAGGTCAAGGCCATACGCATAACCAATGGCATTGTTGTTGGCATAATAGCGGGTGCGCACATTTTCTATTTCGTACGGATTGACATTCCAGAGGTATTTATAATAGGCCTCAGCGCTAAACTTAAACGGCGTTTCACGTCCCCACATTTGAAATAAAAACTCACTTCCTAGCACCAGGTGTAGCGATTTTTGAGCCAAAACAGCAGGGTTTAATTGACCGGTAAAAGTTCTGAATTCTCTATAAAATGGAGGTTGGTAATACAAACCGCTCGATAATTTAAAAAGCAAGTTACGTCGTACGTAATTTCCGTTTTGAAGCATGTACGATTTTGGCGCATACGACAACATAGCACGCGGACACAAATAGGGTTCTTGATTGACACTTGTATACCCTCCACGAAGCCCAAGACTAAAATTCCAACGCTTGCTTGTCAGCGATAAGGGGCCAAAGGTCGGGCGCTGAAAATGTAACCAAGAGGCATTCCATTGTACAAAAGCAGTGACACGAAAGTTAGTTAACTGCAATTGTCCTTTGATGGTTTCGTAGAGTTCGACCGTCTGTGCCGAGCCCTGAGGCAAGCTGTATCCTGCCGAATCAATGAGTTTCCATTCACTGAGCACATCATGAAACTGATCGTGTTGAAGCTGAATTCCCCATTTTAGTTCAGAAAAACGACTTTCTAATTTTTCAGCATCGATAAAACCATTCTTTAAGACGACACTACCATTATGATAAACCGATAAAATAGTCGCATTTAAATGGTTGCGTGCATGATTGAGAAAGCCACCGACACCAAGTGTTGCGATGGAGTCGCCGTAACTCTCTTTGGAAGGATCTGTTTCGAGTTCGTTGATGTAGTACTGCCCTTGTATGTCGAAATTTTCGCGTTCGTTCGTCGTAAAAGCGGAGGCGTAAAAATCGAGGCTTGTTTTTTTGTGTGCGTATTTAAATGCGGTTCCGCCCAACATGGTCTGAAACGACGAACGTTCTTGTCCATCAAAGTAGATCATGAGTCGGTAGGCTTCATTTGCAGTTCCGAAGTCGGATTGCGCGGTTTGTGGTGCAAAATTGTAGCTGTTACTCGAAAAGTGCCCTAATAAAGACCACGTCCATTTGTCTGAGAGCTGGTAGTTGGTCAGAAGCTGTGCATCGGCAAACACCGGATTGTAGGCGCCTTTGGTGGGCAATGAATTAAGAAAATAGCCATTCGAACGGTAACGTGCACCGACTAAAAAATTGAAGCGTCTGCCGACAACATCTTCGACATGGGTTTCAACCCCAAGTAACGAGGCCATCGCCGAGGCATGAAAGGCTTCGGGCGTTTTGTAGGTGATGTCAAGCACAGAACTAAGGCGATCGCCATATTGTGCGGCAAAACCACCGGCACTAAAGCGCACATCTTGTACCAGTGAACTATGAATAAAGCTCATGCCTTCTTGCTGGCCCGATCGTGTCAGAAATGGCCGGTAGACTTGAAATCCATTGACATACACTAAGTTTTCGTCGTAATTACCGCCACGCACGTTGTAATTTGAGGTTAATTCGTTGTTGGAAGTAGCTGCGGTGGTAAGGGTCAGGGTTTTTTCGAGCGAAACAAGCCCTTTTAAATTCAATTGCGGAAGTTTTTCGATTTCAAATGGTTCTGAACCTTGTTTGCTAACAGTTACCGTTCGCTGAACTTGTACATTAAATACTTGTAAGGGTAAGCTGTGTTTTGCTTTTGTTGAAACAATTAATTGCTCTTGAAGGCTAAGGTCTTGGTACGAATAACTGAGCGTTAGTTGGGTGCCAGATTTTGCCTGGAACGAATAATAGCCATCGGCGTCTGACGCATAAGTGCTGTCGGTGACTGTGCCACTCGGATCCTGAAAGTTTACTTGGATAGTGACCCCTTCGATTCCTATAGTAAATTTGCCCACACAGCGGCCTGTGAGCTGCTGCACTTGTGCTGAAAGCAACAGATGAATCGTACAAAATAGGAGTAGGAGCAAGTGCTTCATGTAGGCAAAGTTACGATTCGTAACGTCTGAACAAAACGTTTATTTCATTTGACTGCAATTTTAGACTCGCCAAAGTTTGCTTACATTTGTTTTATGGTGTATCCCGACAAAATCCTGATTGGCCGACGCGAACTTGCGGATCTTCCTGATTTTGGACTGCAACATGTCCAGGTGAAGGTCGATACAGGTGCCTACACCTCGAGTATACACGTCAGTAAATGTGAAGAACTTGACGGAAAATTGAGGGTGATTTTCTTAGATGATCAGCATCCTGGTTTTTCAGCAAAAGAAATGGTCTTCGAACGCTTTCGTAAAAAAAAGGTCAAGAGCAGCACCGGTCAAGTGCAAGAGCGCTATTTTGTCTTTGGGCAAATTTGCTTAGCCGACCTTTGTTTTAAAACCGAATTCTCGCTCACCGTCCGTAAAGGCATGCGTTTTCCGATTCTTTTAGGTCGTAAGGTGCTCAACAAACGCTTTTTAGTCGATACCAGTCGCAAATACATCCATACGCCTAAAGATTCTCCCTTATGAAAATAGCTATTTTATCTCGAAACGCCAATCTGTATTCGACACGTCGATTGGTCGAGGCTGCAATTGCTGCAGGTCACGAAGCACAGGTCATAGACCACCTTAAGTGCAATATCGAAATCGAACAAACAGGCCCGGCCTTGTATTACCAAGAAGGTTATCTAACGGGTTTTGACGCCGTGATTCCGCGAATTGGAGCATCTGTAACGTTTTATGGCACGGCGGTGGTGCGTCAGTTCGAAATGATGAATGTCTTTACGGCGGTCAATGCCCGCGGGATTACCCATTCGCGCGATAAACTGCGTTGCTTGCAAGTCTTGTCAAAAGAAGGAATCGGCTTACCTAAAACGGTATTTACCAACTATTCAAAAGACGTCAAGCATGTTGTGAAAAGTGCAGGCGGAGCGCCTGTCGTTTTGAAATTACTCGAAGGAACTCAAGGTTTAGGTGTGGTGTTGGCCGAAAATTTAAATGCGGCACAATCGGTTCTTGAAGCCTTTAATGGCTTGAAGGCGCGGGTTATTGTTCAAGAATTTATTCGCGAAGCCAAAGGCGCCGACATTCGTGCATTTGTGGTAGACGGTGAAGTTGTAGGTGCAATGAAGCGCCAAGGTAAACCTGGCGAATTCCGCTCAAATTTGCACCGAGGTGGCAGTTCACAAGTCATCGAATTAACAACCGAAGAAAAATACACCGCAATTTTAGCTGCTAAAGCCGTTGGCTTGGGCATTGCTGGTGTCGATATGTTGCAATCTGAGCGCGGGCCGTTAGTTCTCGAAGTCAATTCGTCGCCAGGTCTAGAAGGCATCGAAAAAACAACAGGCACCGACATCGCCGGAAAAATCATCACCTATATCGAACGCAATGTCCGCCGCTAAACGCCAAGCCCACAAAAAGCTACTCATCTTAGGGCAAGAAATCTTGCCTGGGCGCGCGGCACAACTCAATTTAGAAGTCGCGCATTTACACACGCGTACCCCCATTCAAATTCCAGTATTGGTCGAGCGCGCCAAAGAAGATGGGCCTACGGTACTCATTATGGCGGGTTTGCACGGCGACGAAATCAATGGCATCGAGATCGTGCGGCGCTTTGTGCGCAAAAAATTACACAAACCCACAAAAGGCACAATTATTTGCTTGCCGATCTTCAATATTTTTGGGTTCTTGAACATCCAACGCGAATTACCCGATGGCCGTGACCTTAATCGCAGTTTCCCAGGTAGCAATTCGGGTTCGTTGGCGGCACAGTTTGCCTATCATTTCATGAAAGAAATCGCGCCACATTGCGATTACATTCTCGATTTCCATACAGGGGCCGCTCAACGCAATAATTTTCCACAAATTCGTTGTGTCTTTACAGACGCCGAAAGTGTTGAATTGGCAAAGGTGTTTAACCCGCCATTTATTCTGCATTCGGGCCTAATTGGCAAAACCCTGCGCGAGAGCATGGTGAAGCGCAAAAAGAAAATCTTGCTTTTCGAAGGTGGAAAATCAAATAGCATCGAAGAGCGCGTCGTCGAAGAAGGGCTTAATGGCCTCAAACGCATCATTGCACATTTGGGCATGCGCAATTATAAAATTGACATCTCTAAAGACCGTGAGCCTATCTTTTTAGGCGATAACAAATGGATGCGAGCGCCTTCTAGTGGGATGTTTCAAGCAACTGTAGCCAATGGTGCCGCTGTTCAAAAAGGAGACTTATTAGCCATTGTAACCGACCCTTATGGTCATTACGAAAAGAAAATCAAAGCCGCTCAAGCCGGTTATGTCATTTGCATCAACGAATCGCCTGTTGTTTATAAAGGCGATGCCATCCTTCATATTGCCAAACAAATCCCGCAACAATGAGAATTCTATTTTCTGTCCTCTTCGCCTGTATAGTCAGTAGCCAAGTCAAGGCGCAAACTCCCTTTACACCACAGCAATTTTTAGGCTATAACATTGGCGAGCAATTTACCCGGCATCACCGTGTGGTTGACTACTTTTTTGCGCTCGAAAAGGCTTATCCAGCCAATATTAAGGTGCAAAAGATCGGCCAAACTTACGAAAAGCGCGACTTGCTTTTGTGTTATATCGGCACGCCAGAAAACCTTAAAAAACTCGATGAGATTCGCCAAAAACACCTGACTCAGGCGCCAGACGAAAAATTAGCAATTGTCTGGTTTTCATATAATGTACACGGTAACGAAAGTTCGGGTACCGAAGCTGCAATGCTTACCGCCTACCGTTTATTGACCGATAAAATTGCGTATTTAGAAAACACCGTGGTTATCATGGATCCGTGCCTCAACCCCGATGGCCGTGACCGTTACATCAATTTTTATTACCAATATGGCGCCAATCCGCCAGATATCCAGCGTTTTAGTGCCAGTCATAACGAGCCTTGGCCAAGTGGCAGACCCAATCACTATTTGTTCGATCTAAACCGCGATTGGGCCTGGATGACACAGCTCGAAACCGCGACGCGCATGCAGCAATTTAATCAGTGGTTGCCGCATGTTCATGTCGATTTTCATGAGCAAGGGATCAATGAACCTTATTACTTTCCACCAGCAGCCGAGCCGTATCACGAAGTAATTACCAACTGGCAGCGCGAATTTCAGCAAGAAATCGGCAAAAATCATGCTGGGTATTTTGATAACGCCGGTTGGCTTTATTTTTCAAAAGAGATTTTTGATTTACTCTATCCGAGTTATGGCGATACGTATCCGATGTATAGTGGCGCCATCGGTATGACCTACGAACAAGGCGGAAGTGGCCGTGCGGGCTTGGCTGTCCTCACGCAAGTTGGCGACACTCTTTCGTTGGCTGATCGCGTGGCACATCATGTCACGACAGGGCTTTCTACTGTAGAAACCAGTGCCCGCAATGCTCAAAAATTGGTGGCCGAATACCAGAAATTCCGCAAAGAAAAGCACTACAAGTACAATTCGTATGTTTTGCGTGGAAGTCGTGCGCAGCTCGATCCACTAGTGGATTTGCTCGGCAAAAACAACATTGCGTATACTCAAATTACGCAAAGTAGTCAAGCACAAGTTTCGAAAGGCTATCATTATAAAACCGGACTTTCCGAGAACTTTAAACTTGAAATCGGCGACCTCATTGTCTCTACCCAGCAAGAAAAAGGAACCTTGGTGTCAGTGTTGTTCGAACCCCGTACCAAACTTTCAGATAGCCTCACCTATGACATCACGGCCTGGACACTTATCCATGCGTACGGAATCGATGGCTACGCAGTCGAAACGATTCTAAAAGGAAGTACTCCAGAAGTGCATGCGGCACCGGCTATTACGCTTGTTGCTACATCGCCGTTTATTGGCTATGCCATTCGCTGGGAATCCATGCAATCGGCACGCTTTTTAAATGCCGTCCAGCAAGCAGGTTTAAAAGTGTATTATCAAGAAAAAGGCTTCAAGGCCATGAATCAGTCGTTCGAACCCGGAACACTCTTACTTCTTGCCAGTGAAAACAAGCGCAGCGATTTTCATGCGTTGGTTGCCGATTATGTAGCGCGTTATCAGGTCGATGCCACTGGTTTGCTTTCCGGAATGGTCGAAAACGGCGCCGACTTTGGGTCATCTTCTGTAAAATTGGTTCCGAATGCCCGCATTGGCATTTTGGCCGGTGAATCATTTTCGTCGTTAAATGTGGGCGAAATTTGGCATTTCTTCGAACAGCAATTAGGTAAGCCTGCACATTTGATTTTTGAAGACGATATCGACGCTGCCCTGAGTCAATTGGATGTTTTGTTCGTGCCAGAGGGCGGTTTTGACATTGCGGGTAATGATGCGCTCAATTCTTGGGTGCGAAATGGAGGCACTTTAGTCGTAATTGGTGGCGCCATCGATGCGCTTGCTGCCGACCAAGGCTTTGGTATCAAGCACAAAGAAAGTCAGGCTGGTGCAAACGCCCCAGTTAGCTATGCAAGTCAAGAGCGCGATCAAATTTCAGACGCCATCACAGGCGCCATTTATCCATGTATCCTTGACCAAAGCAACCCAATGGTATTCGGTTACGACTTTTATTATACACTTCGTCAGGGAGCCACAGCCTACCAACTCGAGGGAAAACCAGCACTCGCTTTGGCCAAAAACGCTACGGCTGTCAATGGTTTTGTAGGTGCGCGCGTCAAAGCGCAGCAATCTGAAGCCCATATCGCTGGATCTGTACCTTACGGCCGCGGCACCATTGTCTATTTCATAGACAACCCGCTCTTCCGAGGCTTCTGGGAAAGCGGCAAACTCATGGTGGCCAATTCGATTTATTTTGTGAATCAGTAATGGAGTACAAAGTAAAAGTTACCGTGCTGTATAATTGTACTTTAGAGCGCGCTTTTAAAACACCAATGTTAGTCGATGTGGCAAAGGTGCATACAGGATATGGGTTGATGCCCAAAATAACACATTGCACAGAAGATAAGCATTGGGGGCAAATAGGTTCTACTAAAAAAGTATTTGCTGCGCCTACTTGGACTCAAAAAGGGGGCTATGTTTCAAAAGATCATGTCCTTGAACGGGAAGAAAATCAATATTGGAGAATTAAAGTAAATGATTTTCAATCTTGGATGTTAGGATTTTATGAATTTGAAGGTGTCTGGAAAACAATTCCAATTCAACAAGACCTCATTCAAATTGAGTATACCTATATACTTAAAGCAAAAGGAATTGCCTTGGCGCCACTTCAATGGTTATTTGCAAAGGCTTTTTGGAAGCGCTACATGAATCATGTGCTCCAAAATATAGAGAAGTTAATTGAGCAAGAGGAGCCTTACAAGTACAGCTAATTTTTACGTTTTTGAATCGCCTCATACACCACATGCTGCATGTCTGTTCTGATGTTGAGGTCGCGGAGTTTCCAGTTGTCTTGGCTAGGGTGTACGCGGTTCGACAAGAAGATGAAAATGACTTTGTTTTTAGGATCGGCCCAAGCGAGTGTTCCGGTAAAGCCAGAATGCCCAAAACTTTGTTGCGACGCCAATTCATCGCAGGTGCCGCCTCCACTAGCGTTTGGTCGGTCAAAACCTGCTGCGCGTCGGTTTCCAGGATATTGTTGTTTGGTAAATTCTTGGTAACTGGCTTCACTAAAAACACGCATGCCAGCCATTTGTCCTTTATTTAAAAAGAGTTGCATAATGCTAGCTAAGCTGTAAGCATTTGCAAAGATACCCGCATGTCCGGCAGCGCCACCAAGCATTGCCGCGCCAGGATCGTGCACATATCCGCGTAATAGTTGCTTTCGAAACGCTTGATCATCTTCGGTTGGAACAATTTCGGATTCGTTAAATTGCCGGAGGGGGTGATACAAGATGCGGTTGAGCCCAAGTGGAATGTAAATTTCGCGACGCAGGTAACTCGCTTGGTTCTCACCGATGACTTTTTCAAGGATGGGTTGCGTAAAATAATAACACAAATCAGAGTATACGTATTTTTTTGGCCCCAATTCAGAGCGCATAATTTGTGCATACATGCTGTCTTTATAGCCCGAATGCATGTACATGTTTTTGGCGACTTCCAGTGTAAATAAATCGTGGGCTTGGCTACTATAAATCGCCGGATTCCATTGACCGTTGGTGAGGCTACGCTTGTAAAAAGGAATCCAGGGAGTAAGGCCTGCCTGGTGCGCCATGATTTCACGGAGTTTGAGCTCGCCAAAAGGTGTTTTGTCGGTGAGTTCAGGGACATACGATCCAATGCTTCGGTCTAAATCAAAGGTACCTTTAGAATGTTGTTGCATGGCCAATAGGGTAGAGGCTGCAATTTTGGTTACAGATGCGATATCGTACAATGATTGTTTGGTAATGGCCGGCGAGTTGCTTTCGTAGCCTTGCTTGCCATACGCTTTGTGCCAGATGATGTGGTCTTCGACGGCCACCAAAACCTGACATCCTGGATAGGCACCAGCAGTAATTCCTTTTTCGGCAATGGCATCGATTTGCTTGAGGTCTGCCGAATTGATGCCAAGCTGCTCAGGCAGTGCCATGCCAAGGCGCCCATTAGTTGTAAGGCCGGCAGCGCTGAGGCCACCCATAATTAGTTGGGCAACCTGCTCTTGAGCAATGCGGTGATTTTCATGTGCCAAAATGATGGCATCGAATTTCGTTGTGTCAATGTGTTCGAGTTGGTGCTGATCTCCAAACAAGACCAAAATGTTTGTATTGTTTGCCTGCAATTCGGGCACCTCAGCCAATGCCCATTTGTCGATATGGAGGGCATGAGGGTGTTTTGGATGCAAGCTAACTATACATGTTTGGGCTTCGGTTAATTTGTAAAATTTCTGGCAAGCACCTTTAATTTTGAGCGTATCGCTTTCAAAAAATGCCATCCGATCGGCATAGGTATTTAAGGTTTCTGTAAATGCACTTGAATTGCCCCCAAGTGAAATGCATGCAAGTTTTTGATCAAGTCGACCAAGTGGCAAGCATGCTGTTTGATTTTTCAGTACCAGAACACGCTCTTGATACTTTTGTACTTGAGTGGCTTCGGGCAAGCTGTTCCAGGCTTTAAAGTTATGTCCGATCCATACTTCCGGAAGGGGATGTAAAAAGATGCTCTTATCCACGCTGCTTGATTCCTGTGCGGTAAACTGAAAGGCACCAACGGCTAATAAGGCTAAAATAAGAATGGAAGAGAAAAATCGCATGGCAGAACTTGAGTTTCAAAACTACTTAAAATTGGACGGAAAACAAAACCCAAAGTGTAGTTCTGACACTTACTTTAATATACAAAAAATGCCCTACTTTTTCAAATTTTGTTCTCAACACCTCTTGTTGACGATTGTTTGGAAAAATCTAACTTTTATCATGTTCTATAAAGCTTGAAGCCCGTAATTTTGCCCTGTAAAAACCCTCCAAAGAACACAACATGGAAATGCATGGAAAATTCGGATCAAACGCAGACCTCGCGTCTCGCATTGGTCTTACTGAAACTGGCGATCAATTCTGGAACTTGAGTCCGGCTGAGTTGGTTGAAGATTGTATCATTTTAGGCGAAGGAATGCTCACCGATACGGGTGCATTAGCCATCGAAACCGGCGAGTTTACCGGTCGTTCGCCAAAAGACCGTTTCATTGTGCGCGATGCACTTACCGAAGATGCGGTTTGGTGGGGAGACATTAATATCGGTTTTGAACCGGAAAAATTTGATGCGTTGTACGAGCGCATGAAAGACTACCTCAAAGAACAAGACGTGTATGTGCGTGATGTATATGCGTGTGCCGACCCAAGTTTTCGCTTAAACATTCGTGTTGTCACGGAATTGCCGTGGTCAAGTTTGTTTGCACACAATATGTTCTTGCGCCTTACCCAAGAAGAATTGGCGCAATTTGATCCAGAATGGCATATTGTCTGTGCTCCTGGGTTTATGGCTGACCCAGCAATCGACGGAACCCGTCAGCATAATTTTGCGATTTTAAACTTCACCCGCAAAATGATTTTGATTGGTGGCACTGGCTACACCGGAGAAATCAAAAAAGGAATTTTCTCGGCATTGAATTTTATCTTGCCACATCAAAAAAATGTGCTTTCGATGCACTGCTCGGCAAATATTGGCGAAGCAGGTGATACTGCGATTTTCTTTGGCTTATCAGGAACCGGTAAAACCACGCTTTCTTCCGACCCGAATCGCCGATTGATTGGCGATGACGAACACGGTTGGTCCGAAAACAGTGTCTTTAATTTTGAAGGTGGTTGTTATGCCAAAACCATTGACCTAAGTCGTGAAAAAGAGCCGCAAATTTACGATGCCATTCGTTTTGGTGCCTTGCTCGAAAATATTGGTTTTCCAGCCGAGTCTTCGACACCAGATTATTCAGATGGTAGCATCACTGAAAATACACGTGTATCGTACCCGATTCACCACATCGACAACATTGCCGTTCCATCGATCGGATCGGCTCCACAAAATATCTTCTTTTTAACAGCCGATGCGTTTGGTGTGTTGCCTCCAATTTCGAAATTGACCAATGCCCAGGCAATGTATCATTTTATGTCGGGCTACACCGCAAAAGTAGCAGGAACAGAAGTTGGAATTACCGAGCCAACAACCACCTTCTCGGCTGGTTTTGGTGCGGCTTTCTTGCCACTTCACCCTGCAAAATATGCCAAATTACTTGGCGATAAACTTAACGGAACAAACATCAATGTGTGGTTGATCAATACTGGCTGGACCGGTGGTTCTTATGGTGTAGGTACACGCATGAAACTTTCGTATACACGTGCCATGATTACAGCGGCGTTAACAGGAAAACTTGACAACGTTGGTTTTGAAACCATGCCGATCTTTGAATTGGCTTACCCAACTTCTTGTGAAGGGGTGCCTGCCGAGTTATTAAACCCTCGCAACACATGGGCCGATAAAGCGGCTTTTGATCAAACAGCAGCAAGTCTTGGTGCTAAGTTTGTCAAGAACTTCGAAAAATTTGCCGCAGAAACGGATGCTGCAATTTTGGCCGCTGCGCCAAAACTTACCGTCTAACTCCTCTTTCCATCATCAACAACCGGATTAGACTTTGATAGGGCCGCTCGCGAGCGGCCCTATTTTTTTACCGTGTGCGCCGGTTTAGGGCAAAAAAAAAGCGCTGCCGAAGCAACGCTTTTCAAAAAGGAAAGCAGACGATTAACGCTTGTGCATTGGTTCGTCAGATACAGTCAATTTCTTACGACCTTTACGACGACGTGCCGCCAAAACGCGACGACCGTTTTTAGTTGCCATACGGCTGCGGAAGCCATGCTTGTTTCTTCTTTTTCTTACCGATGGTTGAAACGTTCTTTTCATGTCGAGTCGTTATTTGTAATGTTTTTGGGATTGCAAAGATATCGATTTTTTTACAATTTCAAATTGTTTCGACAAAATTCTTTAAAAAAAGAAGCATTGGCCTGAAAGCAATGTATTTTTGTAGTCCAAAGCTCAAAGCCCATGATGCGTCCAAAAAAATCGAACGAAGCAAAAGTAAAGTTAAACCGCGACAGTTACCGCAAAGCAAGCGGCTTTTTTCGTTATTTAAAACCCTACAGCTTTGTGTACTTCATTGGATGGATTTTTTTGGTCTTGAGTACTTCGGCAGGGTTGGTTTTTCCTTACCTCATGGGGAAATTACTAGGAAGCACCGGAAAGGTTTCGAATCCACAAGAAGCTGTATCACTCATCAATATGGATAATGTCAATGGCATTGCGATGGCCTTGTTTGCGTTGTTCTTTTTCCAATCCTTATTTTCGTTTGTGCGGGTGGTGTTGTTTAACAACGTGACCGAAAACGCACTGCGCGATATGCGCAACGAAGCCTTTGAGCGCATGGTTTACATGCCGATGGATTTTTTTAATCGCAACAAAGTTGGTGAACTTAGTTCACGGGTGTCATCAGACATCGCACAAATCCAAGAAGTCTTGCGCACCACCATCGCCGAATTTTTTCGTCAAATTATCATTGTTGTTGGGGGCATCAGTTTCTTGTTTTTTATTTCCTGGAAACTTTCGTTGATCATGTTAGCGACGGTTCCCGTCATGGCAATTGTGGCTGTATTTTTTGGTCGTTTTATTCGCCGTTTAAGTAAAGAGGCACAAGACCACATAGCCCAATCCAATTCAATAATTGAAGAAGCGCTTACCGGCATTGCTAATGTTAAGGCTTTTACAAATGAGCGCTTTATTTTGGGCAATTACAAGCAATCGACACAAAAAACACGTGAACTCAATGTCAAGTCTGGAATTTGGCGTGGTTTGTTTGTTTCGTTTATCATTTTCTGCTTATTTGGTGCCATTGTATTTATTGTCTGGAAAGGCTTGCTCATGACGCAAGGTCCGCATCCCGAATTGGCATCAGAAGGCTTTTATCAATTCGTATTATTTACGATTATGATGGGTGCATCAGTTGGTTCCTTGCCTGACTTATATGCCAGTGTTCAGAAAGCAATTGGTGCCACAGAAAACCTCATGAATATTCTTGATGAGCACACCGAAATGCAAACCAATACCGGCACCATTCGTCAAGAACTGAGTGGTCAAATTAGTGTTCAGAATCTTTCTTTTTCCTATCCGCAGCGTGCTGACATGACTGTGCTAGAAAACATCTCATTTGACTTGCAAAAAAATCAAACAATTGCATTGGTGGGGCAAAGCGGATCCGGTAAATCGACCATTGCCAGCCTGATTTTACAATTTTATCCAATCCACAACGGAAGCATCAGCTTTGATGGACTGTCTGCAACGGATTTTGAATTAGAGTCGTTAAGAAGTCAAATGGCCATTGTGCCCCAAGAAGTCATTTTATTTTCGGGCAGTATCCGTGAAAATATCCGCTTCGGGAATCCCGATGCCACCAACGCTCAAATTGAAGCAGCGGCACAACAAGCCAATGCGCTCGAGTTTATTTCGGGTTTTCCGGATGGGTTTGATACCGAGGTAGGTGATCGCGGCATTCAGTTGTCTGGCGGACAGAAACAACGCATTGCCATTGCACGCGCTATTCTGAAAAACCCACGCATCCTGATTCTAGACGAAGCCACTTCGGCCCTCGATTCTGAATCCGAACGCTTGGTACAAGAAGCGCTTGATGTGCTCATGAAAGGCCGTACGTCTATTGTCATTGCACACCGCTTGTCGACCATTCGAAATGCCGATCAAATCTTGGTGTTGCAGCAAGGACACATTGTAGAGCAAGGCACGCACAGTTCGCTCATGAGTCAAAATGGCGTGTATGCCGACTACGTTGGTTTACAGCAAATGCAGCAGTAATTTTTAGAAACGTGCTTCGTCTGCCGAAAACAATGACTCGACAAACGATTTGCGGTCAAAAAGTTGGAGGTCTTCCATTTTTTCGCCAACCCCTATATATTTTACGGGGATTTTAAGCTGGTCAGATATGCCAATCACGACTCCACCCTTTGCGGTGCCGTCTAGTTTGGTAATGGCCAATGCATTGATGTCTGTAGCTTGCGCAAATTGCTTGGCTTGTTCAAATGCATTTTGACCAGTAGAACCATCTAAGACCAATAAAATTTCGTGCGGAGCACCCGGAATCACTTTTTCCATGACCCGTTTGATTTTACTCAACTCGTTCATGAGATTGACTTTGTTGTGCAAGCGCCCGGCGGTGTCGATAATCACCACATCGGCTCCTTGTGCTTTGGCCGATTGCAACGCATCAAAAGCGACACTCGCAGGGTCAGCGCCCATTCCTTGCTGAACAATTGGCACACCGACGCGTTCTGACCAAATAATGAGTTGATCAACCGCAGCAGCTCTAAAGGTATCTGAAGCACCTAAAACGACTTTTAAACCGGCTTGTTTGAGTTGGTGCGCTAATTTACCAATGGTGGTCGTTTTCCCAACGCCATTGACACCGACAACCATCAGCACATACGGATTGCCATCTGTTGGCTTATTGACCTCAAGTTGGCCGTTTTGGTTTGAGTGGTTTTCTTCGAGTAAGGCAATGATTTCTTCACGCAGTACTTTGTCGAGTTCGTCGGTGTTCATGACGCGCTCGCGCGAGACACGCGCCTCGATGCGTTCAATAATCTTGAGGGTTGTTTCAACACCTACATCAGAGGTGATTAAAATTTCTTCGAGTTCGTCAAGCACATCTTGATCGACCTTTGTTTTACCGACTAAAACGCGTGCTAATTTTGAAAAGAACGATTGTTTCGTTTTTTCGAGACCCTGCTCAAGACTTTCGCGTTGTGCTGGATCTTGCGTTTCTTTCTTGGATTTGAAAAAGTCAAAAATGCCCATAGGAGTGGTATAAAAAAAAAGCTCCCTAGATGGAAGCTTTTTAGCGAATGTTATAGGGATTAGTTCTTAGTGAACCATTCTTTTACTTTATCGTTGTGAACGATTTCTTCTTTAAAGGTATACGAACCTGTTTTTTCAGATTTGACCATTTTGATCACTTTCGTATGTTCTTTACCTCCACCTTTCTGAAGGGAAGCGACTACTTTCTTTGCCATGTCTTCTTATTTAATTTCTTTGTGAACAGTCATACGCTTAAGGATCGGGTTGTACTTTTTAATTTCCATACGATCCGGGGTGTTTTTGCGGTTCTTCGTTGTGATGTAACGCGAAGTACCAGCCATACCTGATTCTTTATGCTCAGTGCATTCAAGGATTACTTGGATGCGGTTGCCTTTGCTTTTCTTTGCCATTTGCTAAAGTATTGATCTGTTTCCCAACAGGTTTATTTCAAAAATCCTTTTTCACGAGCTTCTTTTAAGCACGCAGAAATTCCTTTCTTGTTAATAGTGCGCAGTGCAGATGTTGAAATTTTCAACGTGATGTATGCATCTTCTTCAGGAACGAAAAACTTTTTCGTAATCAAGTTCGGGTAAAAACGACGCTTGGTTTTACGATTTGAGTGAGAAACGTTGTTTCCCACCATTACTGACTTTCCTGTTAATTGACAAACTCGTGACATGTCTTATTTAATTACTTGTTACTATAAAAGCGGATGCAAAGATAACAACTTTTTCAAATACTACAAATCAAACATTCACATTTTACCAACAGTTTTTTGCTTTTTTTACTTAGTTCCGGTTTTTGTTGCGCGGATGGTGACTCAAAATGGCTCGTTGCAAAAAGCGTTGATCGAGGTGGGTGTAAATTTCAGTCGTTGTAATTGACTCGTGTCCAAGCATTTCCTGAACTGCCCGCAAATTTGCGCCCCCTTCAATCAGGTGTGTGGCAAAGCTATGACGAAAGGTGTGGGGCGAGGTATTTTTTTTAAGACCAATTTGTGCCGCTATGTTTTTTATAATGGTAAATACCATGACCCGAGTCAGTTGAGCGCCACGGCGGTTCAGAAAAACAAGCGTTTCGGCTCCTTTTTGAATGGGTAGAAGGCTTCGGTATTCGGTTTTGTAAAGTGTAATTTCGTGCTCGACTTGTTTACTAACAGGAACCAATCGCTCTTTATTCCCCTTTCCAATGACACGGATAAAACCTTCTTCAAAAAAGAGGTCTGAAAAACGAAGCCCAATGAGTTCCGAAACACGCAATCCGCAACTGTATAGGGTTTCGAGCATGGCGCGGTTGCGTTGACCTTCTGCTTTGCTTAGGTCAATGGCATCGATAAGTGCATCGATTTCTTCCATGCTTAGCACTTCGGGTAATTTACGCCCAAGTTTGGGCTGTTCAAGCAATTCAGATGGGTCGTTGGCCAGGTTATTTTCAAGGATCATAAAGCGAAAAAATTGCTTGATACCTGAAATGATACGCGCTTGGCTTCGAGCACTTAAGCCCAAATCAAAAAGCAGGGCAACAAAATTTTTAAGGTCTTCATAGCTGATTTCTTCTACCGCTTTTCTGTGGTCTTGCATAAAGTGCAACATGCGTTCGACATCGTGTTGGTAGGCGAGAATCGAATTCTCGGCCAAACCTCGCTCGATTTTTAGGTATGAAACAAAATCCTTAATATAGCGCTCCCAATGCATGTGTTATGAAATTGCTGATTGTTAATGGCCCCAATTTAAATTTGCTCGGAACCCGAGAAACACAAATATATGGGAATGTACCATTCAACGCTTTTTTTGAGCAACTCAAGATGGACACTTCGCATGAGTTAAGCTATTTTCATTCGAATGTTGAAGGGGAATTGATCAACTGTTTGCAAGCGGCAAAGGTCGATGGCATTATTTTGAATGCTGGGGGCTACACGCACACCAGTGTGGCGCTGCGCGATTGCATTGCCGCAATTGCTGTACCAGTAATTGAAGTGCATCTTTCAAATTTAGCAGCGCGCGAGTCGTTTCGTCATGATTCGTTGATTAGTCCTGTATGTAAAGGCTGCATTGTTGGATTCGGCTTGGAGAGCTACCGCATTGCCTTAATGGCCTTCGAGCGCCTTTAGATTTCTCGAAATTTAAGCGCGTAAAATCCTTTCATCATGTGTTTTTGCACTTTTTTTGCCGAAGAACCAAGAATGAAAATGTAGGCGTTCGCTTTGTTTTTTCGAAATAAGGTAATTGCAATACAGACTTTATGTTTTCCGGCAAAATCTCCGCGTACGGGTATAAAAGCTGTTGCGCCCCAATCGGCATAAAATTCTTCCTTGACATCTTTCGGATTAAAGGCTTGAAATTTATCGGATTTACCGCCACTAATATTCAGTAATGTGGTTTTAAAAAGTGCCCAAGAAAGGTTATTCGGATCGATCTTTAAGCTTCCACTTGGCGGGTTGAGTTTCCATTGTTGGTAATCGAAAAGTGCGTCGTCGAGTGGGCGGATGGCATAGCGAAATTCAATGCCATTAGCGGCCAACGCAAGGTCGTAATTTTGTTGCTCGTTTTCCTGACATGGTATGATTTTTAGCCCAGTTGGCAATTCGAATTGCATGCCTGCGCGCGTTAACAAGCGTTTAAATTCGGGGCTCACATCATCCGCTTGAAGACTTAATAAGCACACACAACACCCGAGAAACAAGATTTTTTTCATGGGTTAAAGGTACGTTTTTGATTTTAATTTTTTTGGCATCATTTTAGCTTGTACGCCCGAAAAATTTACCGAATGAAACGGATCTTTATTTTCTTGTTTTTAAGCAGTATGAGTACAAGTCTTCTGGCACAACGAAAGGTGCAGCTTGTCATTCTTTTTGATACGTCTAATAGTATGGATGGCTTGCTCAATCAAGCCAAATCGCGTATCTGGGAACTGGTCAATCAGGCCTCAATGCTGCATTACCAGGGCGCACCAATTACGCTTGAAATTGCCATGTACGATTATGGCAATACCAGCATTTCGCCTGCCCAAAATTACATTCGAAAGCAACTCGATTTTTCGACAGACCTCGATTTGGTTTCCGAAAAACTCTTTGGTCTGCGCACTAGTGGCGGCGATGAATTTTGTGCGGCAAGCATCGTTTCAGCGCTCAACGAACTCAATTGGTCGAACAATCCACAAGACCTAAAACTCATTTACATTGCCGGAAATGAATCGTTCAAACAAGGGCCTATTTCAACTGATGTTGCCTGTAAATTAGCACTTGAGAAACACGTGTTCGTGAGCACTATTTTTTGTGGTGACCGCATGCAGGGCATTAGCTTAGGATGGAAGAATGGAGCCGATTGTGCAACTGGTGATTATTTCAATATTGACGCAAATGCCGCGCTTTCCCAAATCGAAACGCCATATGACGATCAAATTATCGAGCAAAATCGCTTGCTTAATAACACTTACATTGGTTTTGGTGCCGTAGCAGTCAGTTCAAAAACGAACCAACTTGCCCAAGACCAAAATGCAATGGGCGTTTCGAAAGCGACGCAAACAGAACGGTATCTCGTAAAATCGAAGTCTGGTTACAAAAATGAACGCTGGGATATAGTCGATGCCAACAAACAGGATTCTACTAAAATTTTAGGGTTGCCTGATGCGCAACTCCCGGCCGAGATGCGCGGCATGAGCACCGAACAAAAACAGCAGTTTATTGCCCAAAAAACGCAAGAACGTGCGGTCATTCAGAAAGAAATGGCGCGTTTGGAAACGGAACGCAATGCCTATATTGCTGCTGAAAAAGCAAAAACGCAAGACCTCAAATCGGACGATTTTGGAAGTGCAGTAACGACTTCGTTACGAAATAAAGCGAAGACACTCGGTTTTGATTAATTTTGTAGCAGATGCAACAACTCGAGTATTTTTTTGCCCATATTGATCCCGTCGTAGCGGCACTCATCGCTACTGTTTTTACATGGCTCGTTACGGCAGCAGGAGCAAGTTTGGTTTTCTTTTTTAAAACCATGCATCGCGGGCTGCTTGATGGCATGCTGGGTTTTACCGGAGGTGTTATGGTGGCGGCTAGTTTTTGGTCTTTGCTCATGCCAAGTATCGAGTTGTCTGAGCGCTTGTACCCGGGGTACTCCTGGATGCCTGCCGCTATCGGTTTCTTGGTTGGTGCCTTGTTTTTATTTGTACTCGACAAAAAACTCCCGCATTTGCACATCAATTTTAACGAAAACGAATCGGAGGGTGTCAAAACCCAATTACACAAAACCACCTTGCTCGTATTGGCAATTACCTTGCACAACATTCCGGAAGGATTGGCCGTAGGGGTTTTGTTTGGTGCCGCAGCCAACGGCATGGAAGGCGCCTCTATTGCCGGGGCAATTGCGCTGGCTATTGGTATTGGTATTCAGAATTTTCCAGAAGGTTTTGCCGTGGCCATGCCCTTGCGCCGGGCGGGCGCAAGTCGCTTCAAAAGTTTTATGTACGGGCAACTATCTGCAATTGTTGAGCCTATTGCTGGCGTAATCGGCGCTTTTGCTGTGATTTACATGGAACCCATTTTGCCTTTTGCACTTTCATTTGCAGCCGGCGCCATGATTTTTGTGGTGGTCGAAGAAGTCATTCCTGAAACACAGCGCGACAAATACACCGACGTAGCTGTCTTAGGATTTATCGGGGGCTTTTTAGTCATGATGATTCTTGACGTGGCGCTGGGTTAAACACAAATCGTTTGTTCGGTCGCTTTTAAAATTTCGCGTACTTCTGCAAGGGTAGGCGCTTCGGCATAGGTGCGCAACACAGGTTCTGTACCAGAAGGTCGGATCATGACCCAACGCTCGTCGTCAAAGAAATACTTAAAGCCGTCTGTGGTTTGTACTTCCTTGACTTGATAGTTGCCAAACTGCGAATACGCATTTCTTTTGCAATTGGCAATAATGCGTTGCTTTAATGGTTCGGTAATGTGGAGGTCATTGCGCTCAAACTGGAAAGGCCCTACAATTGCATACACTTCATCAATAAGTTCGTCGAGTGTTTTGCCCGATTTAGCCATGAATTCCCATATGATGAGTCCCATCCAAATGCCATCTCGTTCCGGAATATGGCCTTTCACTGCAATTCCACCTGATTCTTCACCGCCTAATAACACATCCTCTTTGATCATGATGCTGGCGATTTCTTTGAAGCCAATTTTAGTCACTTCAACTTCTAAGCCATAGTGCTTGCACAATTTCTCGACGCGTGGCGTGACCGAAAAGGCAATCACTACTTTTCCGCTCAAGTTTTTGTACTTCACTAAGTAATGAATCAAGAGTAAAATAATGTGATGCGAATCGACAAACTCGCCACGGGTATTGTACAAGCCAATGCGATCGGCATCGCCGTCGGTTGCTAAGGCACATGCAACATTTCCTTTTTGTTGGATGCTAGTTGCTAATTCTTGTAAGTTTTTTGCAATTGGTTCTGGAGCGGTTCCTCGAAAAGAGGGATTGTGGTCACAATGCAATAATGAAACTTTTGGCAAAATGAGCGGAAGTACACGCTGCCCAGCACCATACATCGCATCGTACATGAAATGCATGCCTGAATGTTCAATGGCTGCCAAGTCAAAATTAGCCTTCACATGGTCAATGTAGCGAGTTTCGATGTCGACCAATTCGATGGCTCCTGATGCTTCAGCTGTTTTTAAATCGACAGATCGAAAATCAATGCGGCACTGATCGGGGATTAAATTTTCAACTTCGGTCACTTTTTCGGGCTCAAGTGGGCCTCCAAACTTTGCTTTTAATTTGAAGCCATTGTAACTTGGCGGGTTATGACTTGCCGTCAGGATGATGCCAATTTCACAGCCAAATTGATGTGCCGCCAATGAAATCATAGGTGTCGAGACAAAACCTTTGGCATACTTAACTGGAATGCCCTGTGCTACGAGCACTTTAATGGCGGTGTCCATGAATAACTCACCGGCAAAGCGGCAGTCATGTCCGATGACAATGCGTGGGTTTGGGTAATTTTTTTTGATCCAAATTCCGGTAGCTTCAGTAATACGAGCGACGTTTTCGACAGTAAATTCATCGGCAATAATAGCTCTCCAGCCATCGGTGCCAAATTTAATAGGTGTTGCCAAGGTAAATGTTAGTTAAAAGATGAAAGAGTTTGTTCGATAATTTCAATGCAGGCACGCAATTCTTCTTCGGTGATGACCAAAGGTGGTGCAAAGCGTATGATGTTGCCATGCGTAGGTTTGGCTAATAAGCCATTTTCTTTGAGGGCGACACACAAGCGCCATGCGGTGTCAGAATCGGGGCTATCATTGACCACAATGGCATTGAGTAAGCCTTTTCCGCGCACCTTAACCAATAATTCAGAATTCGCAATAATACGTTGCATTTCGGCTCTAAAAAGTTGACCTAATTTGCGTGCATTTTGAATGAGTTTTTCTTCTTGTACGACTTCAAGTGCGGCAATGGCAACTTTGGCTGCAATCGGGTTTCCTCCGAAGGTAGAACCGTGTTGCCCTGGCTTGATTACTAACATGATGTCATTGTTGGCCAAGACGGCAGAAACCGGATACACGCCGCCCGAAAGCGCTTTGCCTAGGATTAAAATATCTGGTCGGGCATACGTTGCTTGGCGCTCGCAATGCCCATCACAGGTGCAATTGCCACAAACGGCAAGTAAACTTCCTGTTCGTGCAATTCCTGTCTGGACTTCGTCGGCAATAAATAATGCGCCGTATTGCGTGCACAAACGCCGCGCTTCTTGCATGTAATTGTCTTCAGGGGTATAGACTCCGGCCTCACCTTGAATCGGTTCTACTAAAAAGCCCGCCACATTTGGCTGTGCTAAAGCCGCCTCGAGTGCTGCCGTATCGTTGTATGGAATTGAAATAAAGCCTGCCGGATAGGGCCCGAAATTTTTATTCGAGTCCGGATCGGAAGAAAAGGAAACAATGGTGGTGGTGCGCCCGTGGAAATTACCTTCACAAACCACAATTTGCGCTTGATTTTCAGCAATGCCTTTTTTCTCGTAGGCCCACTTTCGGCACAATTTGATGGCGGTTTCAACAGCTTCGGCGCCGGTATTCATGGGCAAAACTTTATCAAAACCGAAATAGTTGGTGACAAATGCTTCGTATTCGCCCAAACAATCATTGTAAAAAGCACGCGAAGTAAGAGCAAGCGTTTGGGCTTGATCGATTAAGGCCTGCGTGATTTTCGGATGGCCATGACCTTGGTTAACTGCCGAGTAGGCGGATAAAAAATCGTAGTAATGCTTCCCTTCAACATCCCAAACATGGACGCCTTTCCCTTTGTGTAAGACAACCGGAAGGGGATGGTAATTATGTGCACCGTACTGATCTTCGAGTGCGATATGGTGTTGTGCGTTTTGCATGCGGGTGTTGATTTTGAGCAAAGATACACAAACCCATTTTTTTATTTAGGAAAAAATTAACATCCTGATTGTAAAGGAAGATTAATTTTGTAGTGTGAAATTTAGAAAACCCATCTTACTCTTGCTCATTTTAGGCTCTGTTATTTTCAACAGTACCTTTGCAGCAGTGCTATTATGGACAGTGCCTTCCGGCAATGAATCTTCCAATAAAGTCACCCTTACCAATCGCTCACACGTCAAAAAACAAAGTGTATCGAGCTACCTCCTGACCGAAATTCAAGAATCTGAAGAAGAAGAATTTGACGATTTTGATGTCCAGCTACCTGATTTGTTGTGTACACCGAATGGCTACTTTTTCAACTTTCGTACACCGAATGCGCTGGAATTTGTTTACCGCTACAAACCGATTTTAAGTTCTTCTAAACATCCGTTGTTCATTAAATTTCGAAATATTAGGCTTTAAAAACTAAGTGATTCAATTTCTATAGTTGTTTCTCTTAATTTTATTTATATGTCTAATCATCATCAGCTTGAACACATCGTTCACGAAATCGAACATTTTTTGCCAAGTCAGGCGCCTTTAAAAGATTTCATCCATCATAATACGCTGCATGCGTTCCAGCACCTCCCATTTCATGAGGGTTTAAACGTTGCCAATCAATTATTTGGCTACCAGACTTACATGAATTTGTCGGAATACCGTGCTTTGTATCAGCAAGGAAAAATAGCCGACGCTGCGCTCGAACGTGTCTTGCCTGCGGCCGATTTTTCTACCTGGAAAACCCGCCTGCTATCGCAAGAATACAATGAAGAAGTCAAGGCGAAAGTAGGATCAATGCGAAATGCGTGGAAACGCAAACTTGGGTTCGATCTCGACGCCATGGTACATCCAATATTGTTTCG
>JBDLQL010000031.1:0-26729 GCA_039800565.1 Bacteroidota bacterium | reverse complement strand
TGCCATTCACCATGCGCGTGAACCCATGAGTTTGATGGAGACCATTTTCTTCATGTGGTATGTGCTTGAAAATTACGGAACCAACGAAGAAATCACGTATTTGGTCAATAATACCCAATTATTTTTTGTTCCGTGCCTCAATCCTGATGGCTATGTTTACAATCAAACCACCAACCCAACAGGTGGCGGAATGTGGCGCAAAAATCGCCGACTCAATTCTGGTGGTTCTTACGGAGTTGACCTAAATCGCAATTATTCGTACGGATGGGGTACGACAGGCACTACTTCTGTACAAACCGACGAAACCTACTGTGGTACTGCTGCATTTTCTGAACCAGAAACTCAGGCCATGCGCTGGTTGGTGCAACACAACGATTTTGAAATGGCATTTAATGCGCATACGTATGCAAAAGACATTTTATTCCCAATCGGTACTACCGTTGCCGAATACGCCGATCATCATGCCTGGTTATTAGCGCATACCAATCATATGGTCGAGCAAAATGGGTACACGTCCATGAAAAGTTCGGGGCTGTATCCGGCTTCCGGAGATTCTGACGATTACATGTACAAAGTGGATGTCGGAATTGGCGTCAAAGACACCATTTTTTCACATACCCCAGAAATCGGTACCGCATTTTGGCAACCTTCGGCAGAAATTATTCCTACATGCAAAGAAATGGTTTTTCCAAATCTTGTGTTGGCACACCTTTCACGAAATTATGTGATCGTCAAAGACACTGATCCTTCTAATGTGGCTACCCTGACTGGCAACTTTTCGCATAGTGCCTATCGATTGGGTCGAATGAGTGGTCCGGTAACAGTCTCTATCGAGCCACTTTTAAATATTGCTTCGGTCGGAACAGCGGTCGTTTATAATTTAAACCAACAGCAAACCTTAACCGGTTCGATTACTTACAACTTGGTTACTGGTATTCAAGTTGGCGATCAAATCAAATACATTCTTAAAACAGACAATGGTTTATGGGTTAAAAAAGACACCATCACAAAAACCTATGGTGCCTATACGCTTCAGGCAACTGAAAATGGCACTTCTGCCAGTAACTGGACAGGGAACTGGAGTACGACTACGAGTTCATTTGTTTCATCGCCGCGCTCCTTTACCGATACCCCAACAGGTAATTATGTCAACAATGCGAATACGACATATACGTACGTACCAACAATTGACCTCAGCAATGCCACTGCCGCTAAAATTACATTTTGGGCCAAGTGGGACATCGAAACTGACTACGACTTTACGCAGTTTCAAGTTTCTACAGACAATGGGCTAACCTGGATCGGACAATGTGGAAATTACACGGTGGCCGGAAACAACGCCAGTGGAAGTGTACAACCACTGAATCAACCGGTTTACGAAGGCACCATGAGCACATGGGTTCTCGAAGAAATTAATTTATCGGATTATTTAGGTCAAGTGATTAAGGTTCGCTTTCAACTTAAATCGGATGGGGGCACGCGAAAAGACGGCTTCTATTTCGATGATTTTTCTGTCTACTATAATATTGCAGGCCCTACTGTGGCACCACTGTCGCAATTCCAAAGTGCTTCTACCACCATTTGTACCGGTACAAACTGTGCATTCACCGATTTGTCGCAAAATACGCCAACCAGTTGGTTTTGGGATTTTGGCGACGGCAGCACCTCTAACGACCAAAACCCAACCCATTTATTCGCATCAGCCGGAACTTATACCGTGCTATTAACGGTTACAAATTCGGCGGGTAGCAATACTTCTTCTCAAGTCCTTACAGTAGCAACTTCCCCACAAGTGAGCATTCAGGTAGCCGATGCCGATTTGGTGATATGTCAACAAGATCCATTGGTGGCATTAAGTGCTACGCCTCCCGGATCAATTTTTTCTGGACTTGGTGTGACTGGTGCTAGTTTTGATCCTTCAGTTGCTCCTATTGGACCAACAGTAATTACGGCCACAACTAGCGATCCAATTAGTGGTTGTAGTGGCAGTGCAACCGTGACACTCCTGATTGAAGATTGTGCCGGATTAACAGCTTTCGAGAAATTGAATATACAATGCTTCCCGAATCCAACGAGTGGTCTGCTTTCATTTACAGGAATTACCCACGAAACGCAAGTACGTATTTACGATATGAACGGAAAACTGCTGCAACAACAAACGACTTCTGCCGATTTGGTACTCGAGTTGCCGTATAAGGCGGGTATTTATTACGTAGAGGCAACGCAACAACACGTAAGCGTTCGAAGCAAACTTATCTTATTGAAGTAAGAAAACCAGTTATTTCTTAAAAAAGGGGAGCTTGCTCCTTTTTTTTTTGCGCCATTGAACAAAAATGATGTACTTTTGTTAACCATTTGGTTAAACCAAAAGTAAAAATGTCGTCAGCAACAGAAGCAAAAATCTTAGAAGCCGCCAAAGAAGTCTTTATGGAACAAGGGCTTTATGGCGCGCGAATGCAAGATATTGCCAATAAAGCAGGCATCAACAAAGCACTTTTACATTATTATTTCCGAAATAAAGAGCGTTTGTTTGACGAAGTTTTTGGGGGAGCTTTAACCAAGTATTTTCAGAACATGGAGGTGCTCAATGACGCCACACTTTCTGTAAGCGCCCGCATTGTTTTGTTTTCGGAATGTTTCATTGACTTTTTAGCCGAGTACCCTCAAATGTCGTTGTTTTTACTCAAGGAAATGAGTGCCAATGAAGCGCTCTTTCGCGAAAAAGTGAAAGGCATCAAAAGTCAGGGCCAACAAGGCATCATTCAAATGCTTTCAGATCCGGACATGAATGCAAAAGTGGATCCTATTGTTTTTATGATGCAATTGCATTCGATGTGTGCCTACCCATTTTTGGCCGCACCGGTCTTTAAAGTGATTATTGAGAAAAGTGGGCATCAATGGGAAGACCCAAACCATTTAAAATTAAAATCTGCAGTCAAACAATTTATTATTCAACAACTCTCATGAAGAAACACGTCTATTTTTGGTTGTTTAGCATGGTGTTTTGGCAAGCAAATGCACAGGAAAAATCAATTAACATTGATTCCTGCTTGCATTGGGCAAAAGTCAATTACCCGCTTTTAAAACAATCCGAGTTGGCACAAGTCAATTCACAACTCAATCTGAATGCCATCCATGAAGCATGGTTGCCCAAAGTGAATTTTTTAGCACAAGCTACCTACAATACAGAGGTGGTTCAATTCAACTTACCTGGAAGTAATTTGGTTTTTCCGCACGATGCTTATTTAGGTGCATTAGGCATTGAACAATTGCTGTTTGATGGAGGACAAGCTTCAAAATTGGCTCAGATTGAAGGAACCTCCGGACAAATTGAGGTCAAAAAGAATGACATTGAATTGTACCGTTTGGTTGAACGTATCAACCAACTTTATGGGGCTATTTTGTTGGCCCGAGCAAATGTAGACATGCTGGCTATTTACATGGATAACTTGCGTGCACGTCACAATAACCTCAGCCCTGCCGTGACAAATGGGGCCGCGCTCGCGAGTAATCTTGACGAACTCGAAGCAGAATTGTTAAAGACTGAACAGCAACTGCTTGACGCAAATGCAAACCTACAAGGATTGTACGGGGCAATTAGTTTACTCACGAAACATACAATAGGTGCACAGACCGAAATGTTGCTTTTGCCAATCGGAGGAACCTCACGTTTGGTGAGTTACCAGCGTCCAGAATTGGATTTATTGAATTTACAAGGTCAAGCACTGGATCAAAAGTACCAACTTGCTTACCGCATGGCACTTCCAAAAGTGACCTTAGGGGTCAATGGAAATTACGGACGTCCAGGTCCAAATTTTATCAATCAAGATTTGCGCGCCTTTGGGTCAGCAAACCTCACGTTGCGTTGGAATGCCTCTAGTTTGTATGGTTTAAACCGTGAGAAAAACCGCTACCAATTGCAAAAAGACTTGCTCGATGTGCAGCGTGCAAATCTGATGTTGACAATGGAAACACAGCGCACGCAACTTGAAAATCAAATTACAGCAGCATCCGAGATGCTCAAAAAAGACAAAGAAATTATTGAAAAACGCACCCGAATTGCGGGCGTTTATGCCAATCAACTTGAAAATGGCAAAATTACCGTTTCAACTTACCTTATTCAGCTCAATGAAGAAATGGCTGCCAAACTCAATCAGCAAATTCACCAAATTAAACTCATGAATGCGATGTCATCATACAACGCTACCATGGGGATTCAAAACTTTTAATCGCAAAACTTATGTCAACCGCAAAAAAATCAAGTAAAAAACCTGTAATTTTTATTGCCATTGCAGCCTTTATCGCAGTAATTGGCGGCATTTATTTTTATGTCAATTCGGGCTTTCAAACAACAGATAATGCCCAAATTGATGCAGATATTGTTCCCATCCGCACCAGTGTTTCAGCGTATGTCAAAGACCTGCGCTTTTCAGACAATCAATTTGTTCATAAAGGAGATACCCTCGTGGTTCTGAATGATATCGAGTTTCGTGCAAAATTGCAACAAGCGCAAGCAGCATTAGAAAATGCACAAGCCAATTTAGTGGCCGTTCAAAATAATGCGAGTGCGAGCGTATTAAATGTTGATGCAGCCGTATTGAGTAGCGAGAGCGCCTCTCAAAGCATTGAAATTGCAAAGGCGCGACTGACAAAAGTGCAAGAAGATTACAGCCGCATTAAAAACATGTATGCGGCAAAGGCTGCAACAAAAGCAGAAATGGACGCCATTGAAGCAGAGTTAGCTGTAGCAAAGGCGCAATACGCCGCTTCAAGCAATCAATACAAAGCTTCAAGTGCACAAAGTAAAGGCGTGCGTTCACAATCGGAAGGTCAAAAGGCAATGGTTAATTTGGCTCAGGCTTTGGTTCGCCAGCGTGAGGCAGAACTTAATTTAGCGCAAACCTTGCTTTCTTATACGGTCATTTTGGCGCCATGCGATGGCATTGTTGCCAAGCGAAGCATCGATGTAGGCCAATTCGTGGCAACGGGTTCTCCGATCTGTACGGTTGTGGACAACACTCAACTTTGGATCAGTGCCAACTTTAAAGAAACACAAATGGAAGCCATTCATGTTGGTCAGCAAGTTGATGTGAAAATTGATGCGTATCCACACATCAAATTACACGGAAAAGTAGAGGCATTTGTTGGTGCTACAGGCGCCAAATTTTCGTTATTACCTCCAGATAATGCGACAGGTAATTTTGTGAAAATTGTACAACGCGTTCCTGTTCGCATTCGCTTACAGTCGTTATCGACGAAACAACGCGATTTGTTATTACCAGGGTTAAGTGCCTTCGTATCAGTGAATGTCCGATAAGCCATGACGCAAGCTACAGTAGCCCCAAGTTATCCGGTCGGAGCAGCCAAGTGGATTTTAATTCTTACGGCTATTTCGTGTGCGCTGCTCGAGCTCATTGATGCCACAATTGTCAATGTTTCGTTAAGAGAAATAAGTGGCAGCATCGGGGCTACGACCACCGAAATTGCATGGGTTGTAACTTCTTATGCGGTCTCGAATGTGATCATCATTCCGCTCACGAGTATGCTTTCCGATCTCTTTGGCCGCAAAGTGTATTTTACGGCATCGGTCATTATTTTTACCTTTTCGTCGTTGATGTGCGGTTTTTCAGGAAGTCTCTGGACCCTCGTATTTTGGCGCTTTGTACAAGGTCTAGGAGGTGGCGGCTTATTATCCACCGCCCAAACCATTATCATTTCTTCGTTTCCGCCAGAAAAAATTGGCACGGCTAATGCCATCTTTGGCATGGGAATCATTTTAGGCCCTACGTTTGGCCCGACATTAGGCGGTCTCATTACCGATAACCTCTCTTGGAATTGGATTTTCTTTGTCAATATCCCAATTGGTATTGTCGCAGCTATCTTGTCTTGGAATTTTGTCACAGACCGTTTTGGCGCAGAAAAGCCAAAGAAAATCGATTATTGGGGCATCCTATTCTTGGTCATTTCTGTCGGCTCTTTGCAATTTGTTTTAGAAGAAGGCACTTCTAAAGATTGGTTTGAAAGCCACGAAATCATTCTATTTAGTTTACTTGCCATTTTTGGAATCATTGCGTTTATCATCCGAGAAACGAGCATTGATTATCCGGCAGTCAATATTTCACTTTATAAAAGTTTTAATCTTGCACTTGGGAGCATTCTCAACTTTTTACTCGGGCTTATGTTGTTTGGCTCGGTCTTTATCTTTCCATTATTTGTGCAAATATCGTTGGGCTGGACAGCTACTCAAACCGGTTTATTTATGATTCCGGGGGCTTTGTTTACGGCTTTTACGATGCCTGTTGTGGGTAAATTATTAGGTAAAGGAATGAATCCGAAAGCCATCATCATTTTTGGCGCCATCATGACGTTTACTTTTTTGTATTTGCTCTCTTTTGCTTCACCTGATTCGAGCGAGAAGAACTTTTACCTTCCATTTATTTTGCGTGGCGTCGGAATGGCATGTATGATGGCACCCATTATCAGTTTGGCAATTGTAGGCCTTAAAGGCAAAGACATGACTCAAGCTGTTGGGCTCTCAAACATGATTCGGCAACTCGGCGGTTCATTTGGAATTGCATTAATCAATGTGTTCTTAACCCAAGACAACGCGACCATGCGTGGCAGTTTATTGCCATATATTTCCGAACATACTCAAGCGGCCTCGGAACGCCTTGCCGCATTGAAACAAAATTTCTTATCGCGTGGATATTCGGTTAGCGAGGCAGAAGCGTTAGCTGTCAAGATGCTCGATGGTGCAGTTCAGCGTCAGCAAGCTTTACTGAGCTATGTACATGGTTTTTATGTGGTTGCTTTTTTAATTTTGTTGATCATTCCGGTCGTTTTATTGGTGCGCTACCAAAAACCTAAAAAGGAAGAAGCACCTGATCCAGAAGCCTTATCGGCACATTAATTAAAGCGCAATAAAAGAGGCGATGCGATCAATGTAATGTTGGTAACCCGCTACAAATGGCGTGGTTTCGTGCTCGCCACCCGGTACCAAAAATGCTTCTTTATAACCAAGCGTTTTGTGGTCATAAACAGGTTGTCCATGACTTGCTACCGTTAAAAAAGAATCATCAAGTCCGTGTATCCAGAGCAATGGAATGCTAATTTTCTTGATTTCAGTTGCATTATCGATTTGTAAATCGACTAAAAAAGAACCCGGCATTGAAAGCAATGCGGCATCTTGGATCATGACTTCTGCCGATGCAAATGGGGCTTCCAATATCAGCTTTGAAGGGGAAAGTGCGTATTCGGCAGGATGCGCAGCCACCTCGCAAGCAGCTGCCGAACCCAATGAAAACCCAAAAATAACGAAGCGGTCGTTGCTAAGACCTTTGTCTTTCAACCATTGAATCGCTGCTGCTGTGGCGCTGTACATATTGCTTTCAGTCGCTTTTCCATCAGACAAACCAAAGCCTGGGTAGTCGATCATGAGCACCCCATAGCGTGACAAGCCCCCTGCATGCGCATATAATTTTTGCCTCGGCCAATAAAAATCCATGTGGTCTTTATTTCCATGACAATACAAAATCACGGTGTCTTGGGCAATTTGATTTAAGTCACCGACATAAATGGCGTGCATCGTAGCAGCACCTTCGGTCAATTCAACCGGCACATTAAATTGATGGATCAAAGAATCGGGCACCTGAAACTGTCCGTCCAACGCAAGGCTTACCTCGCCCGTGTAGTGGTCAAGCTGGTAGGCATCAATTTGGCTTGGGTTAAACAAAAAGCCATCAAGACGTTTGCGACAAGAGAGCAAACTAAGTCCTATAAAGGAGAGGATAACAAATGTGCGCATATTATAAACGGTATGAAATGCCAAAATAAGCGCCGAGCGCGCCGCGATTTTGCAAAAGACTTGGGTAAGGAACTACAATTCCTTGATTGGAATAAATCGGAGCTAAAAGCTTCACTTCGGCTTGGTAACTCCATTTTGGGCGAACCCATTGGTGCCCCACTTGAAAGTTAGGGATCCAGAGTTGGGCATTGGGGCGCCCTTGCGATTCTATCCGGTAAAAATCGAACCAATTGCTCATGCCCGCATAAAAATAATTGTAATTGCGGTGATGAACCACGCACATGCGGTCTAGCTGTTCGGGTCGCCATTGGCGACCATATTTAAAATAGTAATTGGCATCGAGTTGTGGCCATAAGCGGTTGTTTCCGGTATAAAAGTCGATTAAAAAATTGGCATTTCCTTGCATCGAAACACCCATTCGGTCGTTGCTCCAGATTTTTTGCGAGGCACCAAACTCGAATTGCCCAACTCCAAAAGCTAAAGAGGTGAGGTGTAATTGACCAAAGACAGTTGTTTGGTCCGTTAAGCCACGGCCATATCCTATAGAACTAAACGGAATAGGAATGGTTCCAATCCCGGGTACTTTGGCGATAGGTCCGCCAAAATGGCCCGTAATGACTTGCTCGCCTTTTTTAAGCGGTTCGACAAAGCGGGCAGGTGCACAACTCCAAATTAGAAAGGCACTGCTCAAAATAAAGATCCAATTTCGCATCTTCAAATATAAAAAGATAAACCATTCAAATTCCTTACCTTTGCTGTATGTCAGGATCAAGTTACGGAGACCTCTTTCGCCTTACTACGTTTGGTGAGTCGCATGGGCCCGCCTTAGGTGGAGTCATTGAGGGGTTTCCTGCGCAGTTTGACATCGATATTGAAGCCATTCAAGGGGCACTCAATCGTCGCAGACCAGGCCAAAGCCATTTGGTTTCGCCGCGTCAAGAAGCTGATCAAGTCGAATTTTTATCTGGAATTTACGAGGGCAAAACCACCGGTACACCGATCGGTTTTATTGTTCGCAACCAAGACCAACAATCGGCTGACTACACCCATTTGAAAGACCACTATCGGCCTTCACATGCCGATTTTACGTATACCCAAAAGTATGGCATTCGTGACCACCGTGGCGGTGGCCGTAGCAGTGCCCGCGAAACACTTTGTCGGGTAGTTGCAGGGGCACTCGCTTTCCAATACCTCGAAAAATTAGGCTTGCGTTTTAGCTGCTATGTCGAGCAAATTGGCGAAGTAGCCATGGTGCGCCAGGCTCATTGGTACGAAGATTCCGATATCGAAGCCTCGTTACTTCGTTGTCCAGACCCAGTTGTCAGTGCTGAAATGAGCAACTACCTCGAAGAAATCAGACAAGCGGGCGATACCATCGGTGGTGCCATTCGCTGCGTCGTAAAAGGCGTGCCTGCCGGATGGGGCGAACCCGTTTTTGACAAACTTCATGCTGAATTAGGCAAAGCAATGCTCTCGATTAATGCTGTCAAGGGCTTTGAAATTGGAAGTGGTTTTGGGGCAATTTCAATGCGCGGTTCTCAGCACAACGATGCCTTTCTGCCCAATGGCAGTACGGTCAGTAATCATTCTGGTGGGGTGCAAGGCGGCATTTCGAACGGCATGCCACTTTCGTTTCGAGTGGCATTTAAACCAGTCGCCAGCATTCAACACGAGCAGAAAGTGCTTTCGAACAACGGCGAAATTGTTTCGCTCGAAATCAAAGGCCGACATGATGCCTGTGTGGTCCCGCGTGCCGTTCCAATAGTATCGGCTATGGCTGCCATCGTTTTATTTGATTTTTTCCTTAAACAACAACGTAATAACCTTCCCTTATGATCCAACGAATTCAAAGCATTTATCTAGCAATAGTGATGGTATTACTTAGTTCACTCATGAGTGGCGTCGAGCTATTTGGATTTTCAGTCCAAGACCATTACCGTTCGTATTCCATTTATGGCATGCAACGTTTTGCCTCCGCCTCAAAATTGAGTAAAGCAGAAATGATCAGCCATTCTTATTTGGTGTATTTACTCATTTTGTTTGTCTTGCTTTGTTTTTACACGTTAATGAGTTACCGCAACCTCAACAAACAACTGAGATGGGCACGCCTTCTTTTTTACATTTATTTAAGTGCCTTAATTTCGTTGTTGGCCTTAGCTTCTCTTGGGTTTCTCCAAAAAGAGGCCGACCAAGTTCATTTAGGCCTCGGGTATTACCTGCTCGTCATTGGTTTTCCATTTTGTTATTTTGCTTTTAAAAGCATTCGCAAAGACAAAGAATTATTAGCGTCTCTGGATCGCTTGCGTTAATCATGAATTATTTATCTGTCGAACAGCTCACCAAATCGTATGGTGAACGCCTGTTATTTTCTGAACTAACCTTTGGCATTGAACAAGGCCAAAAAGTGGCCATTGTTGCTAAAAATGGTTCTGGCAAAAGCACCATGTTGCGTTGCATTCTCGGACTCGAACCACCTGATAGCGGTAGTGTGACGTTTCGTAAAGACTTGCGCATTGCCTTTATGGAACAAAGCGAAGACCTTGACCCTACGCTCAGCATTCTTGATGCGGTGCTTGACCATAATTTGCCCGAAATCAAACTCATTAAAGCGTATAATGAAGCGCTTGCGGCCAATAATGAAACACAATTAGCCGATTTGTACCAAGCACTTACCGAGCATCAAGCTTGGGATTTGGAAGTCAAGATTCAACAAATATTATCGATACTTAAGCTCGATGCCAGCCATCAGCTTATTGGCAGTTTGTCTGGCGGACAAAAGAAACGTGTGGCCTTGGCAAAGGTCTTGCTTTCCGATGCCGATTTTATCATTCTCGATGAGCCCACCAACCACCTCGATTTAGACATGATAGAGTGGTTAGAATCTTATTTGTCGTCTTCGCAACTGACCCTATTAATGGTGACGCACGACCGTTACTTTTTAGAAGTAGTTTGCGATTCGATTTTAGAGCTTTCGAACGAAACCATCTACCGCTACAAAGGCAATTTCTCTTATTATTTGGAGAAAAAGGCAGAGCGTGAAGAACAGCAACAAGCAACAATCGAAAAAGCGAAAAATACCTTTCGCAAAGAGTTGGAATGGATTCGTCGACAACCTAAAGCCCGTGGCACCAAGCAAAAGGCACGTGTCGATGCGTTTTCGGATTTAAAAAAGGTAGCTAGTCAGCGACTTGACGAAGATGAACTCGATTTGCCAGTCAAAATGGAACGTTTGGGCACCAAAATCGTTGAGTTTCATAAAGTCAGCAAGTCGTTTCCGGACCGTATTATCCTTGATGACTTTTCGTACCATTTTCAACGGCAAGAACGCCTAGGGATTGTCGGAAACAATGGAACGGGAAAGACCACTTTTCTAAAGCTTATTATGGGCGAAAGCCTCCCTGAGAAAGGTAAGATTGTAATTGGCGAAACGGTTGTGTTTGGTTATTATTCGCAAGACCTCATGGAGGTAGACCCCAACATGAAAGTCATTGATGTGGTGCGTGAAGTGGCCGAATACATTCCGCTCGAAAAAGGGCGGCAATTATCGGCAGCTCAATTACTCGAGCGCTTTTTATTTCCGCGTTCGATGCATTTTCAGTTTGTACATAAGCTAAGTGGAGGCGAAAAACGCCGACTCAAGTTGCTGCGTGTCTTGATGTGCAACCCTAATTTTTTAATTCTCGATGAGCCTACTAATGACCTTGATATTTTTGCAATGTCGGTGCTTGAAGAATACCTACGTCAGTTTCAAGGTTGCCTAATTGTGGTGTCGCATGATCGTTATTTTATGGATAAAATGGTCGATCATTTGTTTGTGTTTCAGGGGCAAGGAAGGGTGAAAGATTTGGTGGGGAATTACCATACATACCGTAGTAGTTTGCAAGCTGAACAGCGTCAAGAAAAACAGGTTGTCAAGCCAGAATCACTGCCCACTTCGCCTGTAGTGTCAGAAAAAAAACGGAAACTCTCGTTTAAAGAAAAAGCCGAATTTGAAGAAATTGAAAGCAAATTGCCCGCATTAGAAGCCCAAAAAGAGCACTTAAGTGCGCAGCTTTCTAGTGGCGATCTGACAAATGAAGCGCTTCAAGAAATCGGACAGCAATTAGGAGCCTTGGTCGATCAAATCGATGCGTGGACTTTGCGATGGCTTGAACTCTCTGAATTTTCTTAAATTCGTCTAGATGAGAACCTTAATTCTATTATTTCTATGCGGCCTTGCAGCTCAGTCGCAAGCGCAAACCTTGGTATTTGCACAATTAAATGGTAGCCCAACGATGGCAACCACCGGCTGGAATTTAGCCGGAGCAGCCGCCATAGGCGATACGCCAGGCGACCCAAACGTAGACCCCGACGAACTCATCCTGACTCAAAATGTAGGCAATTCGAGTGGTGCCATTTTTTTTAACCAGCCGATCGATTTAAGTACATGTTATCAATGGAATGTGCAATTTGATTTCCGAATGTATGATGGCACAGCGGCCGATGGCATTGCCTTTTGTTTTTTAGATGTACCGCCAACAGGATACGTTTCTGGAGGAGGTGTTGGCATTCCGTCTACTGCTAACGGGATTAAAGTGGTATTTGATACCTATAACAATTGTGGCGGTGCTAATCCTGAAATTCAGATATACAACGGCCCAGGTTATAACGAGTGTATTGCCGGAATTACAACACTCAATAACATTGGCGGGAATTTAAGTTTCTTGCGCTCTTATAATTACAACACCGCGACCATCAGTTACAATTATGGGGTCGTGACTGTCTCGATCAACGGGACCCAATACCTGACAGGCAATTACAATCTGAACTTTTTGGGATATTTAGGATTTACAGCAAGTACAGGAGGTTCCAATGACCGCCATTCCATTAAAAACGTGCAAGTTTATGCAGACATTGCGACTTCAAATGCAGGCCCAGACGTCAGTATTTGTAGCGGACAAACGGCTCAGATTGGAAGTGTCAGCAACCCGAATTACACTTATTCCTGGACAGCTGCGCCTGGTTTAAGTCAAACTTCGATTTCGAATCCGACCATTAGCCTCACAAATACAGGTACAGCGCCAATTACGCAGCAATATTTAGTAACGACCAACCTGATCTCAAACCCAAGTTCGTGCCCTTCTCATGACAGCGTATTGGTTACAGTTAATCCGTTGTTTACAGATACACTTGACGTGACCATATGCCCAGGTTCGATCTATACCTATGCCAATCAAGCCTTTACTACCAACGGAATTTATCCGGTTGTTTTTCAATCACAATATGCGTGTGACTCAACAATTTATTTGCACTTGACGGTCGCTCCGTCTTTAGCTTCGAGTCAAACCGTGCATATTTGCTCCGGAGCAACTTACACCTTTGGCGCACAAGTGCTGAATGTGACCGGAACTTACACCCAAGTCGTCAATGCGACTACAGGTTGTGATTCGACACTTACCTTAAATTTGGTAGTCGACCCACCGATTGTCACCAATTTGCAACAAGCCATTTGTCAAGGGGCAAGCTTCCAGTTTAATGGGCAATTCTTGACAGCGACTGGCAATTACTCAGCCACTTTGCAATCGATTGCTGGCTGTGATTCGCTAGTTAATCTGCAATTAATGGTCAATCCTGTGTTGGCTTCAACTAGCAATTTTGCGATGTGTCAAGGTCAAAGTATCGATTTTTATGGCCAAGCATTAACGGTTTCCGGAAACTATTCTCACACGCTTCAAACAGTAAATGGCTGCGATTCTGTAGTGACACTTCAGTTAACCGTGTTTCCAATTCCTGATCTGCCGCAACTGCAATCCAACAGCCCGGTAAGTTGTCCGAATGACCTGTTTACGGTATATGTCGTCAATGCCGATCCGAACACGGCGTATTCTTGGACTGGACCAGCCAATTTTATTCACCAAGGTTCCGATTTTCAATTGGCATTGGGTTTCGCACAAGTCGGTGCCTATACCGTTGTTGCAAGTGCCAATGGTTGTAGTTCGGCGCCGGTTACGCTCACGCCAAGTATTGTCAATATTCATACGTTTGAAGATTTCGAATTCCCGAATGTACTTACCGCTGACCATGATGGGATTAATGATGCACTCAATATTTCTGCTTATTTTCAGACCTGTCAGCAGTTCACGCTTGTGGTCATTAATCGGTGGGGGCAGCTTGTTTACGAAGGCAATGAATCGAGCCCTTATTTTGAAGGACTCGACAAGTCAGGAAGCGCCCTAGACGAAGGTATCTATTTCTATAAATTAAGCAGCGATGGGATTCAAAAAAGTGGTTTCTTCCATTTGTTGCGCTAGTTAATTAAGTTGCTTTCTTTACCGTATTGTCGGTAAGAAAATAAAACCGAAAGTGCAGCCAGAAGCAGCATCACACCCAATGCTTCAACTAAATAAATCCAAGCGAGTGTGCCCGATAAGAGCGCTTTTGTAGCCAACACAACATTCACGACCGGAATCATGGCTGTTAAGGCATTGAGCTCAAATCCTGGGAAAAAGCCAACCATTGCCGGCAGCACAACAAGCATATTTAAGGGGCCAATCATGCTTTGTGCTTCTTTAAACGATTTGGCAGAAACCGCAATTGGCACCATGATGCCTGCAAAAAAGACCACTAACGGCAAGAGGAGTAATAAGGAGTAGATTAAAAATTGCGGCTCTAGTACTTTCATGACTTCAGCCGTGATGTTTTTATCCAAAGAAAGGCCTAAAAATTCTGAAGAAATGTAAATTCCAATAAGAGCAAAACTTGCCGCCGCAAGACCAGAAAACACAATGACGGCCATTTTCCCTGTCAGAATTTTCCAACGTGCAATTGGCGCACACAAAAGTGTTTCTAAGGTGCCTCTTTCTTTTTCACCAGTAAATAAATCGATCGCCGGATACATGCAACCAATAAATCCAAAAGCTATAAAAATGTACGGTAAAATCCCACCAATTACTTGCCCCATCATTTTTTGCTGACTCGCACAGTTGATGTACGTCGCCTGTAAGGGATGGATTTCTTCGGGTCGAATTCCTAGCTGTTGGAGCCGTTGTGTTTCATGTTGGAGTTGAAAAAACTGAGTGATTGCGGTGGCTCGTTCTTCTAAGCCTTCTTTCGTGCCGTCGACAAACCACGTGAAGCGTTCTTGCTGAATGCTTGTATCGGGTAAAATCTGGGCAAAGAGCCCTAAATCAACCTTTCCTTTTTGAACGGCTTTTTTCAAGGAAAGGCTGTCAGGAAAGGTATTCAGTTTACCAATATGAAATCCTTTAGGCAGGCTATTGAGTTGAGCGGATAGCTGGCGCGGTGTGGCTTCGACAACACCAATTGCAATCACTTTTTCGCTTGCATTTACTTTTTCAGATTTGGCGAAATAGGCACTGATGTTGGTAATGATCGGGAAAATCAAAATTGGAATGACAATCATGCGTACGAGTGTGCGTCGGTCGCGCAAGGTGTCAAGGAGTTCTTTACGGAAGATGCGAAAAATCATGCGTTCGGCGTTTCATTGGATTGAACAATACGAATAAATTCTTCTGTCAGCGTGTTGGCTTGCATGTGACTTCTGAAATCGGACATCGTACCTATATGTTTGATTCGGCCTTTATGGATAATCGCAAGGTCATCACATAGTAAATCGACTTCACTCATGATGTGGCTCGAAAACAGAATTGTTTTTCCTCGTTGTTTGCAATCCCGAATGAGCTGAATAATGTTTTCGGCAGTGATGACATCGAGCCCCGAAGTTGGTTCGTCAAAAATTAAAATATCAGGATCGTGTATCATGGTGCGACAAATCGATACTTTTTGTTTTTGCCCCGTAGAGAGCTTTCCAATACGCTGGTTCAGAAAATCGTGCATGTTCAGCAATTCAAAGAGCTCTTTTTTGCGTTGTTCGCGCAATGGATGCGCTACACCGTATAAATCGGCAAAATAATCGATGAGTTCGATGGGTGTGAGGCGCGCGTACAAGCCTGTAGAACCTGTTAAAAAACCCAATTTCTGACGAATCAGTTGTGCATCTTGCAGGCTGTTTAAACCATTAATTTCGATGTGCCCTTCACTTGGAACTAGTAAGGTTGCGATCATTCTAAGCAACGTCGTTTTTCCTGCGCCATTGGGCCCAAGTAAGCTAAATACCCGACCCGGCTGGCACTGAAATGAAACCTCAGAAACTGCCGTCCGAAAACGCTCATTGGTCTGGAATTCTTTGCGTTGCTGACGCGTCAGTTCAAAAGATTTACTAACATGAGAAACTTGAATCATAAGCAGATTATTTTAACTGACGTGCAGTGGCGTCAATGGCTTTATTCTTATTAGCCAATTGGCCACACGCCGCATCGATGTCTTTACCACGGCTGCGGCGAACATTGACGATGAGGTTGAGCGATTCTAAGAACTCAGCAAACGATTCGACGTTTTTTGGGTCGGCCTGCTGAAAGGATCCGGCATCAATTGGATTGTATTCAATGATGTTGATTTTACAAGGTACACATTTGGCAAATTCAGCCAATTCACGTGCATCGGCTAATGAATCATTGAAATCTTTAAAAATAATGTACTCGAAAGTGACGCGCGAACCGGTTTTTTCATGAAAATACTGCAAAGAATCGGCAAGTTCTGCCAAATTATTGCTTTCATTGATTTCCATGATTTGATTGCGCTTTTGATCGTTGGCGGCATGAAGCGAAAGGGCCAAATTGAATTTCACTTCGTCGTCACCGAGTTTACGGATCATTTTTGCAATACCGGCAGTAGAAACGGTGATGCGTTTGGGCGAAATACCGAGTCCATCTTCACTGCAAATGCGGTCTATGGACTGCAGTACATTTTTGTAATTAAGTAAAGGTTCACCCATCCCCATGTATACGATGTTACTGAGATGCTGGTCATAGCGTTCTTGCGCCTGATTGCGCAAGTAAACAACCTGATCAACAATTTCGCCAGCACTGAGGTTACGCATGAGTTTGAGGCGACCAGTTGCACAAAAAGTACAAGCCAAACTGCAACCGATTTGAGAAGAGATACAGGCAGTCATGCGCGTGCTGGTCGGGATGAGTACCCCTTCGACAATTTTACCTTGCTCGACTTCAAAGGCGCATTTGATGGTCCGGTCTTTACTAATTTGTTGGTCTTGTAAACGAATGTGATCGATGTAATAATGCAACTTGAGCCATTCGCGCATGGCCATGCTGAGGTTGCTCATGTCATCGAAAGAATGCGCATTTTTTTTCCAGAGCCATTCCCATACTTGTTTGGCACGGAATGCTTTTTCACCGGCTTGGGTAAAGCTTTCTTGAAGTTCCTGTAAGGATAAGTTTCGGATATTGAGCAATCCTTCAGGCATGTTTGTGAGATTAACGATTCAACATCACCGGCATCACGAGCATCAAAATATCTTCGTGCTCGTTATCGTGACGTGAGGGAGTAAGCAGACCGGCACGGCTAGGTTCAGACATAGAGAGCTTGATTTCATCGGCATCGATATTGCCAAGCATTTCCATTAAGAAACGTGAGTTGAAACCGATTTCCATATCATCACCATCATAATTACACGTCAAACGCTCGCTTGCTTCGTTGGCAAAATCGATGTCTTCGGCAAATAAAGAAAGTTCAGAACCGGCCAACTTTAATTTGATTTGATGGGTCGTTTTGTTGGAGAAGATCGAAACGCGCTTGATCGAAGAAAGCAATTGACCACGATCAATGGTCAAGACATTTGGATTTTCTTTCGGGATGACGGCTTCGTAATTCGGGTATTTCCCATCAATTAAACGACAAACAAGTACCAAGTCGTTAAAGGTAAAAACGGCATTTGATTCGTTGTATTCGAGCAACACTTCTTCTTCGCCACGCAAATTTCCTTTTAAGAGGTTTAGTGGTTTTTTTGGTAAAATGAATGCTGAACTTCCACTTGCTTGCGCATCTGTACGACGGTAACGCACTAATTTGTGTGCATCGGTAGCGACAAACGTAATTTCTGAGCCTGAGAACTGACAGTAAACGCCACTCATGACAGGGCGTAAGTCATCGTTTCCTGTCGCAAAAAGCGTTTTGTTAATTGCTTTGGATAAGACCTCGCCAGCAAGTTTAATGGCGCTTTTCCCGGCAAGTTCAGGAACCTTCGGAAATTCATCACCATTGAAACCAACCATACGTGATTTTCCGTTGTCATAGGCAATTTCGATTTGGAAATTGCTCGGATTGACTTTAAACGTGCATGGCTGATCAGGTAGGTTTTTCAATACATCGAGCAACAATTTTGCTGGAATGGCAATCTTGCCATCAGACTCAGATTGCACCTCAAGTTTGGTCATCATGGTGGTTTCGAGGTCGGAGGCAGAAGCGCTTAATTGGCCGTCTACGATTTCGAACAAAAAGTTGTCGAGAATAGGCAAGGTATTACTGGTGTTTAATACCCCAGAAATACTTTGTAAGTGACGCAGAAGGGTGGTGCTTGATGCAATGAAATTCATACTACTAATTTTGACTACAAATTTAACAATTCAACTGAGATTCGGAAGTATTCGAGCCAAAGTGTTGCCGTAAATATACTTTAAGCGCTTCACGATGAATGATTCGTTCGGCTAACGATTCAAAATAGCTACTAAAAGCGCTTTGTATGATAGCGCGTTCAGGTAAATCGATGAGGTAGCACAATTGCGCCAACCGCTCAGAAGAAAGCGCTTCCAAAATGGCCGCTAAATCACGAATCAGAAATTCGGGATCAATTGCTGACCAACATTGGGCGCGTTCCATGTCTTTTTGCAATTGTGCCAAGGTTTGTTCCCGAAATTCACGCAAGGCGAGGGCTTCTTTCAACGAAATAGGCGTCGACATAAAGTGCTTTTTGTAGTTTTGTATACGAATATACAATGAAAAGAACGTTTGACCTACTGGTTTCTTTGATAGTCCTGTTGTGCTTTTTGCCCATCGGTTTGCTACTGATTTTGCTAATTTCAATGGAGTCGAAAGGTGGGGCGTTTTACAAGCAAGCGCGTATTGGTAAAAATGGGAAGCCGTTTTATTTATTGAAGTTTCGTTCTATGCGTATCGGATCTGACAAAGGCAGTCAGTTAACCATCGGGATGCGCGATCCACGCATTACGCGCTCAGGTATCTTTATTCGCAAATTTAAACTCGATGAGTTCCCACAGTTTATCAATGTATTGCGCGGAGAAATGAGCATTGTGGGGCCCCGGCCCGAAGTCCAAAAATACGTGGAATTGTATACCGAATCCCAACGCCAAATTTTAAACGTCAAACCAGGAATTACGGATTATGCAAGTATTGCCTATTTTCATGAGAATGAATTGTTGGCCCATTCTTCAGATCCCGAACGTACCTACATTGAAGAAATCATGCCAGCCAAATTGGCGCTCAATCAACGCTACATTCAGCAGCCAGGCTTGCGTCAAGACCTGCATATTATGTGGCTGACTTTCCGTAAAATGCTAGGTGCTTAATTTCCATCAAAAACCTTCCAGACCGGATCTGGTGGAGTATTGGCACAAACCGCGATTTCTTCTTTTGTTGTTGGGTGTGTAAAGCGCAATTCACGTGCATGCAAGCCAATAGAACCGTCCGGATTCGAGCGTTTGGCTCCATATTTTAAATCTCCTTTTATGATGCAGCCCATTGCGGCCAATTGGCAACGAATTTGGTGGTGACGCCCTGTTTCAAGCTTCACTTCTAACAAATGGTAATGTTCGCTAGAAGCGATGTAACGATAGTGTAAGACAGCCAATTTTGCACCGACGGTTCCTTCATTAACCACGTAGCTTTTATTTTGAGCCTCATTTTTTTTGAGAAACTGACGCAGTGTGCCACTCAGTTGTTTGGGCTTTTGTGCGACGAGTGCCCAATACACCTTGTTGGTTTCTTTGTCGCGGAACTGCGCGTTAAGGCGTTCGAGGGCTTTGCTTGTTCGGGCAAAAACAAGGGCTCCGCTTGTTGGGCGATCTAAACGGTGCACGACGCCACAAAAGACGTTGCCCGGTTTTTGGTATTTTTCTTTTAAGTAGGCTTTTAATAGGTCAGGTAAGGTTGCATCACCCGTTTTGTCGCCTTGAACCAATTCAGAAGGGAGTTTATTGACCACCAAGACATGGTTGTCTTCGTATAAAATGCGGTCCTGAATCATTCGCCTAAAATCGAATCAAGTTGCTTCTTTTCGTAGCGTTTGTTCCGCCATGCAGCCAGCGCAGTAAAAAGTATGAAGCAAATTGTGAGGATACTTAACCAAGTAGGAAACTGATTCAATCCTTCGCCTTGGGCATAGCTATGCAGCCCAACCAACATGAAGTTGACTCCAAAAAAGGTGAATAAAATGGATGCGTAGCCCCAAAATGAAACCACATTAAATAAGAAGCGACTTTGCAAGCCAGGGATCAGGCGCAAATGCAAAATAACAGCGTATGTAAGCACTGAAACTAAAGCCCAGGTTTCTTTCGGATCCCAACCCCAATAGCGGCCCCAAGATTCGTTGGCCCATACACCGCCAAGGAATGTCCCGATCGTGAGCATGTAGACTCCGATTGTCATGGTCATTTCTGAAATGTAGGTGATTTCTTTGATGTTGGTATTGAGCTTCGATTGGCCCGCGTGCGAACGCACGATGTATAAAATCAGGTTGACAAAGCCAAGAATACAGGCCAAACCTAAAAAGCCATAGCTCGCGGTAATGATCGCGACATGAATCATGAGCCAATACGATTTAAGTACGGGCACCAATGGCGTGATTTCAGGATCCATTAAGTTCATTTCAGTCACGAATAACATCAGAGAAGCCAAGATTGCTGCGCCTGCCAAGGCAACGGCATTTTTACGGCTAAAAACAAAACCGGCTATTAATGTAATCCAGGCGATGAATACAACTGCTTCGTAGCCGTTGCTCCATGGAGCATGACCCGAAATGGCCCAGCGCATGCCAACCCCGGCGCCATGATATACAAAAGTGATGGAAAGCAAGGCAACCAAAATGCGCGCAGGCCATTTGGTCCAGTCTTGATTGCTGGTGAAAATACGTGTAAAAAAGACAAACATTAACAGCAGACCGATACTCAAATAGAGCTGGTAAGCATGCTTGAAGATTTCCATTTTGTTGTAGCTGATTTCCATCGCAACTTTTGCAGCTGAAGGGGCTACTGCTGCACCGATTTTTCGTTGGTATTTTTTGAACTGTTTAAGCCGGGCAATGGCTTGTGATTCGTTATGGGCCGCCGAGCCAACATGTACCTCATTTAAGTATTGTAGAAAGGATTTCGAAGCACTGCTATCGGCTGCGCCTAATTCCATACTTAGGGGCACATACCAAGCATTGGCGTTGTCGTGGATTTTCGGAACGACACGCATAAATTGCCACGTAAAAATGTTGTTCAGTACTTCATATTTTTCATTGAGCTTGATGAGTTTCTTGTCATACTCGCTGCGCTTCGACTCTAATTTTTGATGCGCTTCTTGGTATTCTTTGAGCCATTTAAACGCTTGGTTAGGCCCACTTAAATCGAGGGCACTTGCAAATTCATTAAGGTGAAGAGGTCCGCGTAAATTAGTCGGAACTTGAACAACGGGTTGGTGCATCCAATAGGCCGGATACATGTGCATGCTTAAAATAAACTGGACCGCGTTCAGGTCTTTGTAACTGTTTGCTCGCGCTAATTTGCGTGTCAGTTGGTCTGCTAAAGTATGAAAGGGCACCACACGACCTTCGTAATCGAGCACCAACATGGAAGCCAATTCGTCGGCATGCGCTTCATTGATTTCGTGGTGTACTTGCTTTGTGATCGGATGCGTTTGGGCAGAAGCGGAGTAAGTTAGGAGGCCAAAAAACAGGATAATGAGGTTTGCTTTCGCACTGCTTTTTTTAAGTTGCTCATTGAGCCAGCGGAAGCGACCAACAGGTGCAAACAAGGATAAAATCATGGCGATGCTCATGAGCAAGTAGCCAAAGTACGTTATGTTGGTTCCCCACCAATCGTAATTGACAGATAGTTTTGTTCCCTCTTCGTTTTCAGGTGTTTGTGGGTTGTCTAGTTCGTATGAAGATTGAAAGAAACGGTAGCCATCATAGTCAATGACATTGTTCATGAACACGCGTTTGTTGACCTGCTTATGGTTTCGAGGGTCAATGATGCTGAGTTCACTTGCGAACGAGGATGGAGACATGGAACCTGGGTATTTGTCAAGCTGAAAATCACGGCATAAGATGCGAAATGGCAGGTTCTTTTGAATGGAACCATACTCGAGTTGGTAAACCACCCCATTCATGGCAAATCGCTCTGGTTTGGGCATTTGGTCTTTGCCGCCTTCTAAAACCAGTGTTTTTGTGGCTTTGCCATCAGACAATTCAATAGTAAGGTAATCTTTACCGGCATTTTTCGCTTTTGCCTTCACTTTTTCTTTACGAGCATGTGCAATGCTGCGTTTAAATACCACTTGTTGATTGCCAACAATATAGAGCGTTAGGTTCTTGAATTCGGTCCATTCATTAAGTGGAAATTGTTTGTATAAACTATCGGCGGGAGCTTGTCCAGACTGACGCACTTTTTTCATTTCACTCATGGGTAAACATTTCAACGGAACAGCGGTACGCACTAACACCATGCTGTCGGTTTGTTTGAGCTCGATTCCTGGAGTTTTGGGTTGCATTTCAAAACAAATGGGCACTTGTCCAACCATCATGACTTCACCTTCACTAAGGTAGGTCGAGCGCATACCGTCGGTGACTAATTCGAGGGCAGAGCTTGAAAAGCGTTGGTTAATGACCAACGAATCGATGCAATTTGATTGGAAATTTTTGTAACGCAATTGGATGGTTTTTGCGCCTAGTTTAACATCGTGTTCGAAGTTGTTATTGGTAATTTCACTGAGGTAACATTTCCAGGCTTGCAATGCGTTTGCTCCTTTGGTTTGTGAAATATCTTGAGCATTGATAAGCAAATAGGGGTCAGCGGTATAAATAAAATCACTTGATTTTCCTTCCCGGATGACCATCAATCCTTCAAAACTTACAAATCGGGTAACTGCGGCTCCGGCTAAAATGATTAAAAAGGCGACATGAAATAGGAGCATGCCGATTTTTTCTCGCACCAACATTTTGTAGCGTACGATGTTCGAAATCAAACTTAAGGCTAAAAATAAGAGCAGGCCTTCAAACCAAGCGGCATTGTATACCAACAATTTGGCTGCTTGAATGCCGTATAAAGACTCGATAAACGTGGCAGCCCCAATAGCGGCTAAAAATGCAAAAAGACCCACACTGGCCCAACGCATCGAAAACATCGTGTTTAAGAACTTGTCCATTCGAAAGAATTAGTTGCACAAAAATAGCCAATGTATGTGCAACACTCATCGAAATCCGCTATTCTTGTCAAAAAAAAGATGCGTCGTTCCTTTCTGATACTTTGCAATTTAATTTTCCATTCTCTATTTGCCCAACAAGTACTTGACGTAAATGGCGGCCAACTTTTGCGCTACGAACTTCCTTTTGATGCCCAGCGCACCCGAACAATCGAAGTTTTTATTCCGACAGGTACAGTTTTGAATCGGCACACAAAAACACTCTACATGCATGACGGTCAAATGTTGTTTGACAGTACCCGAACCTGGAACAAAAAAGAATGGTGTGTCGATGAGGTCTGTTCTCAACAACTTTCCAGATTTGATTTACCAAATTTTATTGTGGTAGGCATTTACAATGACCCTGAAAACCGCTATGCCGAGTTTTTTCCACAGGCGCTCAGTTCATACATGCCTGCGACATACCGTGATAAGTTAATGGGCGCTTTATGGAATGGCCAATTACGTGCCGATCATTACCTTAATTGGATTGAAGATACATTGGTGCCATTCATCGAAAAAACGCAGCACGTCAGTAAAAAAACAAAAGATCGGATGGTCATGGGCTCAAGTATGGGCGGGCTCATTTCGTTGTATGCACTTTGTGAAAAGCCGAAATTATTTGGTGCCGCTGCGTGTTTGTCGATCCATACACCCATGATCAATTTCAATATGTTTGAAGAAGGTATGATTGAAGCGTTGGTCCTGCCATTTAATATGTATTTAGCAGAAACTTTGAAGGCCGATAAAAAGCACTATTTATATATTGATCGAGGAACTGAAAACCTAGATGGAACCTACAAGCCCTATCATGATCAATTGCTCAAAACCTTAGCTGAAATTGGCTATACAGCGCGCAACCCACATTTTTTACAAGCAATTGTGCAAGGCGCAGGCCATGATGAAGTTGCGTGGTCTAAGCGTTGGCAGGTACCATTTATGTTCATGTTAATGCGTGCTAATTAAGCCTGATTCTTTACATTTGTTGGCAATCAATTTTCATGAAAACGATTCTTATTCTTGGCGCTGGCCTTTCTGCATCTTCCTTAATCCGTTACTTACTTCAACATGCCGAAGCACACAATTGGCAGCTAAAAATTGTTGATCAAGATGCCGATTTACTGGCGTCAAAAATCAACCGGCATCCGTGTGCGCAAGCGCTCACTTTTAATGCACTTGACTCCAAAGAACGAAAACCACATGTGGCGCATGCCGATTTAGTCATCTCCATGTTGCCGGCAGCATTTCATGTCGAGGTAGCGAAAGATTGCATTGCACTTGGCACGCCACTCATTACACCTTCGTACATTTCGCCAGAAATGCGGGCACTCGATGCCGAAGCAAAAGCAGCCGGTATTTTAATTATGAACGAAATTGGTGTCGATCCGGGCATTGACCACATGAGTGCAATGCGCATAATTCATGAAATCCAAGAAGCAGGAGCTCAACTCGAATCCTTTAAGTCTTATTGTGGTGGTTTAATTGCTCCGCAATCTGACACTAACCCATGGCATTATAAATTTACGTGGAATCCGCGCAATGTGGTTTTGGCCGGCCAGGGGCCTGCAGCCTGCTACCGCGAGGCCGGCGACCATAAATACTTGCCGTACCAACGCTTATTTCAGCAACTCGAACGCATCGAAATTGCGGGCTATGGTGCCTTTGATGCCTATGCCAATCGAAATTCGCTTTCTTACCTCGAGACATACGGCATTCAAGATATCCCAACAATCTTTCGTGGCACCTTGCGTCGCCCACCATATTGCCAAGCTTGGGATTTCTTTGTGCAACTGGGCTTAACCGACGATAGTTATCAAATGGATGGCTCAGTGCACTTAAGTCCGCGTCAGTTTTTGAATGCGTTCATGCCTTTCGATCCTGAGCGCAGTCTCGAAGAAAAAGTACAGCAACGTTTGGCCGAAACTCCGCAACTTGTGGACTTAATTGAACACTTAGGATTCTTTGATGACACCTTTAAAATTGGAATCTCCAATGCGAGCCCGGCGCAGCTTTTACAAGCCATTCTAGTCGAAAAATGGAAACTCATGCCTGGCGACATCGATATGTTAGTCATGTACCACGAGTTTAGATATTCCAAAAACGGCAAAACGTATAAACGCATTAGTTCGCTCGTTGTTGAGGGTGAAGACGAGCGCTACACCGCAATGGCAAATACAGTCGGCTTACCAGTAGCCATTGCTGCCAAACTAATGCTTACACAGCAATGGACAGAACGCGGCGTGCAATTGCCTGTATATAAAGAAGCTTACTTGCCCATTCTTCAAGAACTTGAAGCCTACGGCATTACATTTAACGAACACGAAATTCAACTCTAAAAACATGGAAAATCAAGAAAATCAAATGAATATCGAATTGACAGAAGAGGTGGCACTTGGTGTGTACTCGAATCTGGCGATTATTACGCATTCACCTGCTGAAGTGGTTTGCGATTTCATTCAGATGATGCCGGGTATGCCAAAAGGCAAAGTGCGTTCTCGCGTGCTCATGACACCACAAAATGCGAAACGTTTTTTACAAGCCTTAGCAGACAACATTGAAAAATACGAGCAAAGTTTTGGCGTCATCGAAGACCCACAAGCAGGTTATCCGCCAATGAATTTTGGCACCCCGAATACGATGGCTTAAGATGCCGACGCTCAGCGTTTGTATACCCATTTATCAAACTGATGTGCGTCAGTTGGTGAACGAATTGTGTCACCAACTGGACGCGCTCGACCCTGATTTTGCCGAAATCATTCTCATTGACGACGCCTCTGACGCCTCATACCGAGCGCTCAATCAATTCACGCATCCGAAAGTGAGGGTCATTGAATTCGAACGCAATCTAGGTCGCTCAAAAATCAGAAATGCGTTTGCAGCACAGTCTGCGGCCGACTACTTGTTATTCATTGACGGCGATTCTAGGTGTTGCCGCCCAGATTTTTTACTGGCCTACCAACGTTATCTTGCTCAACACGACGCTTCGGTTGTAGTCGGGGCAAGCATTTACCAACAAAAGAAACCAGCGGCAGCCCAACGTTTGCGTTGGAACTATTCTACCAAGCGCGAAAGCCTAAGTTACCAGCATCGGCTCAACTCACCGCATGCCGGTTTCAAAACCAACAACTTTGTCATTATGCGCCAGCTTCTCCTTGCGCATCCGTTTGAAGAGCGTTTGTCGGGCTATGGCCATGAAGACAGTTTATTTGGATTGTTATTAACACAGCAGCAAATTTCAATCGACCACATCGACAATCCGGTCGAAAACCCTCATCTAGACACGAACACACAGTTTTTAAAGAAAACGGAAAATGCGCTTCAAAACCTAGTGTGGATACGTGATAATTATCCAAAAGCAATTTGGAGAGAATTTAAACTGCTTACGTACTATGAACACCTGAAAGCAAAATTTTTCTTGCGAATCTTGCTTTCCTTTGGAGGACTTTTTTTACCAATAATCAGAATTTATTTACGTTCCGGAATGGCCCCAATTGTATGTTTTGATGTGTACCGCTTGCTTAAATTGCATCAATTGGACAAGCCTGCTTCATGAGCGCTTCGAGTACTTGCTGCTCGTGTTCCCAATTTTCAGTTAGTGCTGCCTTGCGTG
>JBDLQL010000030.1:0-38258 GCA_039800565.1 Bacteroidota bacterium | reverse complement strand
ACTAATTCGAAAACAATTTGGATCGCCAAAGGCAGCGCCCCCAACACAGGCAACCAATCCTTCTTCTAGCAAATACAAGCACAATTCATCGGAATTGTGAATGGTTTTGCCATTGTATTGCTTCCCAAAATAGGAAGCGCAATCTGGAAATACATAAAATGCGCCACCGGGTTGATTGACTTTTAGGCCAGGAATAGATCTTAACCCTTTTAAAACGAGGTCTCGACGTTTTTCAAAAGCGTGAATCATGTCACTTAAGACGGCAGGATCTGCATCCATGGCCGCAATTGCTGCACGTTGGGCTATTGAACATGTTGCCGACGTAAACTGGCCTTGCACTTTGTCACAAGCAGCCGCAATTTCTTTGGGTGCCCCAATGTATCCTAAGCGCCAACCAGTCATGGCCCATGCTTTTGAAACGCCATTTACAGTAACCACTTGATTGTAAATTTCTGGAAACTGCGCCAAGCTTTCATGCTTGCCACTAAAGTTGATGTGCTCGTAGATTTCGTCGCACATGGCAACGACATGTGGGTATTTTTGAAGTACACGGGCAATATCAGCGAGTTCTTCTTTGGTGTATACCGAGCCAGTTGGGTTACAAGGTGTTGAGAACATGAGCATTTTGGTGCGCGGCGTAATGGCCGCTTCTAAATCGGCACCGGTAATCTTAAAGTCTTTTTCAATGCCCGCATGTATAATAACTGGAACACCTTCTGCAACCTTAACGATTTCGAGATAAGAAACCCAATAGGGTGCCGGGACAATTACTTCATCGCCCGGATTGATGAGGCTTAATACGACATTAGCGATACTTTGTTTGGCGCCTGTCGAGACCACGATTTGGTCTTTGCCATAGTGGATGCCATTGTCGCGTAAAAACTTTCTAGAGATGCTCTCACGTAAATCATCGTAACCTGGAACAGGTGTATACATTGTATAATTTTGCTCCATGGCTTGTACTGCCGCATCTTTGATGAATTGTGGCGTAAAAAAATCAGGTTCGCCTAACGATAAAGAAATGACATCTTTACCTTGAGCCTTTAGCTCACGGCTTTTTTTGGCCATGGCAATCGTGGCAGACTCTTCCATTGCCAATAAGCGATTCGATAAGTGGATCATGGATTGCATTTTTACAAAGGTAGCAAAATGCGTTGAAAATGCTGTATCTTTGCCGCATGCGTATTGATATCATTACGGTTTTGCCACAATTGCTCGAAAGCCCTTTTGCAGCCTCAATTATGAAGCGTGCTCAAGATAAAGGGCATCTCGAACTTAAGGTGCACAATTTGCGCGATTACTCGACTCAAAAACACCGCAATGTCGACGATTATCAATACGGCGGTGGGGCAGGGATGGTCATGAGTATTGAGCCCATTGCGGCTGCTATTGATGCCCTAATGGCCGAACGCACCTACGACGAAATTATTTACATGACGCCAGATGGAGAGGTATTGGAGCAGGGGCTGTGCAATCAGCTTTCTCTTAAACAAAACCTTATCATTTTATGTGGGCATTACAAAGGTGTTGATGAACGTGTGCGCACGCACTACATCACTAAGGAAATATCGGTTGGTTCTTATGTCCTTAGTGGAGGAGAGCTCGCGGCTGCAATTGTCGTCGATGCGGTCGTGCGCCTGATTCCAGGTGTGCTCAATGACGAAACTTCTGCGTTGACCGATTCGTTTCAAGATGACTTATTGTCTCCGCCCGTCTATACGCGCCCACCCGAATTTAGAGGTTTAAAAGTGCCAGAGGTATTATTGAGCGGCAACCCGAAAGATGTTGACCGCTGGCGCGAAGAGCAAGCGGTCAAACGGACGCAAGAAAGACGCCCAGACTTACTTAAAGATTAACGTTAGTTAATCTTTTTCAATTAACTAAGAATCAATCTTCTAAGATGCTAAGATTTGCAAATCGTAGCAAGACAGTTTTACTGCCGTGCTGCGGAAAGAAAATCGTTGCTTTCTTATCTGGACCTTGCCCTTCAAGCTTGATTACTTTTCCTTTTCCGAAGCTTTGGTGCTGAACATTGCTTCCGACCATAATGCCCTCATTTGTGCTGGCATGGTGTGCGCTTGGCCGTGTTTGATTGACTTCTTTTAACGAGCGAAGTTGCGGAGCCGGACTTGATAAAGGTCGATTGAGGCCACCGGTAAAGGGGCGTTCGGCTGCACCACTTCCCATTAACGAACGACCGCCTGCACGTGCAATGGATTCAAATTGCAAGTATTTAGGTTCGATTTCATCGATAAAGCGCGAAGCTTCGCAGCTGATGGCTTGCCCCCATGTGAAGCGTGAAGTTGCGTAGGAAAGCATGCAAGATTTCATGGCGCGAGTAAGCGCTACGTAAAATAAGCGGCGTTCTTCTTCAAGTTCGGTGCGCGAATGCAAAGCCATTTGGGACGGAAACAAGTTTTCTTCGAGCCCTACGATATAGACATGTGGAAATTCGAGGCCCTTACTTGAGTGAATGGTCATGAGGCTCACATGATTGCGGTCTTGACCTTTGTCTTCGTCGGCGTCAGTTAATAACGCAACGTCTACCAAGAAGTCGGCTAATGTAGGAGCTGCGGTATCGTCGGTAGTTTTTACAAATTCTTGAATACCTCCGAGCAATTCTTCAACGTTTTGAAAACGCTCGATTTCTTCAGGGCCTTTTTCTTTTTCAGAAATGAGCTCGCGCATGATGCCAGATGATTTGGCAATGCGATCGGCTAATTCATAGGCGTTGAGTTTGTTGAGTTCAGCGCTAAAACTATCAATCATGGTCACGAACTCGTAGATTTTGGAGCGGGCGCCACTATTAATGTCGGTTGGATACCGTTGAAAATCTTTCATGACTTCCCACATACTGGTACCGTAACGATTGGCCGAAATGATGATGTTTTCAATGGTGGTTTTGCCGATGCCGCGTTTCGGGTAATTAATGACGCGTTTCAGTGCTTCTTCGTCGTGCGGATTGGCTGTCAGTCTAAAATAGGCTAGTAAATCTTTGATTTCGCGGCGTTGGTAAAACGATAACCCACCGTAAATTTTATACGGAATATTGAGCTTGCGTAAGGCTTCTTCAAAGGCCCGCGATTGTTTGTTGGTGCGGTAAAGAATGGCAAAGTCTTGAAAAGTAGCGCCTTCTGAAACTTTGCGATCAAAAATTGCATTCGCGATGCTTCGACCTTCTTCGTTGTCAGTTAACGAGCGTAGTACTTTGATTTTGCTTCCTTCTTGATTGTCTGTCCAGACATTTTTAAAGATCTGTTCTTTGTTCTTTTGGATGACGCTATTTGCAGCTTCAACGATGGTTTTTGAACTGCGGTAATTTTGTTCCAGTTTGAAGAGCGCAAAATCGGGGTAATCTTTTCTAAAATTTAGAATGTTCTCGATGTTGGCTCCCCGAAATGAATAAATACTTTGGGCGTCGTCGCCGACAACACAAATGTTTTGGAAAGCAGCGGCAAGTTTTTTAACGATGAGGTATTGGGCGTAGTTGGTATCTTGGTACTCGTCGACTAAGATGTAGCGGAATTTTTGTTGGTAATAATGCAAGACATCTGGGAAGTCACGCATGAGGACGTTCGTATAATAAAGTAAGTCATCGAAGTCCATGGCACCTGCCTTTTGGCAACGATTGGCGTAGGTTTGGTAGATTCTTCCGAGTTCAGGACGGCGACTTTGTTTGTCTTCAAGTTGAATTTCTTCATTGGCTAAATAGCTTTCTGGAGAAAGCAGGTTGTTCTTAGCTGATGAGATGCGACCAAACACATTGCTTGGTTTGTAGGTTTTGTCGTCGAGTTTGTATTCTTTGATGATGTCTTTGAGTAGGCTTTTTGAATCTTGTGTATCGTAGATTGTGAAATTGCTCGGAAACCCAATGCGCTCGGCATTAAAGCGTAAAATTTTAGAAAAAACCGAGTGGAAAGTCCCCATTGTGATGTTTTTAGCCTCACTTGCACCTACGATGTGCCCGATGCGTTCGGTCATTTCACGCGCGGCTTTGTTGGTAAAGGTTAGCGCCAAAATATTAAACGGATCGACACCTTGCTCCATCATAAAAGCAATACGGTAAGTAAGTACACGTGTTTTACCAGAGCCGGCACCGGCAATGACCATTGTTGGGCCATAAATGTGTTCAACGGCGACGCGTTGACTTTCGTTAAGTTCGTCTAGATAGGACATGAAAATGTTGCTGTGCTCAAAAGTACCATTTTAATTCGCTGCTCATCCCTTTAAAAAGCACTAATTTTGCACAATTATTTACACGTCATTTCGAAACCAAACGCCCGTTTATACGTACCAAAACCGTTTTAAGTAAGTTGCCGCCATGAGAACCAAATACATCGACCTTATTGACCAAACTTTTGATTTCCCACAAAACGAGTTTTTTTTGCGTGAAGAGCGCTTGTTTTTTCATGGGATTGATTTGATGCGATTGGTGCACGAACATGGGACACCTTTAAAGTTTCATTACTTGCCACAAATCTCAAACAACATCCAACGTGCAAAAGGGTGGTTTCGCGAGGCGATTATGAACTTGGGGTATCAAGGCAACTACTATTATTCGTATTGCACCAAAAGTTCGCATTTTGCTTTTGTTTTGGATGAAGTCATGAAAAATGATGTGCACATCGAAACCTCTTCTGCATTTGACATTGATATCGTACGTAGTTTAATGGCCGCCGGAAAACTTGAGCCCAAGCGTTACGTCATTTGCAATGGCTACAAACCCGAACGTTATTTAAAAAATATTGCTGAACTGATTGAAGAAGATCAGTTGCGTGTTGTGCCAGTAGTCGATAATATTGACGAGTTGAAGCAGCTCATTTCACTCACTACTAAAGAGTTAAATATTGGCATCCGCATTGCCTCTGAAGAGGAACCAAAGTTTGAGTTCTATACCTCGCGACTCGGGATCCGTTACCGCGAAATTGTACCATTTTACAAAGCGATTTTAAAAGAAAATCCACGTGTAAGGGTTAAAATGCTGCATTTTTTCATCAATACAGGGATCAACGATACAGCCTATTATTGGAACGAATTAACCAAATGTTTGCGCGTATATTCAGACCTCAAAAAATTATGTCCGGAATTGGATTCTCTCAATATTGGAGGCGGTTTTCCGATTAAAAAGTCGTTGGCTTTTGATTTTGACTACGCCTATATGGTGCGCGAAATTTTAACGCAGGTCAAGCGTGTGTGTCAAGACAACGACATTCCGGAACCCAATATTTTTACTGAATTTGGTTCGTTTACAGTGGGGGAAAGTGGCGGTGCCATTTTTAGTGTGCTGCACCAAAAGCAACAAAATGACCGTGAAAAATGGAACATGATTGACTCTTCGTTCATGACCAATTTGCCAGATACCTGGGCCATTAACCAACGCTTTATTATGTTGCCGATTAATCGCTGGAACGACGATTACGAACGCGTGCTATTAGGTGGTCTTACGTGTGATTCAGACGATTATTACAATTCTGAACAGCACTCGAACGCCATTTACTTGCCAAAATTTGACAAGAATAACACCTTGTACATTGGTTTTTTTAACACGGGTGCGTATCAAGAAACAATTGGTGGGTATGGCGGGCTTAAACACTGCCTTATTCCAGAACCGAAGCACATACTCATTCGACGCGATGAAGATGGGAAAATTCAGACTACAGTGTTTAGTAACGAACAAACGGCGCAAGATTACTTGAAAATTTTAGGCTACGAAAATTAATCGAAGCGTTATTCCTGCTATATTTGCGGACAATTTTGTGAAAGGGATGAAAGTAGAGACGATTTTTTTGCGTTCAGCAAGTAAGTTTTCAGCGGGTGTTCAATCATGGGCAGCTGCACATGCAACTGAAGTTGTTCAGGTGTCTGAAAAACTCACTGATTTTTTTGACCGCTGTGATAGCCTCTTGATTTTCAATCAAAACCAAGAATTGTCAGCCGAAATCGAAGAATTAAAAACGGCTTTTGACAAGCAACAAAAAGCAGTGCACAAAATTGATATCAATGGAACCTTGCAAGTAGGTATTTCGGCACTCGATTTATGGGTCGAAACAAATAAATGCAAACACGTGTACCTTGTTGGTGTCGAAGAATTAGTCGGCAACCCCAATTTAGAGCGCTATCTTGGCGTCTGATACTTTCTTTAATTTCTAAGACTGGCGCCACAATTGCTTTGCAAGGCATCGATAATGCGTTGCATGGCTTTTTCAATTTCTTGCTCTTGCAAGGTGCGACTTTGATCCTGTAGGTAGAAACAAAGGGCATACGATTTTTTTCCTTCAGGCAAGTTTTTCCCTTCATACACATCAAACAAGTCGATGCTTTTTAACAGTTTCCGCTCTGCTTTTACTGCACTTGCTTTTAGTTGAGCATAGGTGGTTTGCTGATCGATGAGTAAAGATAGGTCGCGGCGTACTGCAAAGGATTTTGGTAGCTCTTGGAATTCGATGGCCACTTTTGCACACTGTTTTAAAAAGAGGTCCCAATTAATTAAAGCCGCAAAAACTGGGTTTTTTAAATCAAAACCGCTCTGTAATTTGTGGTGAACCCAGCCAAAATCGACCAATTTTTTAGTGCCGATTTGCAAGGAATAGCCATCCGCAAACAATTCGTTTGTGAGTGTTACTTCTTCGCATTTGCTCAAAATACCAAATCGGGTCAAAAGGGCGTTAAGGTGACGTTTTAGTTCGATAAACGAACTGGCTTGGCTTGCTACTGACCAATGTTCACTTTGAACAAGTCCACTTTGCGCAATAATCAACTGACGCTCTTCATGATAGTTTCCTTCTGATTGCTGGTAGGTTTTGCCAAACTCAAAAAATGCGAGGTCAGGATGCTGCCTGTTCTGATTGTGTTCGATGCTTTCAAGTATTCCAAAGAGCAAGCTTTGACGCATGTGTTCGAGGTCTTGACTTAAGGGGTTTAAAATACGAACAGCTTGTTTGCTGTTTATACTTTGGGATTCATAGGTTTCTGCATAACTTGCCTTCGTTAAAGAATTGTTTAAGAGTTCAGAAAAACCTCTTGAAACCAAATGTTCGCTTGTGATTTCTTGTATGCGTTCTGGATTAAGGCCCGATTGAAGCGGAAGTGTGTAATTCCATTTCGTTGGAATCGGAACTTGATTGAAACCATAAATACGCAAAATTTCTTCCATGAGGTCGGCTTCCCGATGAACATCGACCCGGTAGCGAGGCGCTTCCCAAATAAGCTTTTCCGGATCTTCGTTGAGGCAAGTAAAGTCTAGGCTGCTTAAAATTTGATGGATTTGCTCCGATTGAATGGGTGCACCAATCAATTGCTGAATGCGTGCCACACTTGTTTGGATCTGACTTTTAGGTGCAAGTGCGATTTCGTGCTTGAAAAGTTCAGAACTGATGCTTGCGCCGGTTAGTGTTTGGATCAGGTCGACACAGCGTTGCAACGCATATAAGCTGCGTTCGGGATCGACACCGCGTTCGAAACGAAACGACGCATCGGTATTGAAACCATGACGCCGCGCTGCTTTGCGAATCGTGACAGGGTCAAAAACAGCCGACTCAATTAAAATAGAGGTGGTCGATTCTTTCACACCAGATTCGAGCCCGCCTAAAATACCCGCCAAACACATAGGGCCACTCGAATTGGCAATAACTAACTCGCTTCCTGTTAAGGAGAGGTTTTGTGCATCAAGTGTCTGCAATTTCTCACCGACTTTTGATAGCCGCACTTCAATTTGATCGCCTGCCACAGCCGCATCAAAAATGTGAAGGGGCGTACCTAATTCACGTTGCACATAGTTGCTGATATCAACAAGTGTATTAATTGGCTTGATCCCAACAGCGCGCAATGATTTTTGCATCCATTCAGGCGAGGCTTCAACGCGCACATTGCGCATGCAAATGCCATAATAACTTGGAACCAGCTCTTTTTGAGCAACAGCAATGCTTAGCTGATTTGTAGCCATTCCTTCGATGCTTGGCACAGCAGGCCAATGAATGGCGTTTGTTTCGTTGTGATGGAAAGCGAGAAAGGCACGTAAATCGCGTGCCACGCCAATAATGCCCATGGCATCGGCACGGTTTGGTGTGAGGCCAATTTCAAGTTGAAAATCTGGTTCGAGGTCAAAATAGCTACTGGCAGCAAGTCCGACAGGGGTATTTTCTGGCAATACTAAAATGCCCGCATGTGAGCTACCAATTCCGAGTTCATCTTCTGCACATAACATGCCTTCTGATTGAACCCCTCGAATCTTTGCTTTTTTAATTGAGAATGCTTCGTCTGGTTTTGGATAAAGGGTACAACCTACAGTCGCCACAATTACTTTTTGGCCTGTAGCAACATTTGGGGCGCCACATACAATTTGTAATGGTTCATCGGAGCCAATCGAAACTCGTGTTACTTTCAATTTGTCAGCATCGGGATGCGCTTCACATTGAAGGACTTCGCCGACGACCACGCCTTCAAGACCTCCTTGGATGGCCTCCATTTTTTCGATGCCTTCGACTTCAAGCCCGGTGTCTGTAAGTGCTTGCGCAATTGCTTCGACATCAAGTGTGGTGTCAATGTATTTTTTTAACCAATTGTAAGAGATCTTCATAAATAGTTGTTAAAGGATGTTGACTTCGCGTTCGAGTTCAACTCCGAATCGTTCGTGAACAGTTTGAATGATGTAGCTAGAAAGCGCGTAGACTTCGGCTCCGGTGCTGCCACCGTAGTTGACTAATACAAGCGCTTGGCGTTCGTGAACGCCACAATGGCCTGTCCGATAACCTTTTAAGCCACATTGTTCAATGAGCCAACCCGCAGCCAATTTTACTTGGTCGTTTTCGGCCGGATAATGTGGCGCATCGGGAAATTGCGCAAGCAAAGTTGCGGCTTCTGTAGCACTAACGACTGGGTTTTTGAAAAAGCTTCCGGCATTGCCTAATACAGCAGGGTCGGGGAGTTTAGAACGGCGAATGTTCATGACTGCTTGGCTGACCTCTTGGATACTCGGTTGGGTAATGCCCATGCGATCTAGCTCGGATTGAATGGCGCCATAACTGGTTTTGACCTTCGCTTCTTTTTGCAAGCGAAAGGTAACTTCGGTAATGATGTATTGACCTTTTAATTGACGTTTAAACACACTTTCGCGGTAGCCAAACTGGCACTGTTCGTTGGTGAAGTCATGGATTTCGCCACTCGCTATATGATAGGCCTTGAGTCCTTCAAAGACGTCTTTGATTTCGACACCATACGCGCCAATGTTTTGCATGGGGCTAGCGCCAACAGAGCCAGGAATGAGGCTGAGGTTTTCGAGTCCTGCAAAATGGTGTGCAATGCAGTACTGGACAAATTCGTGCCAAACTTCTCCAGCAGCAGCAGTAACCAAAACACTGCCGTCAGCTTGCTCGTTAAAGTGGATGCCCTTAAGCTGATTGCGCAAGACCAGTGCATTTGGGTTTTTTGTAAATAAAATATTGCTCCCACCACCTAGTATTAATAATTCAGGACAGGGTTGCTTTTGAAGAAGCGCATGCAAGTCGTCGATATTGGTGAATTCAGCAAAATAAGCTGCGTTGGCGTCGATGCCAAATGTGGTGTACGGTTTTAAATTGACCTGTTGTTTCATGCACAACAAATGTACATATTTACTCGCAAAAATAGCCGAAATCGGTTGGCTCAATCCACTCAAACCACTGATAAAAGGCCAGGTGATGGCTTTTAATAAAGCCTAACCGATGTTGAGGATATGTTGCTGGAATGTAGATGCGTCCGCCTGGAGCGTTTTCTATGCCGGCAACGGGATGTTGAGGCGCAATGCCATCTTGCCGAAAAATAGGAGGCGCTTTGGGGTGGTCTGCATCGCAACCATATTGCCAAACTTCCTTAAATTGTTGCCAATCGCGCCCCTGCACATCCGCGCCTTCAGGCGATAAGATTAGAGCTTTACCAAACACTACTTTGCCTTGTAGCGCATCGATCATGCCGAGCATGTACGCATAGCCCATGCTATGGCACACAAAATGAATGCTTACTAAACTGTCCGGATGGATAATTTTGAGGAGGTTTTGGCCAGCGATGTACCCATTCGCGACGCGCTCTTGAAAACCAGCAGGATTTTGATTTTTGTTCAAGACCCAACGGCTGGTTTTGCGGACCCAACAGAAGCGTGATAATAGATAAGAACGCACGGCGCGGCCAAGTGTTTTGTGTACTGAGGTGCGTAACGGATGGTGGGCATCGACATAAAGTGGAGTGGCATGTGCAAAGCGCTTTGCAATTGTGTCATCAAGGGCATACCAATACCCGGTCTTATCTGTGTTTCGGATTTGATTGTCGGTGATTTCGTGGTCCAGTTTCGGGCCGCGATACCCATTGATAAAGACAATGTAATTTTGTGAGAAACTCATGAAATGGATTGCTAAAAGGCAACAAGTAAAGCGCAGCTTATTTTCCATATTGATAGAAAATACCACCTGCAAATGGAGTCCAGTAACATGCTTTTTGCTGACATGCCTTTAACCCGTTGTTAATCCAGGAATTACAAGTTCGAAATAAACTGTAACTGCCTTTTGCCTTGTAATAGGCGTCGTTACCCGACACGACTCCTGGCATCGTTGCTTGAATGTAAATCGATTTTCCGTTGGCATCGCGAACCAGTGTTCTTTCGATGTAGTGAACCAATTGTTGGTATTGCTTGTCGGATAAATGCAAGGCAATAACTGGTCGGTCATCAAGCACTTCGTAATAGTAGGTGGCATGTAGTGCAGAAGGTCCAAGACCCAATGGGGCTGTGACCGCTGTCTGAAGCGTGAGGTCAGCCCATTCGGGTGTATTCATGTAAAAATGTTGATCACCCCATCCAATTGAGACCAATTTGGTCGTGCTGTCTTTGAATCCAGTATTAGCGACAGGAAATTCCTTGCGCCAATCTTTAATTGAATGTTGGATAGGAACCACGAAGTCTGTATGAACACCCGACTTCATGAGGTATATTTTTATGCCTGCATTTTTGTTGTTAATACCTTCAACAGTTAGGTGAGAAAGCACAAATGCAGCAATAAAATAAAGGACCAGTAACGAACCAAAAATGGTCAGACTATAGCCGCTGATTCGTTTGGTCGCGAACCAGATCCGACACCAGATCCGACGGTAGCGTCGTTTTTGATACCATTTAAGCTTTCTACGCATGTTTTCAGGGCAAGGATAACAAAGTTAATTGTATTTTTGTCCTTCTCAACCCACCAAATCATGAAAGCACTTCAAATTTCAATCTTTTTTTGTTTTTTGACGGGCCAATTTCTGGCTCAAAATCCACCGGCGTCTACTTCAACCTCTCAAAAGTTTTTTGAAGTCATTACAGACGTTGAGCGTTATTATGTCGATCCGGTCGATGCGCCAGCGCTTACCGAAACCGCTATTGTTGCCTTGCTTGAAAAATTAGATCCGCACTCGACCTACATTCCGAAAGAAGAACTTGAAGATGCACAAATGGGCATTAATGGCAGTTTTGTTGGCATTGGCGTGCGTTTTCAACTTCTTAAAGACACCATTAATGTCGTTGCTACCATTCCAGGTGGGCCTTCTGAAAAGTTGGGCATTTTACCTGGTGATCAAATTGTAAGTGTAGATGGCATTAATGTAGCAGGGATCCAAATCAAAAACGATGAGGTGCGTAAAAAACTAATGGGCGAACTCGGTACAAAAGTGAAAGTTACGGTGCGTCGCAAAGGAAAGTTTCTTGATTTCACCATTACCCGCGATAAAATCCCGGTGTTTTCAGTAGATGCAGCATATATGATTGATGCCCAAACAGGATACATCAAATTAAACAGTTTCTCGAGAACGACCGTTCAAGAAGTGCAAACGGCTATTACTGATTTACAAAGTAAAGGCATGAAAAACCTGATTTTTGATTTGCAAGGTAATGGCGGAGGTTTGTTAGATGCCGCTCACAAATTGGCCGATGAGTTTTTATCTGGTGATAAATTGGTGGTGTATTCGGAGGGTAGATCACAACCAAGAAGCAATTTAAAGGCAGGAAAAAAAGGCCTCTTCGAAACCGGAAAGCTGATTCTACTTACCGACGAATATTCGGCAAGTGCAAGCGAAATTTTGTCTGGGGCCATCCAAGATTGGGACCGTGGGCTTATCGTTGGTCGACGCACCTATGGCAAAGGCTTGGTTCAGCGCCCAATGCCATTGTCAGATGGATCGGAAATTCGTCTTACCATTGCACGTTATTATACGCCAACAGGTCGTTTTATTCAAAAACCATATACCGATACAGAAACGTATCGCAAAGACCTGACACAGCGCTACTTAAACGGCGAGTTCTTTTTGCAAGATTCCATTAAATTCCCAGATTCATTAAAATTCCAAACACTTAAAACCAAACGTACCGTTTATGGCGGCGGCGGAATTATGCCAGATTTCTTTGTACCGCTTGACACAACTGAAGTGACCGATTATTTTTCGGATCTCATTCAAGGAGGGCACGTCACGACTTTTGCGTTTAACTACGTTAACCAAAACAGAGAAACGCTTAAAAAAACCTATCCAACCTTTGAAAGTTTTAAAAATGCTACGGTTGTGGATGAAGTTTTTATGCAGGCCTTTTTTGCATATGTCAAGCAAGAAGATCCGAAACTCGAATTCAATGAAAAGGAATACGCGCAAAGTGCAACATTGATCAAATTGCGTTTAAAATCGGCCCTTGCTCAGGATTTATGGGGGACCAATGAAATGTTCCAAATTTACAATCAAACCAACGAAGTGCTGCAAAAAGCAATTGAATTATTGCGCACCAATACCTACGACACGATTAAACTTGATCATTAATAAACGCAACATTCTTTCAAATGTCAGAAGATAAAAAAATCATTTTTTCGATGGTTGGAGTTTCAAAAGTAACTCCACAAGGAAAGCAAATCATTAAAAATATTTACCTCTCCTTTTTCTATGGTGCTAAAATCGGGATCATCGGATTAAATGGTTCCGGAAAGTCTACCGTCATGAAAATCATTGCCGGACTCGACAAATCTTACCAAGGAGACGTCGTTTTTTCGCCAGGATATACGGTCGGATACTTGCCTCAAGAGCCCGAATTAGATGTGACAAAAACGGTAAGAGAAGTCGTCATGGAAGGCGCTCAAGAAACCGTTGATGTCTTGGCTGAATACGAAGCCATTAACAATGCATTTATGGACGAAGATGTTTTGGCTGATCCGGATAAAATGGATAAGTTGATTGCGCGTCAAGGCGAAATTCAAGATAAAATCGATGCACTCGATGCCTGGGAACTCGATACAAAATTAGAGCGTGCCATGGATGCCTTGCGCTGTCCGCCAGATGATCAATTGATTGGTACTTTATCGGGAGGAGAACGCCGACGCGTGGCTTTGTGTCGACTTTTATTGCAAAACCCTGATGTCTTGTTGCTCGATGAACCAACGAACCACCTCGATGCCGAATCGATTGATTGGCTAGAGCAGCATTTGCAACAATACAAAGGAACAGTTATTGCCGTTACCCACGACCGTTATTTCTTAGACAACGTAGCGGGTTGGATTTTAGAATTGGATCGAGGTGAAGGCATTCCATGGAAAGGAAATTATTCTTCTTGGCTCGAACAAAAAGGCAAGCGTCTTCAAGAAGAAGAGAAGACCGAATCGAAGCGTCAGAAAATGTTGGCCCGAGAGCTTGATTGGGTACGCATGAATCCGAAGGCACGTCAGGCAAAAAGTAAAGCGCGTTTGCAAAATTACGATAAGCTTTTGGCTGAAGACGCGCGCGAAAAAGAAGCCCGACTCGAAATTCCAATCCCGAATGGTCCGCGCCTTGGCAATAATGTGATCGATGCGGTACATGTGGCCAAAGCTTTTGGTGATAAATTGCTTTACGATGACCTTAATTTTAAATTGCCACCTGCCGGTATTGTGGGGGTTATTGGGCCAAATGGTGCCGGTAAAACGACCATCTTTAAAATGATTATGGCCGAACTCGCTCCTGATAAAGGCGAATTTACCGTTGGCGATACCGTCAAAATTGGCTACGTTGACCAATCGCACAAAGACATTCATCCAGACAAAACTGTTTTTGACGTGGTCTCGAACGGCCTCGAATATGTAGAGGTAGGTGCACAAAAAATCAATTCACGTGCCTATTTATCAAAGTTTAACTTTATGGGAGCCGATCAAAACAAAAAGGTAGGGGTTTTGTCAGGAGGGGAGCGCAATCGTTTGCACTTGGCCATGACGCTAAAAACAGAAGCCAATGTGTTGTTGCTCGATGAGCCCACTAACGACATCGATGTCAATACGCTTCGTGCACTTGAAGAAGGGATTGAAGACTTTGCAGGCTGCGCGGTTGTTATTTCGCATGACCGCTGGTTTTTAGATCGTATTTGTACGCATATTTTAGCCTTTGAAGGCGATTCGCAAGTGTATTGGTTTGAGGGCTCGTATTCTGAGTACGAAGAAAATCGTAAAAAACGACTCGGAGATGCCGGGCCAAAACGAATCAAATACCGCCCAATCGTTTAGTCGCAAATACGACCTAGCGCTTTTTCTAATTGAAATTTAACGATTTGGTTGCTGTCTGTTGTCGTGCTTACTGGTGCCATTGTTCGTAAACTTGATAAATCGGGTTGACCAGCGTCAATCCAGGCCGTGTACCAAATTGAGGCCGTCATTAATATGGCTGCTCGCATGCGGCGCTCGACCATGCCGTTGAGTGCCTGATGGTAGACCTGACAAAATTCTTGCGCGTAAACTTGTACAAGCGTGGTGCCACGTTGTTCAAAACTGTATTTTTCGGCGCTCGTAAATTGTTGACTTACAACTTTTTCAATTAAAAATACCGAATCAAGAGCAGCATGTGAATCGGCAATGGCTTTCCAGCAAGCCGCTGAAACATCGGAAATATAAGTAGCATGCCCGATCCAATAATTGTAATGTTCTGCTTCAAGTTCGACTAAGCGGCTTTCCCATAAACCGTGAATTCCGCGTTGATTGCTTAATTGGCCATTGTAATTGCGGGTGGTATGTAAGGGTACATGCGCGTCAGCGATGTAATGCCCAAGTTCAGCAGCATTTTTTAAAATGGCACTGATATCATGTCGTTCAAATGCTTCTTGCAGTCGGTACTTCATTTTGACAATATGCCACGGAACAATGCCATGCGCCATTAAGGTGTCTTCGGGATAACAAGCTAGCGCTTCTGTCCAGGATTGGGGTAGTTGCCAAAATGGATCTTCTCCTTTTTGATAGTAGCGATCAAGGTCAATGAAGTGCCGCGCTGCTTCTTCTGGGACGCTGTAACGGCGTTGGTCGGGGTCTACGGCATGTTCGATAAGGAAGCGCTGGTTTTCACGGAAGAAAACACTCATGGAAGGCGGTAGCAAATAACATGCATACTCATTGATGCGCCGATGTCCGGCGAAACCCCATGTGGAGGCTGTTTTTTGAGTGCCTGAAAGACTTGCAAGGCCTAAAAAGCCGAGCAGTAAAAATTGTTTAATCTGTGAGTTTGACCAATTTGCCATCGATAAGTATTGGAATGACCTCCGATTGATTCGGAGTCAGACAATACTTGATGTCTTCGTTGAGGTTCAGGTTTTTAAGGCGTCGGCGATGCGAACTTGATTTCAAGTAACCCAAGTAGTTGTCTTTGGCCGAAAGGTACAAATACTTGGCAGCGATGGATGAGTCTTCGTCTGAAATGTAAGCCCCTGTTCCGATTAAATACTGACAAATGGCGCCTGCACAAATGGTGTCTTCGAGGTTAAACTTATCTTGCCAACCTGAACACAGGCATAAAATGTTTTTGTCTTGTTTTTCGAGCCATTTGCATAGTGCATCGAGGTTTAAAAAGGAACCGACCACGACTGTTTCGGCATTTTTTGCAACGTCCAAAGATTTGGTTCCATTGGTAGTTGTGAGAACGACGTCTTGACCCTTAAATTCTTCTTTCATATAAGAGAAAGGCGAATTTCCGAAATCAAAACCTTCGACAATCTGCCCTTTGCGTTCGGCTCCAGCTAAGTATCCTTTTTGCTTGTAAGCCCATGCTTCTTCAACGGTAGGTACCGGAATGATGGAATTGATGCCGTTGTCAAAGGCCGCGCAAATGGCCGATGTTGCGCGGAGCACATCAATAACAACCACAATTTCAAACTCATCTTTGTAATAGGCATATTCGCCCGGAGTAAAACAAACTTCGACGTGCTTACGTGTATCCATGACACAAAGGTACGTTTTTTTCTAACGGACACTAAAAAAGGGGACCGAAGCCCCCTTTCTGATTTCATTTAGTTTGCCGATTAGAATCTCCAACCAATGCGCACTGAACCGTGTGCAGCACCTAAATTGACATACTTTAATGTGCTACCTGGATTGGTTGTGGTTTGTTCACCGAGCGGTGTTGTAACGACACCAACTCCGTCATTATTTTTAACACTAGAGCTCGTAAGGCTCATTTCCAAGCCTAAGTACAAATTGTCTGCTACATAGTAGTCAAATCCTGCTCCAAGACCCATTGAAAAGGTACTGTACCCACCGTTGATGGTAGCTGAAGAGACATTTGCATTATAACTTGTACCATCAAAATTTTTCCAAGTTTCTTCATAAGATCCTTTTCCAAGTCCTACTTGAGCTGAGAAAAACGGAGACATTTTGTCTGTGCCTGCGAGGTGATATTCAGCACCGAAAGATGCATTCCAAGCACTTCTTGAAATGTCCTGAGTTCCAGACGCAGCAGTTGCATCGTTTGGATTTGATAAAAATGTATGCGATTCTTTACTTGGGGTTGGCGTACCATCTCCAAATCCTAATTGGAAACGACCTGCAATATTGTCGGTAGCAAAATAACGCAAGCGTAGGGTTGGAGCACTCCAGCTCATGCCGTCAGTTGTGTTAAGATTTGCTAATCCTTCAAGTGACCATTTGGCATCGTCACTAGCAGGTTTTTGAGCAAACAATGCACTCGACATTGTTAACGCTCCTACAAAAATCATTAGTTTTTTCATAGTTGTTTGTTTTAATTGGTTTAACCGAATCTACGGAATAAAAACCTTTGTGATTGCGAAAAAAGATTCACAATCAGTTGTTTAAAACAAAAAGCTATCCCATGTTTTTGACTTCATCCTCAGCCTGCAACTGCTCTTGATACAAGGTGTAATAGTGCTTTTTAAGTGCCATTAATTCTTGGTGCGTGCCCGATTCAACGACTTTTCCGTGTTCGAGCACAAGAATGCTTGTGGCATTTCGAATGGTCGATATGCGGTGTGAGACGACGATGGTGCTGCGTGTTGCAGCATCTTGTTGCAAGCCATTTAAGATGATTTCTTCGGTTTCGGTATCGACGGCACTTAGGCAATCATCTAAGATGAGTAATTTCGGGTTGCGCAATAAGGCTCTTGCAATGGAGATGCGTTGTTTTTGTCCACCACTTAAATTGACACCGCGTTCGCCGAGGAGTGTTTGAAAACCTTCCGGAAAGTCAAGGATGTTGTGCAATACGTGCGCTTTTTTGCAGGCCTCTTCGAGTTCGGCTTGGCTAGGTTCGGCCCCTTCTACACCAAAGGTTAAATTGGCAGCGATGGTATCGGAGAACAAAAAGACATCTTGCGGTACCATTGCAATTTGTTGACGGTAAGACGCTAACGAATAGCTGGGTAAAGGCTTGTTGTCAATGAGAAGTTGGCCACTTGTTGGGTCGTACATTCGGGCAATTAACGCACAAATACTTGATTTTCCAGCGCCAGTATGCCCGACAATGGCCAAGGTTTCACCGGGTTTGACCGAAAACTGAAGCTGCTCTAATACAGGCCGCTCAGTATCTGGATAGCAAAAGCTCAGTTGGCTGGCTTCAATGGCGCCAGTAAAAACAAAGGGTGCTTGGCCTTCGTCTTTGATGACAGGTTGTGTCTGTAAAAATTCGTTAATGCGTTGCTGTGACGCTGCAGCACGTTGAATAATGGAAGAGATCCAACCTAAACTGGCAAAGGGCCATGTAAGATTGGCAACAAACATAATGAAGGCCACAATATCTCCGATTTTTATTTTGCCTTCAAAGGTGAGCAGGCCGCCATAATAAATTGCTATCATGGAACTCAGGCCAATTAGAAATACAATGGTTGGCGCAAAGAATGCATTGACCACCACCAGGCGCATGCTTTGTTTTTTGTACCGATCGGCCGATTCTGCAACTTTTGAACTGACTTCTTTTTCACGGTTGTAGGCCTTGATGATGCGAATGCCCGCAAAAGATTCTTGTGCGAGCGTGCTTAATAAAGATTGTTCTTTTTGAACTAACAGACTCATTTGATTCATGCGGGATGAAACTTTGTAAATGAGGATGCTCATGATTGGTAGTGGCAGCAATACATATAAAGTTAAACTTGGCGAAATCAGGAGCATTTGCGAAATGATCATGGTAAATGAAATGGCCAAGTTTATGGTATACATGATGCCTGGGCCCGCATACATGCGCACAAGTCCGACGTCTTCTGAAATGCGATTCATGAGGTCACCGGTGGCTTGCTTTTTGTAAAACGAGCTATCGAGGGCCTGGTAATGCGCATAAATTTCATTTTTGAGGTCAAACTCAATGAAACGCGACATGACAATGATGGTCTGCCGGACAAAAAAGAGAAAAATGCCTTTTAAGAGGGATAACCCCATGTAAATTCCGCCAAGTTGCAGTGAGAGCCAAAGATAATCGTGAGCTTTTATGGCATGCGTATTTTCAGTAAACGTATTGATGGCTTTGCTGAAAAAAACCGGCATTTGAACGCCAAAGTAGTTGCTAATTATCGTGAAAAAGATACCAAATGCGAAGCGCCACTTGTATTTCAAGAAGTATTTGTTGATGTAGCGAAGCGACTTCATGGTTTTTTCCTACTTTTGCGGGGTTATTTGCAAGTACAAAAGTAATTCAAATAGCTGATTAGTGAACGAACTCAATTCAAAAACATGTCTGATCTGACCGTCTCTCCACTTTCTGATTCAAGCCTGAATCCGATTCTTCAACCTATGGCTGCCATGGGTCACGAACAAATCCTTTTTTGCAACGACAAAGCCAGCGGTCTAAAAGCCATTATTGCGGTACACAATACGGTACTTGGCCCGGCTCTAGGCGGTACGCGCATGTGGATGTATCAAAACGAACAAGAAGCCTTAACAGACGTCATGCGATTGTCGCGCGGGATGACTTATAAAAATGCCATTTCGAACCTTCAATTAGGTGGCGGGAAAGCCGTCATTATTGGTGATTCAAAAACGATGAAGTCGGAGGCTTTATTCCGTCGTTTCGGTCAGTTTGTCAATTCACTTGCCGGAAATTACATCACTGCTGAAGACGTCGGAATTTCTCCTGAAGACATGGTTCACGTTTCAAAAGAAACCAATTATGTAGTTGGTCTTCCCGGAAAATCTGGTGACCCATCTCCGGTTACTGCTTTTGGTGTTTATATGGGAATGAAAGCAGCAGCTAAACACCAGTACGGTTCAGATAGCCTGAGTGGCAAAAAAGTTGCGGTTCAAGGCGTTGGGCATGTAGGCGAATATTTAGTCAAACACCTCGTCTCAGAAGGCGCGCTCGTTACCATTACCGATATCAATCAAGAAGCTTTGAAACGTGTCAATGAACTTTACGGAGCAACAGTGGTGGCACCTGATGCCATTTACGACGTGCCCATGGACATCTACGCACCTTGTGCATTGGGCGCTACAATTAATGATGAAACCTTGAATCGCCTGACCTGTTCGGTCATTGCAGGGGCTGCAAATAATCAATTAAAAGACGAAACGGTCCATGGTGTAGAAGTCATGAAGCGCGGCATCATTTATGCCCCTGACTTTGCGCTCAATGCCGGTGGCGTCATTAATTGTTTTTCAGAAGTTGCGGGCTTAAGTCTTGATTGGGCGCACGAAAAAGCGGCTGAAATTTACCAAACAATAGACGCCATTGTGAGTCGTTCTCAGACCGAGCAAATCCCGACATACATGATCGCCAATAAATTGGCTGAAGAACGTGTCGAAGCTAAAGGAAGCATGAATCGTTAGGCCCATGTTGAATCGCAGACACTTACGAATAAAAGTACTTCAAGTTTTATACGCCTTTTATCAAAGCGAAGAACTTGACTTATTAAAAGCAGAAAAAGAACTCGAGCGCTCGGTTGAGCGCATGTACGACATGTACTTGTATTTGATTTTAAGTTTGCCCGAACTCAAACGTGCCGCTCAAAATCGACATGCGGAATTGCGTAAAAAAATGCGTCCGACAGAAGAGGACCTCCATCCCAACACAAAATGGGTCGACAACGCTTTAGTCGCTGCAATTGAGTCATCTCAAAGCTTGTTAAAATTAGCCGAAAAACGAAAAGTCAATTGGTTAGGAGCCGAAAATCAAGAACTGTATCGAAAATTAATGCTTGCAATACTTGATAGTGAAGTGTATTTTGAGCACCTGAACAACGGATTAACTGGCCCAGAAGAAGACCTTGCTTTTGCCGTTCAATTGTTTAAGTCCGAAATTGCAAATGCAGAATTGGTTCAGCATTTCTTTGATGAAATTAGCATCTATTGGGCCGACGACCTCGATTTATGTGCTTCAATGGCCATTAAAACCTTTAAAAACTGGAAAGAAGGCTCCGTTTTTGAAGTCATGCCTTTGTTTAAAGAAAATGACGACGAACATGCGTTCATGCTGACACTTTTAAAAGAGTGCATTAAAAATGACGAACAGCACGCGCACGATATTGCGCGTTTGGCAGATAATTGGGAGTTGGATCGAATTGCAAAAATGGACATCTTATTACTCAAGATGGGGCTGACTGAATTGCAGTCTTGTCCAAGTATCCCAACAAAAGTAAGCATCAACGAATACATCGAAATTTCTAAATTTTACAGCACGCCTAAAAGCAATGTATTTATTAATGGAATTTTAGATAAAGCAGTTGCCACTTTAAGTCAGGAAAAACGCATTCAGAAAATTGGACGTGGTTTGTTAAATCAATAAACATGAAAAATAGTCTTCTTATCGGATTCGCCCTTTTCTTTTTTTCTTGTCAGGAAAATCAAGAAGTCAAAGTCGGTGAACCAACTACCATGAAATTTGACCAAACAACCTTCCATGCGGGCGTGGTGATGAAAGGAGAAAAAGTTCGTGCGGTTTTCAAAGTGACCAATACAGGCGATCATCCGCTTGTATTCGGTGAAGTCAGACCGTCGTGTAGTTGTACGTTGGCTGAAAAACCTAAGAAGCCCATTTTACCTGGTAAGACAGGTGCAATTGTTGCGCTTGTGAATACCGACAACTTGCATACTAGCCGCATTCACAAATTGGTGACCGTTATGGCGAATACTGAACCAAATATTGTGGTTTTAGAAATCAAGGGTCGAATAAAATAAGTACATTTGTACCGTTAATTAAAATCAAAGGCAATGGGAGCAGGAGCAAACAATTTTTTCATGATCATTTTAATGATTGTGGTATTTTATTTTTTTATTGTTCGTCCGCAAACTAAAAAGCAAAAAGAACTTAAAAAGTTTCGTGAAGGCTTACAACAAGGTGATAAAATTGTTACAATCGGAGGAATTCATGGAAAAATCCTAGAAATTGCCGACAACACCTTACTTATTCAGTCTGAAGGCACTAAATTGCGCATCGAAAAGTCTGCGGTTTCTTCTTCAATGGAAGATACCCTGCAAGCAAAATAAGCATATGGGGATGTAGCTCAGTTGGCTAGAGCGCTTGACTGGCAGTCAAGAGGTCGTCGGTTCGAGCCCGATCTTCTCCACCAAAGGGGACCTAAAGGGTTCCCTTTTTTTTATACAAAACAAAAAATCTAATGATCGACAAAGCAAAATTCGGAGAAGCCGTAGCGGGCTATCAAATACGTGTACTTAACGAACGTGAAATTCGTGCCGCTTCGGGCATCATGTTTCTTTTTGCCCTGATTTCATTGTTTGTCATTATCCATAACGGCGATTTTCGCCTGGCAAAATTGGTGGTTATTGGCTTTTTAATTGATTTTGTCATCCGTCTGTTTGTGCATCCACGTTTTGCACCAATGCTTCTAATTGGTCGCTTTTTTGTGCGCAATCAACGCCCAGAATACGTCGGTGCGGTTCAAAAACGTTTTGCTTGGACAATAGGGTTGGTATGAGCGCTTTTGTTTATTGTATTGATTATTGGGTTGGTGCTTTGGATGCCGGGCTTTTTGGCCAAACAACCCGCGCCTTTATGGATGCAAAAATAAATAGGAGCCGTTCGCTAGACTCACTAAAATCGAGCGACCATTATAGGCCATGCTGAGGGCATTTACAGTACTGATTTTTTTCCAGGTTTTACCTCCGTTTTTACTGACATCGATGCCGTTGGTCCCACACGCATAGAGTTCGTTGTTGACCGCAATGACACACGAACGGTAGCCAGTTGGCGGTCGTTTTGAAGGCTGCCAATGTAAGCCACCATCGGTACTGTAAAAACAAGTGTTGGTTTGAAGTTTGGGCTGGGTGTAGTCGCCACCGACACATACAATATGTTGCCGATCACTGAAAGCCACGGCATAAGGTCCACAACTTGGGCATGATGGATACGGAATTGGCACGGCTTGCCAAGTTTTGCCGAAATCTGGGCTTGCGTAAAACATGGAGCGCAGTCCTCCACTGATAAAGTAAATGTGCGTGCCGTACACCTGACAACTTTGCCCACTCGCGGCAAATGCGGCCTCGCCAATATTGGCCTTGACTTTTCCAGAAGTTGCTTGCCATGTAAAGCCACCATCGGTCGAGATAAAGGTTGCAAATTCCTGATTGACAGGATCGCCGAATGCAAAAAGTGAATCGCCTACAGCACTTATCCCATCTAAAAACAAGGCTTTCCCTTGCCAGGTGGGTCTTTCGATTTGCTGAACTTTTAATTGGGCATCTAGCCGTATGAGTGCACTTGAGTCATTGCTTTGCAGCGCCACAAAACCAGTGCTTGTTTGGCAAATGTCACGGATTTCACGAAAGGAAGAATCGAGTTCACTTTGCATTTGCAGCATCCCGGAAGGGCTAATTGATCGGATGAGCGCGGCACTACTTCCACTAACAAATGAGAAGTCAGGTAGTGCAATTAATGCACGGGCGTGTTCTTTGGGCGTTTTTTTGGGGTAAAAGAGTTGCACTTGTGCCGTTGCAAATTGCCAACTCATAAGTCCGATAAAAAGAATTTTACCGCGCATTTGTTTTGAATTTTTGGTCAAATGATTGCTGAAGTGCTTGAGCTAATTCTGGCCAATTTGCAGGTTTTTGTCGTTTCCAACGCTTGTGTGACCACAGCCAGTTTGCCGGATTTTTCTGGATGTCAAGCTCTAATAAATGGAGGTGATTTTTTGTGATCGATTGATAGGGGAGCGTCTTAACTTCATTACTAATGCCTTCAAAACGCAGTTGGTAATAGCCGCGTTTTAGTTTGTCAATGTGCACGTAAAGCACCACACAATCGTAGGCATGAGCGATGTATTCTGGGCCAAAAATGACAGGGCTATCTTGGTTTAAAAAAGGAAGCCATAGGCATTTGTTTGGGTCGGCTGGAGCTTGATCAGCAAGTAAAAGCACGACGGAATTTGGTGTTTGCAGCGCTTGCTGATACGTATTGGCATGCACGACTTTTAAGCCAAAACGCTCGCGCTTTTGCGTGAGTTTTTGGTCCCAAAATGCAGCACTAAGAGGCATGCCAACTCCAAAATGTTGGCCTCTAAATAAAAGTGCTTGTGCCGTAATGAGCCATTCCCAATTGTTGTAATGTGCCGAAACCAATAAAATGGGTTTAGAGGCTTTTTGTGCGGCTTCTAACACAGAAGGGTTTTGAACGTGCATGCGACGCTTCAATTCACTTGCTGATATACTAAGGTTTTTTACAGATTCGATCAAAATGTCGGCGAAATGTCGGTAAAACGCTTTTTGAAGTTGCTGGCGTTCGGTGGCGCTTTTTTCTGGAAATGCAAGCGCTAAGTTGGCTGCGATCACTTTTTTGCGGTAAGGGAGGATGGTAATTAGTAAGAAATAGAGAATATCGGCAATGCGGTATAAAAACCAAAGTGGCAATTTGGATAACGGAAGAACGATGAAATAATACAATAAGGCATTCATTAGAAGGCGTATTTATCTTTCCACCACGCTTGAATTTGCTTGGCAAGTTCTTGTTCTTTGGCACTGTTGCCTGGCTGAATAAAGTTGGTTCCTACCAATTGGTCGGGCATAAATTCTTGGGCATAAAAATTTCCAGGGTAGTCGTGGCTGTAATGGTAGCCTTGGCCGTAACCTAGTTCTTTCATGAGTGCAGTTGGCGCATTGCGCAAGGGTAGGGGTACGCCCAGATTGCCTGTTTGTTGAACGCTTTGTTGGGCGCGATTAATGGCCATGTAGGCGGCATTTCCTTTCGGAGAAGCCGCTAAATAAATGGTACACTCACTTAATAAAATGCGCGATTCGGGCCAGCCAACACTTTCAACGGCTTGAAAACAAGCATTGGCAAGTAAAAGCGCATTCGGATTTGCAATGCCGATGTCTTCGGCCGCTAAAATGAGTAAGCGTCGGGCGATAAATTTGGGGTCTTCTCCGCCTTCGACCATACGGGCTAGCCAATACACCGCAGCATTGGGGTCTGAACCACGCACCGATTTGATAAATGCAGAGATGATGTCATAGTGTTGTTCGCCGTCTTTGTCATAGCGTGCCAAACTTTGCTGGGCGTTTTCAATGACATTTTCGTTGGTAATCGTGATGTCGGCTTGGTCTTGAAAGGTGCCAATGATAATTTCGAAGACGTTCAATAACTTTCGGGCATCGCCTCCTGAAATGTGCAATAAGGCATCACTTTCGGCGATTACAATGTTTTTTTCTTTGAGAAGTATGTCTTCTTTTAAGGCCCGATCGAGCAATAAAAGTAAATCTGCTTTGGTGTGTTCTTTAAGGGTATATACCTGACAACGTGATTGCAAAGCCGAAATGACTTCAAAAGAAGGGTTTTCAGTCGTGGCGCCGATAAGGGTCACGGTTCCTTTTTCGACCGCACCAAGTAAAGAGTCTTGTTGTGCTTTTGAAAAACGATGGATTTCATCGATAAATAAAATGGTGCCTTTGGGCTGAAACATGCCGCCTGACTCGACTTTATGAATGATTTCTCTTACATCTTTGACACCTGAAGAGATGGCTGATAACGTGTGAAACGGACGTTGTAAATGTTGGGCAATGAGTTGGGCAAGTGTGGTTTTGCCAACTCCTGGTGGCCCCCAAAAAATCATGGAGGGGATGACCCCCGCATCGAGTGCACGACGCAACGCAGCACCTGGCGCTAAAAGGTGAGCCTGACCAATGTATTGATCAAGTGTGCGTGGACGCATGCGTTCGGCTAATGGGGTATTCATTCCTTCAAAGATACGGACTAATTTTAGTATCTTCGTGGCAAATCTTGATTCATGAAGGTCTATCTTGACAATGCAGCCACCACCCCAATGGCACCCGAAGTTGTTGATGCCATGATTCCTGTGTTGCGCAATACATTTGGGAATCCGTCATCGACACATGCTTTTGGAAGAGAGGCAAAGGCAATTTTAGAAACTGCGCGCCGTACGGTCGCCAAGCACCTAAATTGTGCGCCTGCCGAAATCATTTTTACTTCGGGCGGAACCGAAGCCGACAACATGGCCATTCATGCAGCCGTGACACAATTGGGTGTCAAGCGCATTATCACGAGTGCCATTGAACACCATGCCGTTGGCCATACGGCCGAAGCTATACAGCACCACGAGCACATCGAATTGGTTTATGTCACACTCGATTCGAAAGGAAATGTAGATCTCGCAGCCCTCGAGAACTTGCTGCAAGAACCAACGAAAACACTGGTGTCTTTGATGCATGCCAATAATGAAATTGCGACGCTTTTGCCCCTTGAAAAGGTGAGTAAACTTTGCCGTAAATATGGCGCGTATTTTCATTCAGATACAGTGCAAACGATGGCGCATTACCGCTTTGACATGGCACAGCTCGACATCGATTTTATCACCTGTGCGGCCCATAAGTTTCACGGACCTAAAGGTGTTGGTTTTTTATATGTCAACAAGCAAACGAAAGTAACGCCTTTTATACATGGGGGTTCGCAAGAACGCGGTTTGCGTGGTGGTACCGAAAACATGTCTGGAATCGTTGGCTTGGCTAAAGCAATGGACTTGGCTTATCACGATACCGAGGCTCATCAAGCACATGTTTATGGTTTAAAAACATACCTAAAAGATGCCTTGCAAGCGCATTTCCCGGAGGTTTATTTTCATGGCGAAACCGATTATGATAAGGCACTTTACACCGTGTTAAATGTGTGTTTGCCTCCAACGCCTAAAGCCAGTATGTTGTTGTTTACACTCGATTTGAAAGGCGTTGCCGTAAGTGGAGGTTCGGCGTGTACTTCTGGTGCAAGTAAAGGCTCGCACGTTTTGGAAGGCATTGGCGCCGACATGAATCGCCCCAATGCACGCTTCTCTTTTTCTCGTTACACCACTCAAGTCGAAATTGATTTTGCGCTAGCGCAACTCAAAGCGGTTTACGCCACAAATTTATAAGTCATGAAACCAAAGGTGTTGTTTTTGTCCAGTTGGTATCCGAGTAAGCATAAGCCTACTGAGGGTAATTTTGTACAACAACAGGCTAAAGCAGCAGCTCATATTGCCGCTGTTGAGTTGATTTATGTGGTGCTCAGTGATCAACATCAACACATCGAATGTCAAACTCAAACCGGTGCTTTCAACGAACAGGTTTTTTACATCCCCAAAAATAATTGGCCCATTCTTCATTTTTTTATCAATTATTTTTTGATTTTTCGAACCTATTGGAAAGCCTCTTCGAACTTGCGTTTTGGCAAGCCCGATCTCATTCATGCTTCGGTCATGTATCCGATCGGATTCATCGGCCTCATGCTGAAATGGCGCTTTAAAATTCCGCTTGTCATGACCGAGCACTGGACCTGTTACCATGAGCAAGCAAGCCCTCAACCATCAAAATGGCAATCCTTTTGGCTCAATTGGATCGGAAAACGTGTTGATTTGGTGCTGCCAGTTTCAACAGATTTAGCGGCTGCGATGTACCGATATGGCATCGATACACCAATGAAAGTAATCCCGAATGCCATTGATACCACACTTTTTAGTACTTCCAATAAAAATAAAAAAAGAGTATTTCGCTTTTTGCATGTGTCTTCACTCGACGAAGCTCAAAAAAACTTCAATTTGCTTTTAAGGGCTTTTCGACGCCTAAAGTTGCAGCAGGCCGATGTCGAATTGCATGTGGTTTCTGATGGCAATGCGCGTCCGTATCAAGAAAAAATTGCACCCTTCGATTTTGCGTCGTCGGTTCATTTTCATGGGGCTCAAGATGCAGAAGGCGTACATGCGCTACTGTCTTTTTGTGACGTGTTTGTACTTCCAAGTCGTTTCGAAAATTTACCATGTGTATTAATTGAAAGTTTGTCTACCGGAACACCAATGATTGCAAGTGCAGTTGGTGGCGTGGCCGAAATAGTTAACCCAACCAACGGGATGCTTGTGCCATCTGAAGATGAAGATGCATTATTGGCAGCTTTAATTTCGATTCAGCAACAGCGTTTTGATGCCGAGCAAATGCATCAAGAAGCCGAACGCAAATACAGTTATCAGGCTGTCGCACAACTCATGCAACAGGCCTATTCTCAAGTGCTTCAACCCAATGTGGCGTAGTATTTTTAGCAATTTTGCCGTTCGTGTATTGAGCGCCTTGCTCAATCTAGGAATTGTAATTTTAGTTTCTCGACTGACAGGAGCAGTTGGAAAAGGCGAACAAAGTTTATTGTTAACAACGATTGCTTTGATTACGATTCTCGATAGTTTAGTCGGAGGCGCCGCATTGGTTTATTTGTCTTCTCGCTATTCTTGGAAACAATTGTTAGTTGCTTCTTATTTATGGGTTGTACTCATTAGTGGACTGAGTTATTTTTCACTGACTATTTTGGGTGTTTTCAAACCCGAATATTTAGTTCATGTGTTGGTTTTAAGTGCCTTAAGTTCGTTGGCAGCTGTGCATGCTTCATTGCTTTTAGGGAAGCGTTTACATGGTCTTTACAACCTGATCCAACTTGTGGTGCCTGTGCTCACAATCCTTGTTTGTCTGTTGCAATGGAATCTTGATCAGCAACTCAATTACCGCTTGGCTTTATATTGGGCTTTTGGCATCTCGTTTTTCGTGAGTGCGGTGTTGCTTTTGTTGCATTTCGAACGAATGCAGCCAGTAACAACACTTACAAAGGTGTTTAAACAGTTGATGCAGTATGGCTTTTACAATCAACTGGCACATGTATTGCAGCTCTTAAGCTTTCGGCTCACTTATTACATTCTTGTGTATTTTAAAGGAGAAGCTGCAGTGGGGCAGTTGTCAAATGCGAGCTCAATTACCGAATCGATTTGGATGATTGCAACCAGTATTTCATTGTGGCAATACGCCTTCATTTCAAATTCAGAAGATCAGTCTTTGAATGTACAAATCACCGAAAAATTAACCCGCTTTGGCATGCTCGCCGCTTTGATAGGGGCGCTTTTCTTTTTATTCCTTCCGGCTTCATTTTATACCGCTATTTTTGGCCCTGATTTCGGGATTTTAAGTTCGCTCATGTGGGCCTTGGCACCCGGTGTTTGGTTATTTACCTATGCGTTGGTTGTGGGGCATTATTTTTCCGGACAGGGTCGGTATCAGATCAATGCATTGGCTTCAGGTGTCGGTCTGATTGTTTGTGTGATTTCAGCGTATGTCATGATTCCGATCTACGGAGTAATGGGGGCAGCATTCGCATCAAGTTGCTCTTATGTAGCTACAAGTGCAGTAGTCATGTGGTATTTTCAACAAGAGGGAGCACAACTTTCATTCTTTCCTAGGAAAGCAGATTGGAAAGAGTTTGCGCAGGAATTGCGTGTATATTTGCAAAGATCAAAATGATGGGAAAGATTCAAAAGTTTTTTAAAGGGTTGTTCATGTTGGCCAAGCAGCCTTCGTTACTGAATTTAATTCTCAAAAATGAAGACTACCTAAAGGCACAGTTTTATAAACGTTACCCGCAGTTACAGTTGCAAGAAATTGATGTCTTTAGTTGGCCAGAAGCCACCGATATTCGGATTGCTCCTTATGCCTTTTTATCAGGTTCTTCATATGCCACCGATTTTGCATTGCTTCAATTGATTTGCCGGCAATTTCATGTCAAAAGCTATTTTGAGATTGGGACCTGGCGCGGTGAGAGCGCTGCGGCAGTAGCTCCTTATGTGAACGAGGTTTTTACACTGAATCTACCCGATGAGCGACTGCGTGCAATGGGGCAATCAGAAGCTTATATTTCCTCGCATCGTTTTTTTTCAAGCTCCTTTCCGAATGTAACGCACTTATTCGCCGATTCTGCCGAAATCGATTTAGCTCCATATCGTGGTCAGATGGATTGTATTTTTATTGACGGCGATCATTCGGCCGAAGCAGTGGAGCGCGACACCAAGCGGATGTTGCCATTGCGAAAAAATGAGCAGTCGATTCTAATTTGGCACGATGCCAAGTCGGATGCAGAGTACCCGCGTTATGAAGTCTTGATGGGAATTTACAATGCGATGCCACCTGCATTGCATGCGCATATTTATTTGGTAAAACACAGCCTGTGTGCGGTGTATTTGCCTAAAGGGCATCCGAGTCAGCCGATTGCTATAAATGCTTTGCCAACGCGCGCCTTCGAATTTCAACTAAGAAGCATCGAAGTTTCGGATCTCAAATCGCTCTAGCCACAAAAGATAGCAGCCATAACGAAATACAAAATCGAGTTCTTCTGCAAATGTATCACTCGCGAAAATTCGGGGCAATTGCGCTAAAAGTTTTTCCTGATCAATGAGTTCGGACTGATCCAGATTCGCTTTTGTAATGAGTAAATCTTGCCAAAATGAGCTGCTTTCAAGCATCCATTGAGTTTGAGGCACGCTAAAGCCTTTTTTATCTCGGCGCCAAGAAATGGCACTCGGAAGTTGCTGGTCAAGTGCTTTTCTTAAGGCAAACTTAGACCAGCCCTCAAAAATTAATGCTTCAGGCTTTAAAGATCGCGCAACCTGCATGAGCTCAAGGTCATCGGCAAATGGTGTTCTGGATTCAATGCTATATTGCATGGAGCAACGGTCTTCCCAGCGCAAAAGCCCTTTAAGTTCATAGGCGCTACAATACCATTCTAAATGAGCTTGCAAGCTGTGCTGGCGCTTTCGTTCGGCAACATGAGCTTTTCGGAGGTAGTGGTAACTGGCTTTCGAACGTTTGTAAAGTTGAAATTGGAGGGCTTTTGGCAAATAACTAACGAGGTCTTTTATCCATTCGGTGATTAAAAAGCGTTTTGAGGTAGGTGAATGCTCAAGGTTTCGCCATTCTCGAAAGCATTTTACCCACTGAAATTTCCAAAACAACTCCTTTAAATAAGTGGCATAAAACACTTGATAACCAGCAAATAATTCGTCTCCACCTTGACCGTCAATTAAAATTTTTATTCCGGCTGCGGCAGCCGATTTCATGACGCTGCTTTGCGCAAAGGTACTGCTGCTAACTAGCGGAATGTCTTGGTGGTAAATGAGATCTGGTAAGGCGTCAATTAAGTTGCTTGAATGCAGCTGCGTTGGATGCCATGTGGCATGGCTTGCGTCGATCATTTGTTCGGCCCATCGGCGCTCGCAGCTTTCGCTTTCATGAATAGCGGTAAAACAATGTAAGCCGTTTTCGAGACCATCAATGTGCTCGTGTTGTACGGCCTGCTTCGCCAAATGCAACAGGCTACTTGAGTCAAGGCCTCCGGATAAACATAAGCCTATTGGAACATCGGCTCGCAAGCGCAAGCGCAAGGCTTTTTGCAAGGCTTCCGGAACTTTTTCAGCAGCCAAGTTGGCATCGATTTTATCGGGTTTGTAATAACGTTGAATCCGAATGGTTTGCTGGTCAATTTGGTAGGCAAGGGTGTGGCCCGGAAGCAATTCAAAAATCGCTTTAAAAAAGCCCTCTGCTTCTTGCTCGATTTTAGCATCAACTAAGAAGTGTCGGATCGCTTTGCGGTTGGCGCATTTTTGATAGCTCGGGACCTGCAAAAGTGCTTTTATCTCAGAAGCGAATCCAAAATGACTCGCATTATTGAGGTAATAAAAGGGTTTAACGCCGTAGGGGTCGCGTGCACAATACAGCATTCGAGTTTGCAAATCAAGAAGCGCAAAGGCAAACATGCCGTTAAAGCGGTGCACACAATCGGGGCCCCAATAATGATAAGCTTGGAGCAATACTTCAGCATCTGATTGCGTCTGAAAGTTTGCGCCTAGAAGGCTTAGCTCATCACGAAGTTCGAGGTAATTGTAGATTTCGCCATTAAAAGTGAGCCAATAACGGTCCTGAAAAACCATAGGCTGGTTTGCAGCCGTCGAAAGATCAATAATAGAAAGTCTGCGGTGTGCAATCCCTAGTTGAAGCGATTCAAAGCATTGGATTCCGGCAGCGTCTGGTCCACGATGGGCCAAGCGCTGACTCATGCTTCGAAGCGTCGATTCAAGCGAAGAGCTAGGTTGTTTTGCATGTAGGCCGGCAATTCCGCACATGGGCTTTGTGGCTTAAAGGCGTTGATCAAGTAAGTAGACGAAGCTGGCAACTGCTGCCGCACCAAGTTCAAGTTCGCGTTTATTGACCGATTCAAAAACGTCGCTAGCTGCATGGTGGTAGTCAAAATAGCGTTGTGAATCAGGGACAAACCCAAAAAGCGGAATGCCTGTGTAAGCATCTTTTAAGGGGCCAATATCGACACCTCCGTATCCTATTTCAAACACGTGTAAATCGTAAGCTTTGAAAAGGGGTGCGAAACTCTGAAGTAGGTTTAAATACTGAGCTGGTCCGTCTAGGCCAAAACCTCTTGGTGCAAAACCGCCTCGGTCGCTTTCGAGGGCCGCAATTTGTACTTCGCCGGCTTCTTTTGCTGCGATGGCATACGCTTGTCCGCCCCGATTACCGTTTTCTTCATTCATGAAAAATACTACCCGAATGGTGTGCGTCGGGCGGTAACCTAATTCGTGCAAGATGCGCAAGGCTTCTAAACAATGAATGACGCCAGCACCGTCATCGTGCGCGCCTTCGCCGGCGTCCCAGGAATCGAGGTGTCCGCCGATTGTTATAATTTGATCAGGGTGTACCGTGCCCTTTAATTCGCCAATGACATTAAAGGAACGCACGTCTGGAAAATCACGGCAATCCATTTCAAGATAAAAGCGGACCTTGCCTTTTTTCAATGCAGCAGAGAGGGCAGTGGCATCGGCTGTTGCTAATGCGGCAGCCGGTATTTTAGGAGTAGCTTCTTCGTAATGCATAGAGCCCGTGTGCGGGAAGGCATCTTCGGGCAAGCCTAATGAACGAATAATTACAGCTTTTGCCCCCAATTTAGCAGCCTCGACAGCGCCATTGCCGCGTATGGCATAGCAAGCACCGTAGGCTTTGAATGTTTGGATTTGCGCCGCATCCATCGCCTGGCTTAAAAACACAATTTTTCCTTCGACATCTGACCTTTTAGCCGATTTTAAGGCTTCAATACTTGTAAATTCAATCACTTCAGCTTCGAGCAGTCCGTTGGTGCCAATTGAACCCCCAAGTGCCAACACGTGCACTTTATTGGTGGTGGTTTTTTGCGTTGTGGTTTTCCACCAGGCGCTTTCTTTGGTGCCGCGTTCCCAATGCGGAACCATCACTTCTTGCAAACGAACTTCATCAAAACCATAGGTATTCATTTTTTCAACGCTCCAATTTACTGCCATTTCAGCCTCGGACGAACCCGAAAGACGCGGCCCAATATCTTTGCAAAGCGAACGCAGGTCAGTATACGAATGACCGCGAAGAAGCGCTTCGTTGTAGATATTCCGGATCATTAAACTATCCTGCGCAAGTAGGTTTATCCCGACAATTAGGAAACAAAAAATAAAGGCAAGCGTTTTCATGGATTGTTTTTGGGTAAAAATACCAAAATATCGGCAACAGAGCTTGCTTTTGGCTATCTTTGCAATTGAACAATTAAAGAATCAGAATGGCATTAAAATGTGGAATTGTCGGCTTGCCGAACGTAGGAAAATCAACTTTATTTAACTGTTTGTCAAATGCAAAAGCGCAATCCGCGAATTTTCCATTTTGCACCATCGAACCCAATCTTGGCACTATTTCAGTTCCAGACCCGCGTCTCGAACAACTCGAAGCGATTGTCAATCCGGAGCGCGTTGTCCCAACCACTATGGAAATTGTAGATATCGCTGGCTTGGTGAAAGGCGCCTCTAAAGGCGAAGGATTGGGCAATCAGTTCTTGGCAAATATCCGCGAAACCGATGCCATTTTACATGTCTTACGTTGTTTTGACGATGGCAATATTGTACACGTCGATGGCAGTGTGGATCCGATTCGTGACAAAGAAATCATTGATATCGAATTGCAGCTCAAAGACCTTGAATCGATTGAAAAAAAGATCCAAAGTTTGGCCCGTGTCATCAAGTCTGGCGACAAAGAAGCCGTCAAAGAAAATGAACTTGCTGGTCTCATTAAAACAGGACTCGAACAAGGAAAGTCCGTACGTGGAATGGGCTTTACTCCAGAAGAAATGGCGATTATTAAAAGTTTCAATTTGATCACTTCCAAACCGGTTATGTATGTATGCAATGTCGATGAAGCTTCTGTGAAAAATGGCAATGCGCACGTAACTCGCGTAATGGAAGCGGTCGCTGCTGAAAATGCCGAAGTATTGGTCATTGGTGCCAAAATTGAGGCCGACATTACCGAACTCGAAACCTACGACGAGCGCCAGTTGTTTTTAGAAGAACTGGGCCTTGAAGAGCCAGGTGTCAATCGACTCATCCGCCAAGCCTATCACTTACTTAATTTACAAACCTATTTCACGGCTGGCGTCAAAGAAGTGCGAGCCTGGACCATTCATAAAGGCATGACCGCCCCACAAGCAGCAGGAGTCATTCACTCCGATTTTGAAAAAGGATTTATCCGTGCCGAAGTGATGAAGTTCATTGACTACACTACCTTAGGAAGTGAAAGTGCTGTGAAAGAAGCGGGTAAATTTAAAGTCGAAGGAAAAGAATATGTCGTTGAAGATGGCGATATCATGCACTTCCGATTTAACGTATAATTTAACATTGTTATGATTGCAGCAAATGACCCGAACTTAAAATCGTGGATAGAGGTGCCTACGGGTTCTGATTTCCCGATACAAAATTTGCCATTCGGAATTTTTCAGACAGCAAGCAAAGCCAAACGCGTCGGTGTGCGCATCGGTGAGCACGTGCTTGATTTAGCCTTATTGGCCGAATGGGGTTATTTTGAAGGCTTGCCTTTTCATCCGGAAGATTTTCATCAAGACTATTTAAATGTCATGATGAAAAAAGGAAAATTAGCCATTCGTGACTTGCGCAACCGCATTTCTGAATTGCTCGAAGTTTCCAACACCAGTTTACAGCACAGCCCTTCGCACCACGACCTCGCACTCGATGCAGTCGATGCTGTTGAAATGTGCATGCCGATTCAAATTGGCGATTACACCGATTTTTATTCATCCAAAGAACACGCTACCAATGTAGGCGTCATGTTTCGTGACCCGGCCAACGCTTTATTGCCAAATTGGCTCTGGATCCCTGTTGGCTATCATGGCCGAGCTTCTTCGGTGATTATTAGCGGGCAAGAAATTGTACGTCCGAAAGGCCAAATCAAACCCGACGACAACGCCGATCCGATTTTTGCCGCTTCCCGACAAGTCGATTTCGAATTAGAAATGGGTTTCATCACATTTGATGGGAAGCCACTTGGTGATTCAATTTCTACGGCAGAAGCCGAGTCATATATTTTTGGCATGTGTTTGTTTAACGACTGGTCGGCACGTGATATTCAAAAGTGGGAGTACGTTCCGCTTGGGCCTTTTTTGGCGAAAAATTTCGCTTCCTCGATGTCTTGTTGGATTGTGACGCTCGACGCCTTGCAACCTTTTGCGGTAGACACCCCTGAGCAAGATCCAAAAGTACTTTCGTATTTGGCTTTTGAAGGTAAGAAATCCTATGACATTCAGTTAGAAGTGGCTTTGGCACCAGAAAATGCAGCAGAAACCTGTATCAGTCGTTCCAATTTCAAATACATGTACTGGAACATGGCGCAGCAATTGGCGCATCATACGGTCAATGGATGTAATGTGCGTTGCGGTGACCTCATGGGTTCAGGCACCATTTCTGGCCCAACGCCCGATTCTTATGGCTCCATGCTTGAATTGGCTTGGAAAGGAACCAAACCAATTGCGTTGTCCGATGGCTCAGAACGAAAATTCATTCTGGATCAAGACACGGTTATTATGCGAGGTTATTGCCAAAATGACCAAATTCGTATTGGCTTTGGTGAAGTGCGCACAAAACTTTTGCCTGCGCGCTAATGCACTACAACGGCGGACAAATCGACCTTGAGCAAGAACGCAAAGAGATTTTAAATGCGTTCAAAGGCTTGTTGCGTGCCATGAAAGACCGCAGCCGTCAGGAGACAACCATGATTCGGAAGGCTTTTGATATTGCGCTTGATGCGCACAAAGACATGCGCCGAAAATCCGGAGAGCCTTATATTTACCATCCGATTTCAGTGGCGCGCATTTGTGCCGAAGAAATGGGCTTAGAGCCGACCGCTATTGCTTGTGCGTTGTTGCACGACACCGTCGAAGATACGCATCTTACTTTGCAAGACATCGAAGATGTTTTTGGAATGACGGTTCGAAAAATCATTGACGGACTCACCAAAATACCCGAAGTTTTCGACGAAAATACGTCAATTCAGGCCGAAAATTTCCGTAAAATGATCTTGACTATTTCCGATGATTTTCGGGTGGTCTTGATCAAACTTGCCGATCGCCTGCACAACATGCGTACCCTTTCGAGCATGAAGCCTGAAAAGCAACTTAAAATTGCCTCCGAAACGAAATTTTTATACGCGCCTTTGGCACATCGTTTAGGAATGTATCCGATCAAGACCGAGCTCGAAGACTTATCCATGAAGTATTGTGAGTCGGAGGTTTTTCTTGACATCGAAACCAAGCTTAAAAGCACCCAAGATGTCCGAAATCGCTTTATACGTCGTTTTGTGGCGCCCATTCGTGAAGAGTTGCAGCAACAAGGCTATGACTTTGAAATAAAGGCCCGAACCAAATCCATTTCTTCGATTTGGCGCAAAATGCAAACCAAAGAAATTCCGTTTGAAGAGGTATTTGATGTGTTTGCTTTGCGCATCATTGTGAACTCACCGCATGAACTTGAAAAGGCCGATTGTTGGCGTATTTATTCGATCGTTACTGATTATTACCAGCCAAGCCCGGAGCGCTTGCGCGATTGGATCTCGACACCACGAGCCAATGGTTACGAATCGCTACACACTACTGTTATGTCGCCCCAAGGGCGTTGGGTAGAAGTGCAAATTCGGACCAAACGTATGGATGAAATTGCCGAGCATGGATTAGCGGCGCACTACAAATACAAAGAAGCCCGCACCGACGACAATAAATTTGACCGCTGGATTGCCGAAATTAGGGACTTACTTGACAACCCAGATGCCAGCGCCCTTGATTTTGTCAATGATTTTAAGTTGAATTTATTCAACGATGAAATCTATGTATTTACACCAAAAGGTGAATTACGTGTGTTGCCTACCGGTTCCACCATCCTTGATTTTGCCTATGACATTCATACTGAAATTGGCAATAAATGCATTGGGGCAAAGGTCAACAACCGACTTGTTCCGTTAAGTTACCAGCTTCAAAATGGCGATCAGCTCGAGATTTTAACCTCGTCCAAACAAAAACCCAATGATGAATGGCTGCGCTTTGTGGTTTCGGCTCGGGCCAAGCAGCGCATCAAGCAGGCACTGAACGAAGTCCGGAAGTTTGTAGCGAGTGATGGAAAAGAAATCTTAGCACGCAAATTCAAGCAATTCAATATCCGCATGTGCCCTGAAAATGTTCAGGCGCTTGAAAAACACTACCAACTTTCGAATGCGACCGAGTTGTTTTTTCGAATTGCCAAAGGTAAATTGGATTTATCAGCATTAAGAGAACTCGATGTTCAGGCAGGGCTTATTCAAATTCAACGAAAAATTCGCTCCAAAAAAATTAGCGTAGCTGCTGAGCTTAATTCTCAAGAAGGAATTAACACCGATACTGACACCCTTATTATTGGTGAAGAGTTTAAAGGTTTTGATTATACCCTTGCAAAGTGTTGCAACCCCATTCCGGGTGATCAAGTTTTTGGATTTATTACGCTTTCGAGTGGCATCAAGATTCACCGTTTTAATTGCCCAAATGCCGTTCATTTGCTGTCAAAACTTGCCTACCGCTGCCTGAAGGCGACTTGGCAAAAAACAACACTTGTCGAACGTATTGCGGCGATCCGAATTATCGGCATTGACCAAATCGGCCTTGTAAATCGACTTACTGAAATCATCTCGAAACAAAATCACCTCAATATGAAAAGCATTTCATTTGACACGACCGATGGGGTTTTTGAAGGGAAAATCAAGGTGATGGTCTATGATACAGCTCAACTTGAGCAGCTTACACGTAAATTTGAAGAAGTTGAAGGTGTTAAAAGTGTGACGCGTTGGGATACCGAAACCAACGAAGAATTGAATTAATCAGCCATCAATAACTTCGGGTCCGTAGGTCGTTTTTTCGGATTCCAAGAAAAGCCCTTTATGTATTTCTCTTCTTCCGGAATTTGATCCATCGGAAAAAAGACGCCGTCTGGTTTTTCAAAATAGGTGATGCCACTGACTTCTTGATTATTAAACTCAACAATCAAACGAGCGGCAAACAAGCGATTCAACCCTTGACGTTTCATCACAACAGTGCTATCTGTTTTGTTTTCTTCTACCGGATAATAGATAGTCCAAGCATTGCCTTCTACGGTGGCTTCTTCAATCTTTCCTTCCGAATTAAATACAAGTTGCATCGATTTGCCCGACAGTTGCTGAAAATAGGAACTTGTGTCGAGTTGCATCAGAAAGGTGGCTTGCTCTATTAATTGAATGGATTCTAAAAGCGAATCTTGAAATGAAATTTGTGCGGTTGTGGCTTTTAGTTCGCTATGATTACTCCATAAAATCGGACTGTTTTTTAACGTAAGTACTTGGTTTGCAAGATTAAAATGCGCACTGTCGGCAATGCCTTGTAGCGTCGGATACAAGAGT
>JBDLQL010000029.1:0-60410 GCA_039800565.1 Bacteroidota bacterium | reverse complement strand
AAATAATAAGACGACAAAGGAGATGAACTAGACAAAATCGATTTCACACAAAAGCTGTTCCGAACTAAAATGAATCAAAATTTCTTTGTCTTCAGCAAACGAAAGTCCGTTCGGAACGGGCGTTCCGGTACCGTAAGAACTTTCGGAAGGGTCCATGCTGTCTACATCGAATGAAATGTAAAGCAACTCACAAGCTTGCAGTTTACCTTCAATTTCTTGGAAACACGCTTGGAGTCCTTTCTGACGCAACTCGGCAACCGAATAATTGCGAAGCTGAAGTTCGGCCATGGTGGCATTTTCTTCGGCCTCGGTATCGCGAACTGCAATGTAAACAAGGTCAGTCGGAAGAATGGAACTGCTTTTAAATGCAGACCAATAATTCAAGGATTGGGCATCGGGTTCATTTTTGGCGAGGTGTTGTTGATCAAGACCAAGCGCCGCTGCCAATGGCATGCCGTGTACATTGCCGGAAGGCGTTGTAAATGGCGTATGGATATCGGCATGCGCATCGATCCAAAGTACGCCAATGCGCTGAGCAGGAAATTGTTTTTTTAGCGCCGCTAAAGTAGAAGCCGCCGAACTGTGATCGCCAGCCAAAATAAATGGAATAGCGTTCTGGGCATAACAAGCCTGCAATTGACTGTGTAAAGATTCGGCAACTTGTTGCAAGCCGTCGATGCGTTTGGCAAAAGGAAAGGCGGTAGGCAAATCGAGCAAGTCATTTTGAGTCGTGACATGCTTGACTTTGTAATCAGCAAACAAGGTGCTGCCTTTTTGACGCGCTGCTGCACGTATCGCCTCCGGACCCAACGAAGCACCACGAGTACCAGCACCAAGTTCTGACGAATTGACGATAAATTGTAAATTTTTTGACATAACAAACCCGTTTGGGGTTAGCGCAAAGATAGAGGTTTCTTATCTTTGACGATGCGAAACCTCTACCTCATTTTAGTTTTCATTGGTTGTTGTGCGCCTCTTTTCGCACAAAAATCATTCACAGGTTCTTTAGAATACAATGTCTTTTCCTACAATTCATTGAGCAAAGACACCACGAACGGAAAGTTGTTCATTTACGCCATCGACTCGTTAGTGCGTTTCACCTACCTCATGGAAGATGGCAGCAAGCAAGAAAGCATTCATCATCTGATCAAGCACCGATTTATTTCGTTGATCGAGGTTGAAGGCGCTTTTTTCGCGGTACAAATTGTAGATTCTACGACAACGACACCTTTTCCAATTTCTAAAAACAGGCAGCGAAGTACGATTGCAGGATTAAAAGTCAAGGGCGCGAGCATCCAGTACCCCAACACAGGTGCCACACTTTTTTATTACCCAAAAATTGATGCCCGCTATTTTAGTGGTCTCAACAATGCTCCGGGTTTACCTGTCACGTGCCAAATCCCTACCGAAACGGGATTTGTCAGTTACCAACTTGTGCAAATTGACAAACGCCAACCGCCGATTCATCTGTTTATTCCGGACAAAAAATACCACGTGCTGACACTCGAGGCATTTTTAGAATGGGCGCAGCAACAAAACGCACCCAAAAACTAGTCTGCTACTAACATTTTTTTGTTTATAGGTTTCAGTGTTGCATTGTTTTTGTGCCGGGCTTTGGTGTATTTTCGTTAGATAGACGTACGTACACCATGGAAGACAACGAATTTATCCCAAAATCTACCCCTGTTAGCCCGAAGGTTGAAGCTGAACCCAAAGTGAAGCGCGAGGCCAAACCAGTGGCGCCAAAAACACCGAAAACCGACTCTTCAAAAAGCGGAAAGTCATTTTCGTTGGCGGGTCGCTTTGATGCGAAAAAATTCAAAATCATTGTCGGTTCCTTGTTGTCTTTGATGAGTATTTATTTGTTTTTAGCGTGCATCTCCTACCTTTTTACCTGGACAGCCGATCAAGACCAGCTACTTCATCGCGATTTTGTCTCGTATATCTTCAATAAGAACATTCCTGCAGCCGAAAACTGGTTGGGCAAATTTGGCGCCTGGAGCTCGCACCTTTTGATTTACCGTTTGTTCGGCCTAAGTTCATTTGGCATTATCTTTTTAGCTTTTTTAGGCGGTGTCCGAATTTTGTTTGATACGGCATTGGTCCCGATTGCACGTGCAACAAGCATTACGCTCATCTATATGGTTTGGGGCTCTGTCTTTTTAGGGTTTTTTAGTGAGCAAGTCCATTTTGCAGGCGGTACTTTTGGTTTTTATTGCAACGAATGGCTTGGGCTTACACTCGGAAGTTTCGGTACACTTGCGTTGTTATTAGTGAGTTTATACATCATCACCACACTCTTATTTAGCCCCAACTACAAGGCCTTGTTTGAGCGAATCTTTCAGCGAGAAGAAGCCGAATCAACAGAAAACCAAACCCAAACACAAGGCAATGCTGCTTTTGACGATATGTATGTAGTCAATACGATACGTGACGATCAAATTCAGGCCGATCAGGTTTCTCAGACCATTCATTTTGACGACGAAGAAGAAGATGTGTTCTTTGATGAAAGCGAGTTGGTGTATAAAGTGGAACCAAGCGACCCCATTGGCACAGAAGCCGAAAGCCACCTAGAAGAATCTACTTCTGAAATCGAAGACGAATACCTTGCACCTGAAACGCCTGCTCAGCCGATTGCCGATGACAGTTTTGAAATCGAATTAGGAAGCGACCCCATTGTTGAAAGTGTGGCAAGTGCAACGACTACCGCTCCACTCCGAAGCCTTACTGACGACGAAAACCTAGCTGCTGCATTGGTGAGTGAACACGGTGAATACGACCCTACAAAAGACCTCGAAGGCTATGTATTGCCACCACTCGAACTCATGACAGATTACGGGAATTCAGGGGTTTCTGTCAGTAAAGAAGAACTCGAAAGCAACAAAGACCGCATCGTCGAGACACTGTCTCATTATAAAATTGATATCGCTAAAATCAAAGCCACCGTTGGGCCTACCGTTACGCTTTATGAAATTGTACCGGCACCAGGCGTGCGTATCTCAAAAATTAAAAACCTTGAAGACGACATTGCACTGAGTTTGTCGGCACTAGGCATCCGGATCATTGCCCCGATTCCGGGCAAAGGTACCATCGGTATCGAGGTTCCAAATTCAAATCCAGAAATGGTCTCGATGCGCTCGTTGATCGCCTCAGACAAATTCCAGCATTTTGACGGTGAACTTCCGATTGTAATGGGAAAAACCATCACCAACGAAACCTATGTGTTTGACCTCACTAAAATGCCGCACTTATTAGTCGCTGGTGCCACAGGTCAAGGTAAGTCAGTCGGATTAAATGCCATCTTGATTTCCATCCTTTATAAAAAACACCCTGCACAAGTTAAATTTGTACTTGTTGACCCGAAAAAAGTAGAGCTCACACTCTACAATAAAATTGAACGTCACTTCTTAGCAAAACTACCCGGAGAAGAAGACGCGATTATTACCGACACATCTAAAGTGGTCAATACACTCAATTCACTCTGTATTGAGATGGATGAGCGCTACGAATTGCTCAAAAATGCAGGCGTTCGGACCATCAAAGAATACAATGCCAAGTTCATTGCACGCCGCTTGAATCCTGAAAAAGGACACCGCTACTTGCCCTATATTGTCGTCCTGATCGATGAGTTTGCCGACCTCATCATGACAGCAGGTAAAGAAGTCGAACATCCAATAGCACGGATTGCGCAATTGGCACGTGCCATCGGAATCCATTTAATTGTCGCCACGCAGCGCCCATCGGTTAATGTCATTACCGGTATGATCAAGGCGAATTTCCCGGCTCGTATTGCGTTTCGCGTACTTTCAAAAATTGATTCGCGCACCATTCTCGATGCTTCGGGTGCCGATCAATTAATTGGCCGAGGTGACATGCTTATCTCGACAGGATCAGACATGAAGCGTTTGCAATGTGGATTTGTCGATACGCCAGAGGTCGAAGAAATTTGTAGCTTTATTGGTGATCAACGCGCGTATCCAGAAGCCTTATTATTGCCAGAGTACATTCCAGAAGGTGGCGAAGGCGGTGGTGATTTTAACCTCGACGAAATGGACCCTATGTTTGTCGATTCGGCACGCATTGTTGTAATCAATCAACAAGGATCGGCCAGCTTGTTGCAACGCAAACTAAAATTAGGCTACAACCGTGCCGGGCGAATCGTGGATCAGTTAGAAGGCATGAATATCATTGGGCCCTTCCAAGGAAGCAAAGCCCGCGAAGTCTTGTTCTCAGACATCGAGAGTCTGGATGAATTTTTACGGGTAAAAGGACTTATTTAACGCGATTCAAAGACAAGGCTTTGAGCATCCACTTTGGCAAATGCTTTAAAGCACGTCCTTGTTTTAAATGGATGTACAATCCTAATTTTTTGAACACGGGAACTTTATGCGTCTCGACGAACTCGATCCAGTAGCCATCAGGGTCTTCAATGTAAGCGAAGCGACCCGCTGCCTCACCCATGTCAAACGAATTATCAGAATCAACCGTAAACGGTGCGCCGTAAGCATCGCATGCGTCTTTTAAGGCATTCATCCCTTGCACATCAAAACACAAATGGATAAAGCCCCAATCGCCCCAAAAGCGATTTTCAAAAATAAGACGCGCTTGATGAGGTGTGGTCAGTTGAACCAATTCAATTTCTGTAATGCCCAACAAGTCTGCAAAATAACCTTCACGTACACGTGGATGCGTCAATAATACACGGCGGTATTCAGCCTCGCCTCTAGGCAAGCTATTGAATTCTTCAAATCGTCCGCTTTCATCGAAAACTTGTGTTTCGAACTGAAGCAATTGCTGGTAAAATGCTTTGCTTTTGTCGATATCAGAAACACCAATTGTGATTCCGGCTACGCCGCCGCAACGTGACGGATGGCGCGAAGGTGCAAACCACGAACGCCCTTCGATGAGTTGAAAATAATTGCCGTTTGGGTCTTTCACATAGCAGGTCCAATTTCCGGCAGGATCTTTTGTAGGCTCAGAAACCGCTGCATCGATCGACTTTAAGTAAGCAAAACTGGCACGCACATCTTCTGATTTGATTTTACAGATAAAGGCTCCAAAATCACCGAGTTGAGGTTCAAAAGCTGCTTTTTCAGTTGGGCGCGACGTAAATTGCCAAATTTCAAAACCACCACCACCGGCCATATTGAGTGCCAATGTTGCGGTGCGATGATGCACCACTCCGCCTGTATAACGCGTCATGAGAGGCGCTGGTGCGGCTTCTTCAAATATGCGAACATCAAGTCCAAAAGCCTTGCGGTACCAAGACCAAATTTCTTGAACATTTGGAACACCAATTCCAACTTGTTGAATTCCGTTGAGGTGATAAGACTGTTTCATAATGGAGGGCAAAGTTAACGAATTGCACGTTCGTTGAACAAGATATAGCCAAAGCTTACTTGAACTTGAATTTTCTGGGTGTATTTTGGAAAGTAATTGATAGAAGCCCGGACAGGGCCAATAGGCGTATGGTAAATGACGCTTCCAGATGCCAATAAACTTCTGCCTTTTAAGGGTTTGGTATATGAAAATGTACCGTCTTGATTTTGTTGCAATTGAATAATGGGTAAAAAGCCATAGACATCGAGGCGTACATCGAGATTTTTGACGGGGCTTAAAATGAAATTGGTGCCCACGCTAACGTACTGTGTCGAGCGGTAAGCTGAAATAAAATACGTTTCGAGGTCAGGAAGCACGTTGAGCCCAGGTAGTGTGAGCATACTTGCGGTGTAATTCGCAAATAAAGACTGGCTATTAAGCACAGTTTTAGCGTGGATTCCGACATTAAAAAGTTGCTTTTTCTGAAAAGGGAAACTCATGAGCTCGAGCTGAACACTTAACCAATGGTGTTGATTCAGAACCGTGTCTTTAAAAACGGATGTTGATCCCGGATAGGTGTGTTCGAATCCGTTCACATAGCGGGCTTTTGCCTGAAAAAAGGTACCAGAACTCGCGAATTGCTTCCGATTTAGTGTATTCTTGGTGAATTCAACAGAAGTCGTGTAACCCCGAAAGGTACTCACATCGGCGGTATCCTCTTTGGCAAAAGTTGCCGTTTGATAATACTGGTCGTCGAGGTAGAAATAGCGCGAATCTGCTAGGAGTCTGGAATGATTACCAGTCGGCAACTTCAATTGGAGCCCGCCATAACTTTCATACTGAACTAAGAAAGAAGGCTTTACATCTTCAAAAAAGGTGGCAAAACTCCGAAAATAATCCCAGCGATTTAGTGTAAAATAAGGTGAAATGCTGATCGGGAATACTCCTGGCAAAACCAATTCGTAAGCGGTGCGAACTGAACCATAGAACTTTCCGAAATACGATTCGGCTTGTACCTGTTGTGCGACTTTTCCGACATGTCGATACGCCAAAGAAAAATACGCTGTATTGATTGCTCTTGACGCAAACAAACCACCCACATCGACCCGAAATTGATTCGATTTTTTCAGGTACAAATTGAGTCGTTGTGTAGAGTCACTGAGTTTTTCGAGTGTCGGGTACATAAATGCCAATTGCGGCGACAAACTCAAATGGAAATAACGCGTTTCGAGCTGTGCTTCATAAAGAAGTTTGTGCGAATACCAAGGCAATAGTGCAGCCTTCGCAAATGGCATTGGAACATTCTGGTCTGTAAATGCCTTTACTTCTGCAATCTTGAGGTCCTGAACACGCGCACGAAACTCAAGGCGTTTTTGGGCCAAGGCCTCCGGCGATTGGCGTTCGATCACATTGGCTTCGATGCTGTCTATTTTTAACATGGTGGCAGCATACCCGTCGGCAATTGCTTGTTTCACTTCGTCAAAATCAAAGGTACCCACTCGCGTTTCGGGCTCGATAATAAGTCCTTGAGTACAAGGCAAGGCATAATTAGTCGGGGTCGTCATCATGCTTGTGAGCAAGCCAAAAAAATCGCTCTCGTTCACCGGCGGGAGGTTTTTAGAAACATTACTTCCAATAATGTAATCGGGATGAAAATCGCGGTACAATACCTCCATCGGAAAGTTGTTATACAAGCCTCCGTCGAAATAAAGTGTGCCGTCTATTCGAATCGGATTAATATACAATGGAAAGGTCATGGATGCACGTACCGCTTGATTGAGGTTGCCCGTGCTAAACACGACACTTTTTTTGTGCTCAACATCGGAGGCGACACAGCGAAAGGGCACCATGAAGTCGTCAAAATGTGTTCCGATACTTGCGCTTGTGAGCCCGAAGATTTTGAGCATTTCGAAATCAAAATAACACGGATCTACAAGCGCATTTGGAATTGACTTTTGAAGCACGCTATCTTGAGCAAATGAGAAATTAAACATCCCTGATGTCGCCCGTTCGGCATAAAAGAAAAATTCGTCTTTGGCCTCGAGCTGACCCATTGCCATATGCTGAAATGCTTCTGAAAGCACATACGATTCAATTTCGGCTGGCGAATAGCCGCACGCATACATGGCCGCCACGAGCGCGCCTGCAGAAGTTCCCACAACGAAGTCGATTGGGATGTGGCGTTCTTCAAGTGCTTTTAAAACGCCAACATGCGCCACGCCTGATGCCCCTCCTCCACTTAAAACGACACCAACACGTTGTTGGGCCTGAAGTGTACTTGGCAACAGAAAAAAAAGGAGCAAGAAGCAGTGTAAAAACCTCAACAAATTCGTTCTTTTGCACAAAGTTAGCTAAAGCCCGACACATGAGCCTTAATGTCCATAACAATTCAGATCAAGTTTTTATTACCCTTAAATGTTTTTTTGGCTTCGAACAAGTGCTCGCCGACGAATTGCATGAACTGGGTTTTAAAGAAACTGAAACCCTGAACCGGGCAGTACGCATTAGCGGTACCTGGCGCGATGTCTATTACCTCAACCTCTACTGTCGCTGTGCTATATCGGTACTCGTCGAGTTGGATCGTTTTTACATTCAGTCAGAAGAAGATTTGTATAAGCGCTGTATGAAAGTAAAATGGCATGAACTCTTTCCGGTCACAAAAACCTTTGCGATCAAAGGAGCGGTTTTCTCGCCGATCTTTAACAACACGCATTATCCCTATTTGCTTGTCAAAGATGCCATCGTCGACACCTTTCGCAAATACACCAATGAACGCCCAACGATTGACATTAAAAAACCAGCCGTGCTCTTTGATTTGTATGTCAAAGACCGAGAAGTCACACTTTCGGTAAACACAAGTGGACTTCCACTCTTTCAGCGTGGCTACCGCAGTGCAGTTGGCGACGCGCCGCTTAATGAAGTGGTGGCGGCTTGTTTGGTGCGCTTATCGGGCTGGGATCGCAAATCAAACTTTATGGATCCGTTTTGTGGCTCCGGAACACTCTTGCAAGAAGCCGCGTTGTTGGCAACCGGCATTCCTTCCAATATCGAGCGCCAACATTATGCGTTTAAAAATTTGTTGCAATTTAATGCCGAACTCTGGAACGAAATTTACGATAACGCACCTCGCATTGTTCGTGAACTTCCTTGCAAAATTGTCGGGTCCGATATTTCAGATGAAATGGTGCTGAAAACACGTCGCAATTTACGCAGCATGTCTTTTGGGCGCTTTATTGAAGTACAGCCGAAATCATTTGAGAAAATTAGCCCGGACGAACCTTGGTTTATTTTAACCAATCCGCCTTACGGCGAACGGCTAGACGCCCAAATCGACGAACTTTATGGAAACATTGGTTCGTGGTTAAAGCACCAAATGAGTGGTTCTACTGCCTGGATCATTAGTAGTAGTTTGGAAGGCTTCCATGCCATCGGCTTAAAAGCCAATAAGAAACACCGTGTATATAATGGCGACCTCGAATGCGAGGTTCGCTCTTACGAGTTATTTGCCGGAAAACGAAACGTTGAGGCATAAAAAAAAGCGCTTTCAGCGCTTTTTTTTTAAATCTATTAACGATTCTCGATTGGAACGTAGTCGCGTTTGGTTGGTCCGGTATAAATCTGACGCGGACGACCAATTGGTTCTTTGTTTTCAGTCATTTCTTTCCATTGTGCAATCCAGCCAGGTAAACGGCCAATAGCAAACATCACAGTAAACATTTCGGTCGGGATGCCAAGTGCTTTGTAAATGATACCTGAATAGAAGTCAACGTTTGGATACAAGTTACGCGCTTTGAAGTACTCGTCTTCGAGTGCTACTTTTTCCAGTTTTTTAGCAATCTCGAGCATTGGGTCATTGATGCCTAATTTCTCGAGAATATCGTCACAGGCTTTTTTAATGATTTTAGCACGCGGATCGAAGTTTTTGTAAACGCGGTGCCCGAAGCCCATTAAACGGAACGGATCTTCTTTGTCTTTGGCTTTTGCAACCCATTTGTCGACATTGCCACCATCGTTATGAATTTTCTCGAGCATTTCAATCACTTCTTGGTTCGCACCTCCGTGAAGAGGGCCCCAAAGTGCAGAAATACCTGCCGATACCGTCGAATACAAATTCGCTTGCGAAGAACCGACGATACGTACTGTAGACGTTGAACAGTTTTGTTCGTGGTCTGCGTGCAAAATCAATAACTTGTTAAGGGCATCAATGACAACCGGATCGATGGTGTATTCTTCGGTTGGCATCGCAAACATCATGTACAAAAAGTTTTTGCAGTAGTCGTTCTCGTTGCGTGGGTACATGAACGGATGGCGAATCGAGTTTTTGTAAGACCAAGCCGCAAGGGTTGGTAATTTCGCTAACAAGCGATGTACGGTTAGGTTTTTAGCCTCAGGACTGCGATTTGGATCAAGTGACTCAGGGTAAAACGTAGCTAACGACGCCACCATTGAAGAAAGTACACCCATTGGATGCGCTTTCGAAGGATACGCTTCAAAAAACTGTTTCATGTCTTCATGAACCAGTGTATGCTTACGAATACTATCTTCGAAGGCAGCCAATTCGGTTTTGGTTGGCAAATTGCCATAAATCAATAAATAGGCTACTTCTATAAACGTGGCATGTTCGGCTAATTGCTCGATCGGGTAACCACGGTAATGTAAAATACCTTCTTCGCCGTCGAGGAAGGTGATGGCGCTTTTGGTAGCACCTGTATTTTTATAACCGGTGTCAAGGGTGACGTAACCTGTTAGATCGCGAAGCTTGGAGATATCTATCGCTTTTTCGTTTTCTGTACCTGTAATGACCGGAAGTTCATAGGTGGTTCCGTTCAATTCTAATTTGGCAATTTCACTCATGGTGTTTGATAAAAAAAGATCGTTTGAAAGATTGTGGCCCTAAATTACAAAAGAATGCGAAATTTTGCACACGCTCTTGAGATAAAAACACGGTTTTGACAAAAAAGTTTGTTACAAATTTTCTAAAATGTAATTGTACACCATTGTAAAGAGGTGATTTCGGGTGTTTCCGCCGTAAATTCCGTGATTTTTATTTGGGTAAATAAATAGGTCGAATTGCTTATTCGCTTTGACCAAGGCCGAAATAAAGTCCATTGAATTTTGATAATGTACGTTGTCGTCGGCAGCACCATGAATCAACAAAAAGTTTCCTTTCAATTGGTCGGCAAAGTTAATCGGTGAGTTTTGGTCGTAGCCTGCTGCATTTTCAGCGGGTGTACGCATGAAGCGTTCGGTGTAAATGTTATCGTAATAACGCCAATTTGTAACCGGGGCTACAGCAATCCCGGTTTTAAAGACATCAGCACCTTTAGTCATGGCCAAAGACGCCATAAAGCCGCCATAACTCCAACCCATGATTCCGATCCGAGTTGGGTCCACAAAGCTATTTTTACTGTAGGCTTTCACCGCATCCATTACATCTTGAATCTCGAGTTTACCGAGTTGTAAATAAGTCGCTTTCTTGAAAGCAGCGCCTTGATACAGCGTGCCCCGAGGATCGACCGTCAAGACGATATAGCCTTTCTGAGTTAGTAATTGATGGAAAAAATAATCGTTGCCATCCCAGGCATCGAGCACTTCATTATGTCCGGGCCCACCATAAACATTCACAAATACAGGGTATTTTTTGGCCGGGTCAAAGTTGGTTGGCAACATCACCCATGCATTGAGCGTGGTTTCGGGTGTTTGGATGCGCATGAACGTCTTTTGCGTCAGGCGTTCTTGTGCCATTTTTTGAAGTAACGCCGCGTTGTCTTCTAATATACGCACTACTGAACCATCGGCACGGCACAAGCTAGTAACAGGCGGTGTGTTGGCGGTCGAAAACGTATGAATGTAATAGTGCATACCATTTAAAAAATCGGCATCGTTCGTTCCGATCTGTGTCGATAACGTACGTTTGGCAGAACCGTCTAAGCCAATGGCGTACAAGCCTTTATTGATTGAGTTTTGTTCGGCAGAAGTAAAATAAATGGTGTTGCTATTTTCATCAATTCCTAAAAATGCGATGACATCCCAATTTCCGTTGGTAATTTGACTTGTTTTTCCATCAAAACCTAGTCGGTATATATGGTTGTACCCACTTTGCTCACTCGTGCGCAAAATGGATTGACCATCTTTTAAAATGAGAAGATTGTCGTCTACTTCGACATACGTATCTGATTTTTCGGTGAAGAAACAAGCGGTGACTACTTTTGAACTGTTGCAATTGACCAACCAATAATTCAATTGATTTTGATGGCGGTTCATGGTCTGAACAACGAGTTGATTGGACACAGCAGACCACTTTAAGCGCGGAATGTACTCGTATTCACCCACAGAAACTTGTTGGATTTTTCCAGATTTGACAGCGGCTAAATGAAGGGTAACCACACTATTGACTTCACCAGCTTTCGGATATTTATAGGTGTATTCGGTTGGGTATAATTGGCCATACATTGCCAGATTAAATTCGGGCACTTCGCGTTCGTCAAAGCGCAAGAATGCGATGTATTTTGAGTCAGGAGACCATGCATACGCTTTTGTAATGGCAAATTCTTCTTCGTAGACCCAATCGGTGGTTCCGTTGATGATTTTATTGTGTTTCCCATCTTGGGTAATTTTAGTCAGCTTCCCGGTAAGTACATTTTTAACAAACAAATCATTGCCATGTATAAATGAAACCATGGTGCCATCGGGACTATATTCAGCTAACGTTTGAGGCGCTTCTACTTCATCGAGTGCACTAAGTTTTTTGGTTTGTAAATCATATAGAAAATAAAAAGCTTCAAAACTGCGGCGGTAAATTGGCGTGGTGGCTGTCCATATCAAGGCTTTAGTTTCGTTCGAATTGAGCTCGTAACCATCTACAGAAATGGCCTTGCCCTTCCACATCAACTGGTCAGCTGCAATTAAGATTTCTTTTGCTTCCGAAGGGTTGAGAATTGAACCTTTTACAAGCCCTTGCTCTTTGATAAATTCGGTATAATGCTGACCGTCATTGAGGGCTTGATAAGCGCCCGCATATTTGGCTGAAAATTCATAGTTTTTCCAAATGCGTGCCACACTAAGGTCTTGTGAAAATGCCACCAACTGAAAGGCGACACTGAAGGCTAAAAAGAAGGTTTTCATGAATAAATTTTGAGGCACTAAAATACGGTATTTTTTCGGGGCAACACTTTAATGTGCGTTTTCCTTGAAAATTAACAAAGATTTAATCCGCAAAATTTTGGAAAAACGTCCGAAAATTTCCTTAATTTTGACTCAAATTTGCGCATGTCCTCCTTGAGGCTAGATGACCAGCTGAAACCATGCGCAAAGTAATTTATTATTCACCATTTATGAAACAAGCTTTACTTTCACTAGTTTGTATTATTTCTTTGAGTGTGAGCGCTCAGTCTAACTGCTCAGAATTATTCATTTTAGAATACGTAGAAGGTTGGTCAAACAACAAAGCCCTCGAAATCTACAACCCGACCAACAACGCCATTGATTTGTCGAATTATTTTGTAGCTCGCTATTCAAATGGTGCGACCTCCGCAACCGTTGCGAACGCCATTCAATTAACAGGTACTATTCAAGCACACGACGTCTATGTTGGGGTCATTCAAAAACTAGATCCGAACGGAACCGGCCAAGAAGCGCCAGTTTGGGATTCTCTTCAAGCACGTGCCGACGGTTTTTATTGTCCCGATTACAATGTTTCTAACGCATGGTACTGGAACGGAAACGACGCCCTTATTTTAGGCAAAGGAACCCTTCCTGCAACTGCCACAACTGTAATTAACGCGACAAACGTACCTGGCTTTGCCATTGTAGATGTTTTTGGGAAAATTGGCGAAAATCCAGCAGACGAAACCGGTACATCTGCCGGTAATGCAGGCGCTTGGTCTTCGCAATTTCCTTACAGCACAGGTTTGGGAGTCTTGATTACCAAAGATCATGGCATGATTCGCAAGGCAAGTATTTTAAAAGGTACCACAACAAACCCTTCGTTCTTTGATCCATTATTAGAATACGACAGCATTCCGCCAGTCATTGTGCGTCTTGATGCCAATGGTGATACACTTTACGGAACAAGCGGAAATCCAATCCTTGATGGCAATTGGGCTTCTTTGGGCTCACATGCGTGTAACTGCAACGATAACAGCGTTTCAACTGTAAACACCACTGCAGTTGAAGTCTATCCGAACCCAAGCAACGGATTGGTGCACATTCAAAATGCGGGCAACATTCGTCGCATTCAAGTAGTGAACGCACTTGGGCAGCAAGTATTCCAAACTTCAACTACGCTTTCAAACAAGTTGATTCAACTCGATTTGTCTGATTTCCAAGGAGTCTACTTCATTCGCATGCAGCTTACCAACGGTGAGCAAAGCATTCGCAAAGTGATTATCCGATAAGATGCGCTTTCTTCTTGTCTTCCTTTTTGGGGCGCTGTTTTTTTCAGGATGGTCCCAAACAGGTAAAATTACAGGGCTTGTCACAATGAACGTGGGTGATGTACCGGTCAATGGTGCCAAAATCACGTTGTCTTCAAGTCAACAAGTTATTGCCAGAACAGCAACCAATGCTGTGGGTCAGTACGAATTTACTGCCATTCCTTACGGCTCGTATCAAGTCATGTTCACCATGCCATTATCCGATACCGTTCGCATCGATGTCCTTCACAAAAGCGCACTAACCACACAAGATATTTTAATTGGTGCGACGCAAGAAGTGCGTGAAATTCGTGTCATTGGAAATTTAGTGAGTGGCCAGAACGTTCCGATAGCCGTTACAAAAATTGACACGAAAAAAATTAACGAAGAATTGGCATCGCGTGATTTACCCATGCTTTTAAATGGCACACCTGGTATTTATGCGACAACGCAAGGAGGTGGTGACGGCGATGCGCGAATCAATGTACGTGGTTTTGATCAACGCAATGTCGGCGTCATGATTGACGGAGTTCCGGTCAATGACATGGAAAACGGCGCCGTTTATTGGTCAAATTGGTTTGGTTTAGATGCTATTACCGCACAAATGCAAGTACAACGTGGTCTTGGGGCTACTAAAATTGCCATGCCATCCATTGGTGGTACGATCAACGTCATTACACAAGGAGTTGGCACCAAAAAAGGAGGCAGTTTCAAACAAGAGTATGCCACTGGTAATTTCTTGCGCAGTTCCTTGTCTTACAACACTGGAATGACCAAAAGTGGTTGGGGGCTCACGTTTTCAGCGTCTTACAAACAAGGAAATGGGTGGGTTTACGGTACCCCAACTCAAGGTGCCTTCGGCTATTTAAAAATTTCGAAAAAGTTAGACAACCACTTACTGACGTTGTCGGGTTTTTCTGCGCCACAACACCACGGGCAACGCGCTTACAATCAAGCCATTCAATATTGGAACGCTTCAGACGCCACAGCGTTAGGTGCGCCATTCGATTCAACGATGCTTTATTCCGATATGGGCATTCGATACAACCAACACTGGGGCTATGTCACCAATGAAAAAGGAGAACGTGAATTGCTGAATGAGCGTCAAAATTTTTACAACAAACCACAACTCACGCTAAAAGATTTCTGGAGTGTAAACGACAAACTAGACATCTCTAACCTGGCCTATATGTCTATTGGGCACGGCGGTGGTACCAGTATTTTTAACTCTTCTGCCATTCTTCGTGACAGCAACAACCTGATCAACTGGGACCTCATGATCAAAGAGAACCAAGTCAATTCGCTGTTTGGAACACCCAATGTCGACCCGATTTATTCGCCATCAGAAATCAAGGCCAGTCAAATTTTATTGGCGAGCATGAACGACCACTTTTGGGTAGGTTATTTGGGTCAATTTAACTACCAGCTTTCAAAAGCTACGACCATTTCTGGTGGGCTAGATTATCGGTATTACCAAGGGCATCACTACCAAATTATTACTGATTTATTAGGCGCCGATTATTTTGTAAGTACGGCCAATGCCAATGATGCCGACCCGATGCAACGCGTCGGTGATAAAATTGCCAAAAACACCTTCAATGCCGATCGTCGCGGTTTGGTACAATATGCTGGATTGTTTGGTCAAATGGAGCATTACGGCGATAAAATCAATTGGTTTGTCAATGTATCTGCCATTGTAAATGGTTATAAAGGTGTCGATTATTTTCAGCGCAAAGTGCTTGACTTAGGTGATACCGTTTTGCGCATCGGCGCAAAAGATACGATTGTGTATAACGGACAGCAATACGATGCGAGTTCGGCTGGTTTGAAGGACTTTGCTACAGCTTGGAAATACATTCCTGGGCTTACGCTTAAAGGCGGACTAAGCTACAAGCTTAATAAGTTTCAGAACATTTATGCCAACTTGGGTTACCTTAATCGCACCCCTCAATTTTCGAATGTCATTGACAACAATACCAACGCTTTCTTTGGTGAAATCGTCAATGAAATTATCTATGCTGTTGAAGGTGGCTATCATTATTCGAACAAATCATTTGGCGTGAATTTAAATGGGTACTTTACAAATTGGAAAAACAAACCATTTCCTTATGGCGTAATGGTTCCGGACCCCAATGACCCGACTGAATTTATCCGTGTCAATATCAATGGAATGGATGCCATCCATATGGGCGCTGAGCTCGATGTCGCTTATGAACTCAATAAAAAACTTTCTTTTGAATTTATGGTCTCAATGGGGAATTGGTATTGGAATTCATCAAAGACTGTCTTTATTCCGCAATACGATTCCTTATCGTTTAGTTTTGATGCGAAGGGTGTTCATGTAGGAGATGCAGCGCAAACAGCGCTTTCCGCTTCACTGCGTTACGAGCCTTTCAAAAACACCTATTTCAAAATTCAAACACAATACTTTGATCGCTATTACGCCAATTTCGACCCCTTCACCTTACAAGATGAAAATGGTGGTCGTGAATCGTGGATGATGCCCTCCTATTCACTGATCAATGTATTTGCCGGATACCGATACAAACGCTACAGTGTATCGGCATCCGTGACCAACTTATTAAACTCCGCTTTTATTTCGGATGCCACAAACAACGCAAATGGCATCTACAATTCGTTTGACGCTCAGTCTGCAACCGTCATGTACGGTCAAGGTTTGCGTTTTAATTTTAACCTCGCAATTCAATTTTAATCATGAAAAAAGGACTACTTAGCCTTGCCATCTTGTTACTTGCCGTACAAGCTAAGGCACAAACCATTGCTGAAGTACGCAATCTTGGCATTGGCCAAACCGTTACTGTCAGTGGTGTTGTTACAAACGGCAGCGAACTTGGTTCGATCCGCTACATTCAAGATGGTACTGCTGGTATCGCTTGCTATGGAACTAGCTTGTCTTCGGTACAAAAAGGTGACTCGATAACTGCAACAGGCGTATTGTATGAATTTAGTGGTTTGTTAGAGCTTTCTCCAACCAACAGTTTTGTCAATCACGGTGCGGCTGTAAATCCACCAAGTGCACTCATGATTCCGATTCCAAGTGCTGGCGAAGCCTTAGAAGGTCAATTGGTTCGACTTGACAACGTTACATTTGTTCAAACAGGTGCTTTTGCGACCGGTAATAGTACGGTACAAGTATCGGATGGTACAAATACATTGGATATTCGCATCAACGGTACAACAAACCTCGACGGAACGGCCATCCCAACAGGGCCCGTAACTGTAATTGGTTTGATGGGACAATTTAATACCAACTACCAATTGATTCCAAGAAGTACGCTCGATATCTTCCCTTATGTTGCTCCAGCGCGCGAAATCAATGTCAAGATTAACGGAAATACAGTACTTTCTGGTTCCACTTATGTAGTAGGAAATGCAGCGTCAACGACCATCAAAATTGAAAACTATGGTGTTCAAAACTTAACGTGTACTGGTGCTACATTTAGCGGTGCAAATGCGGCTGAATATAGCTGTAATGCAGCTGTTGTAGTTGCAGGAGGTGCTTCTCAAAATGTCACGCTTAGCTTTAGCCCAGCCGGAACAGGTTCGCGTTTAGCAACATTGGCTATTGCCAACGATGATAACGACGAAAACCCATATATCATTAACCTTTACGGAATTGGCACGAACAACCTAGCTACTGAGCCAACAGCCAACCCAACGGCACTTACCTTTCCTTTAGTAAAAGCCTATACCGTCGCCGGACAATACACCGCAAGTAGTGCAACTGAAAAATACCTTGTATTATGGCATCAAGGCAGCCCGGTTGTTGGGCTACCAATTGACGGCAGCAGCTACCAACGTGGTGATGTCATCGGCAACGCAAAAGTTGCCTACGTAGGCCCAGGTACCGCATTTACACCACGCCACATCGAAGCAAACACCGATTACTATTTCTCTGTTTTTGCTTTTAACGGTCCATCAGGATACGAGAACTACAAAACGATGAACCCAGCAACAGGAAACGTAACCAGTCAAGGTTCGCAAATTGGCAACTACTATGCCGCAATGAATTCAGGCTCAAGTACATTTTTGAGTGACCTAAGTGCCTTAATTAACCCGCACAACATGGTGACTTATTTTAACTACAAAATGACCATGATGAATCAATACGAAGTGCGCGATACCACTGCCGGACAATCGTATGTTCAGTGTGTCTATTCTGGAGAACGCAAAGTATTTAACGACCCATTTGACTGGGTAGCTGTTGGTTACTCGCGCGAGCACTCTTATTGCCATTCTTGGATGCCAACTTACCCTTGCGATAGCCCAGAGCAACCCGAATACAATGACCAACACAACTTATGGCCAACCAACTTGCAACAAGCCAATACACCACGTAGTAATTTGCCTTTAGGTGACATCGACGGAAACGTTGTGTTTAATTACCTTGGTTGCAAGGTTGGATACATCGGAAACCAATTGGGCTTCGAGCCACGCCCAGAGCAAAAAGGAAATGCGGCGCGTTCGATTTTCTATATGGCGACTTGCTACAACGGGCAGGCTGGAAACAACTGGCAATTGCCAGCAAACCAAAGTCAAGAAACGCTTAAAACATGGCATTTCAACGACCTTCCTGACAACTACGAAATTGCACGTCATGAATATGCGGCTTCGTTACAAAACAACCGCAACCCATTCATTGACTCGGCTTATTATGCATGCCATATCGATTTCGCAAATATGGCTTATGTATCTTGTTCAATGGGAATTGAAGAGCAATTGAGCAACAACTTCTCTGTATTCCCGGTTCCTGCATCTGCAAAATTGTACGCACAAGTTAATGGTCTTGATATTCTTGAATACACAATTACTGACGTTCAAGGGCGTTCAGTAAAAGCAGTTACAGGTGTGCAACTTCCAGTTTTAGAATTGCCTACAACCGATTTGAAAGCAGGCATCTATTATTTGAATGTCCGCACTGAATACGGTTCAGTGAAACGTGAGTTCATCATCGAATAATGGTTCGCATATTTTTAGTGTGTTTTATCGGAGCAAGCCTATTGGCTTGCTCCGCTCATTTTAGGCCGACACTAAGTGCTAAATCACTCGCAGTTGCCAATTTACCAGCCGACTCCACAACACTTGCCTTCCTAAAACCCTATCAAGACACCTTGGCACAAACCTTTGGGCAAGTCATCGCAAGGTGTCCAGAACCAATGCTCGTGCAACGACCATCGTCAAGTTTAATGAATTGGTGTGCCGATGCGATTTTAGCACAACAAAGCGCAAACCTGCGTTTAGCAGAGCCTGCCATTTGTTTGCTAAATGCAGGTGGCCTCCGCAGCAGTTTTGGTCAAGGGCTACTTACCCTAGCCGATTTTTACAAATTAATGCCTTTTGATAACCGCATCACTTGGGTACACTTTCCTGTCTCTCACCTTCACCTCATCGCATCTTATTTAAAAAAATCAGGCGGAGAACCCCTATCGGGATGTCTTTTCGAAAATGACCAACTCCAAATTTCTGGGCTCACTGATCACGACTCCATTTGGATCATTACCTCCGACTTTTTAGCAAATGGAGGTGACAATATGCTCTTTTTTAAAGGGCTCGAAAAAAAAGAAACCAATACCTTGCTACGCGATGTCTTTATCGAAGTAGCAAAAATGCAACAAGAATTACAGGTAAGTAACCAAGTACGTGTCAAACTTTAAGTCCATGAAGCGCCGATCCTTTTTATCGAAAGCAAGCCTTGCCAGTATTGGTGTTTTGTTGCCTCGTTTTTTAAAAGCGCAAAGTACACGGAAAAAAATGGCAAAATTGGTCATCCTTCATACCAATGATACCCACTCGAATATCGACCCTTTTCCGGCTAACCACCCGAAATTTCCGAATCAAGGCGGTGTGGCTGCCCGCGCCAAGCTCATCAAGCAAATTCGCCAAGAAGAAGAATGGGTCTTGTTACTTGATGCCGGAGATCTTTTTCAAGGCACCCCTTACTTTAACCGTTTTCATGGTGTTTTAGAAATGAAAGTGATGGCTGAAATGGGCTATGATTTAGCCACATTAGGCAATCACGATTTTGACATCGGAATTGCTGGTTTTATGGCTGCAGCGGCGCATGCCAATTTTGAGTTTGTCAATGCCAATTACGACTTTGGTCAAACGCCAATGGCAGCATATATAAAACCCTATAAAATCATTCAAAAAGGGCCGTATCGTATAGGTATTTTTGGCGTTGGCGTGGATTTAAACGGATTGGTTCCGGCTGCCAATTTTGAAGGAATTAGCATGCTAGACCCCTATGAATCTTCTAAAAAAGTAATTCGAGAGCTTCAGGCTTCTCAATGTAATCTTATTATTTGCTTGTCACATTTAGGTTACCAATACGAAGACCCGCAAACACCAAGCGACCTTGTACTCGCTTCTCAAGTCGATGGCATTGACCTCATTTTGGGTGGGCACACCCATACCTTTTTAGAGCAAGCAACCCGGATAAAAAGTCCGAATGGAAACGAAGTGGTCATTCATCAAGTGGGTTGGGCTGGAGTTCGTCTTGGCCGCATCGATATTGAAGCACAACAAGTTCAGTGTCAACACCTGCGAATCGAAAAAAATTAACACAAAAAAAGGCGCTTTACAGCGCCTTCAAAAATACGTAAGTGCTTACATCCACTTGGCTAAGAACTGATTGAATTCGCTGCGCAATTCAGCAAAGTTCTTTTCAAAAAAGCCCATGAAATCGGCTTCTTGATCGTGGTTTTCTACTTTTCGGTGATCGACGGCTGTTGGGTTGTGTTCAATTTCTTTGACCAATTCGCCTTCATTCGCACGTATGTTATGTGCTAATTCATCGATGTGATTGCGTTGGATCATAAATTGATTCTGAAAATGCTCAAGAGATTTTAGAAAATCGGCATCGTTATTTTTAGAAGCAACCTCATCCAAGCGCTCGCGCAAAATGATCAATTCTTCTTTGTAAAAATCCAAACGCTTTAACCAATCTTGATTTTCCAAGTGTTGGTCGTAAATAAAAGTTTTTTCTGACATATCTTCCTAGTTTTCTACAAAGGTCTTGACTTGTTTGATTTCGAAACATGACGGAAGTCAACTCGAAAATTGATTCTTTACAAACGCAAGGGTTTTACTATCTTTGCCACCAAATACAAACGCTATGTCAACAAAACCGGTTCGTGTTCGCTTTGCCCCTTCTCCTACAGGCCCTTTGCATATGGGAGGTGTCCGAACAGCCCTTTACAATTACCTGTTTGCGAAAAAAAACAACGGGACATTTTTAATTCGCATCGAAGACACCGACCAGACGCGTTTTGTACCTGGCGCCCAAGACTACATCATGGACGCACTTAAGTGGTGTGGCATTATGCCAACCGAAGGCCCGGGTCTAGGTGGTGATTTTGGTCCGTACGTACAGTCCGAGCGCAAAGAAATGTATCGTCCGTATGCAGACCAATTGGTTGCCGAAGACAAAGCCTATTATGCTTTTGACAGCGCCGAAGACCTCGATCGCATGCGTGATCAAGCCAAAAATATGGGCATGCCCAATTGGCAGTACAATGCGGTTACCCGAAATAGCATGCGCAATTCGTTGACGTTGCCACAAACTGAAGTCGCTCAATTACTCGCAGACGGAACGCCTTATGTTATCCGTATGAAAATGCCGCGCAACCGCGACATCCGTTTTCATGACCTCATCCGTGGTTGGGTTCTTGTGAATACCAACAACCTCGACGATAAGGTACTTTTTAAAAGTGACGGCATGCCAACGTACCATTTGGCCAATATTGTCGATGACCACACCATGCAAATTAGCCATGTCATTCGTGGCGAAGAATGGTTGCCTTCAGCCCCATTGCACGTTATGTTGTACGAAGCATTTGGTTGGGATTGCCCAGAATTTGCGCACTTACCGTTGCTTTTGCGCCCCGACGGAAACGGCAAACTTTCGAAACGCGATGGCGATCGTCTTGGTTTTCCGGTTTTCCCTACAAATTGGACAACCGCAGAAGGCGAATTGTATTCAGGTTACCGCGAAAAAGGCTATTTACCGGGCGCATTTATCAACATGCTTGCTCTACTCGGCTGGAATCCTGGTACGACACAAGAGATTTTTAACCTTGACGAATTAGCCGAAGCATTTTCACTGGAGCGTGTGAGCAAGGCAGGTGCCAAATTTGACCCCGAAAAAACCAAGTGGTTTCAGCAACAGTACTTGCGTGCACTTCCCCATTCAGAAATTGCCGCTTTATTGCGTGCCGAAGTCGATGCCTCAGTTACTGACGCAGCGTTAAGCCAAGTTTGCGAGCTCATGAAAGAACGTGCTACTTTTGCGCAAGACATCTTAACTGAAGGAGCTTACTTACTTTCAAGGCCTTCTAACTACGATGCCGAAACGATTCGTAAACGTTGGAAACCTGAAACGACAGGTCTGATTCAAGAATGGACTGAACGCATCAAAGGGATTACTGAATTTAGTGCCGAGCAAATCGAAACGAATTTTAAAGCATTCTTAGAAAGCAAACAACTAGGAATTGGAGCGGTCTTGCTTCCTTACCGACTCGCATTAACCGGCGTAGGTGCAGGTCCCGGAATGTTTGATATCTCAGCATTTCTTGGCAAAGAAGAAGTTTTAGCCCGTCTTGAATTGGGTTTAACTGCGATCGAAGCACTTTTGCATGAAGCATAAAATTGAAGTAACCGGCATTCGACTTTATGCCTACCATGGCTGCCTTCCAGAAGAAGGTCGCATTGGCGGGCATTACCTTGTCGATGTGTGTATGTACACCGATTTTACCAAAGCCGCAAACGAAGATTCATTAGCAGACACCATTGACTATGTCGATGTCAATCGGATCGTGACAGAAGAAATGGCGATTCGTTCGAAACTCATCGAGCATGTTGGGCAACGCATCGTATCGCGCTTACAAACCGAATTGCACGGAATTGACCAATTGCAGGTCAAGATCACAAAACTTTGCCCGCCTATCAATGGCGATGTAGCTTCAGTAGCAATTACCATTGAAGCTTAATCACGTGCTTGAAGGTGCGCAATAAGACTGTCAAGTGCACGCGCCCGATGGCTAAACTTATTTTTTTCGGCCATGTTCATTTGTGCAAACGAGCGTTGCTCTGATTCTGGAAAGAAAAGTGGGTCGTAACCAAAACCGGCATCACCTACAGGTACGGTTCCGATTTTTCCACGCACAATTCCTGTAAAAATAGTCGACTTGCCGTCAATAATGAGCGTAATAACAGTTTTAAATTGCGCATCCCTTACGGCAACTCCTTTGAGCTCTTGGAGCAACAATGCCATATTTTGTTGAGGATCTTTTTCAGGCCCCGCATAACGCGCCGAATGCACACCTGGACGTCCAGCCAAGGCATCGACCTCCAAACCGGTGTCGTCGGCAAAACATGGCAATCCAAAACGCTCGTAAATCCAAATTGCTTTGGCGACAGAATTCCCTTCAATCGTGTCTTCGTTTTCAGGAATCTCTTCGGTCAATCCGAGATCGGTTAGGGTTCGCAATTGAATATGAGCAGGCAAAAGTGACTGTATTTCGTCGGCTTTGTGCTGGTTGTGGGTGGCAAAAATGAGTTCCATGCCTCAAAAATACGCAATGTAACCCATATGAATTTTACCAGTTGCCAACGAAAAAGGATTCTCAAATTGCTGACCAACGGCATAAGTGATTCTGAAGATACCGATGGCAGTACCTGCCGAAAGGCCAAACCCGACCGCACGTGGAAAATCATGGTAGTAAGTTAAGGCACGGTTTTCATAATAGGCCGCTTCGCCAAATACAAATAGATGTGAACTTTGATCGAGTAAGAACCGGTATTCAAGACTTAGCATTCCCCATGTCGAGGCAAACAACTCTTCTTCATTAAAGCCTCTTAATGTCGAAAAGCCGCCAAATCGGAACAATTCGTTTTGATACAACTGCGCACAATTATACGACTGAAAAAGCGCTGCCATGCGCAAGGTTTGCCGTTTGCCAAGGGCTTGGTAACAAACTTGCTGCACATCGATTTTCCATACAAACTGTCGGCTTGTGTCGCTGCGTTGCCCCAAGCCAACATGGTAGCTCAATTCATAGCCTTTTCGGGGGTTGGCCAATTGATCTAATTTCGTTTTCTTGAAGGCAATGGTATACTGAAGCGTATGGAAGTTTCCGATTTTAGAAAAACTGGAACTGCTTGCCGCAATGCGCGAGGCGCTCCAGAATTCAAAGCCCGCAGAAAATTGCCACGCTTTTGGCAATTGGTAGCTCAATGCCACAGCCGATTTCGCTTCAAAAAAAGAGCTATCGCGCTTATACAACGAAACCGTTCCGAAACAACCAAAAGGGGTTCCGGCAATGTAAGGCCATTCCATTCGGGTCTGAAATTGCTGGGTTCCGCTTTTGATACTACGCCAATACATTTCTAGTTTTTCATTTTTCTGAAAGCTATTTTGTAAGCGCAATTGCATTTCGCCTGTTAGGCTTGTTTTTTGCGTGATAGGATTGGGCTGAATTCCGACCAAGCCGCGGATATTACTGGCCTTTATTCGTTCTAAGTACACATAAACAGTGGCACCTGAATCACTGAGCGCCCATTCAATTGGCCGAAGTAGCCGAAAGCTGGCATGTGTAGAAAACCGCTGATTCAATGCCGTGAGTTCTTTTTCAGAAAAAGGCGCGCCGCGCTGGAGCTGACTAATTGCCCATGCACTGCGTTCAGATAAAATACTATCGGGCTTGATGACGATAGCGGCCCATTTAACGTAGGGCCCTTTTTCGCTGTGGTAATGCGCGTCAAGTGCTCTCCCTGAAGGGCTATCAAGGGTTATTTTAGCAAACGGATATCCAGAATTAAGGTAGAATGTTAGACTATCTGAAAGCGCGTGCTGCAATGCTGCTGCCGTTGGCTTATGCTGTGCCCACTCGTCGGTAAGAAAGAGGCTGCAAAAGCAAAGAAAGAACAAGTAGCGTTGAAACATCACAAATTGAAACTAAGAAAAACTCAGAATTTTACAAAAAATTGTAACTTTAAATTTCTATTGCCGTTTAGGACCAAACAAACAACAAAACAACAACCATGAAAACAACTATTAAAATCGTTCTTGTCGCATTTGTTTCAACACTAATTCTTGCTTCTTGTGGCGCTGGCCGCAAAGCGAGCTGTGACGCATACGGCAGCATCCAACAAATCGAAAACAACGACCTCGCTTCTAAATAAGTTAGGTCTTACTCCCAACTGAAGCGCTGAACGTGTAGAGCCATCTGAGCCTGCATATTCAGCGCTTCTTTTTTTGCCGCTTCGGCAAAATCAAGTCCTGAACTTGCATAAATAATGGCACGTGATGAATTGACCAACAAGCCGCAATTCGAATTGGCACCATAACGCACAACCGTATCTAAATCACCACCTTGAGCGCCTACACCCGGCACTAAAAAGAAATGATCAGGTACGCACTGGCGCACACGCTGAATATCCTCAGCTCGGGTTGCCCCTACAACATACATTAAATTTTCACTACTGCCCCACTCTTTTGAACGCTCAAGAACGTGCTCAAACAGTGCTTTTGAATCGGCTTCTAAAAACTGGAAGTCTTTGGCGCCTTCATTGGAAGTAAGTGCTAATAAAACCACCCATTTTTGATCAAACTGTAAAAATGGGATGACGGAATCCGAACCCATATAAGGTGCAACAGTTAAGGCATCGGCATTGAGGTGTTCAAAAAAAGTTTTGGCGTAATAACCAGACGTATTTCCGATATCGCCACGCTTGGCATCGGCAATACTGAGGCAATTTTTAGGAATATATGCCATCGTTTTTTGGAGCGATTCCCAGCCTTTTGCGCCGTGACATTCAAAAAAAGCAGTATTTGGTTTGTAGGCTACTGCATACGGATGTGTTGCATCGATAATTGCTTTGCAAAACTCAAATAGCGGGTCTTCGGTTTCAAGTAAATGCGCTGGCATTTTTGCCAAATCGGGATCGAGCCCCACACATAAAAACGACTCTTTAAGTCGAATTTGATCGATCAGTTCTTGTTTGGTCATGCGCTTTCTCCTTTTAATTTTTCGGCATTTTCGGCCATTTTTAACGCATCAATTAACTCTTGAATGTCGCCATTCATGAAAACACCAAGATTGTACATCGTTTTGTTGATGCGGTGATCAGTAATGCGCCCTTGTGGGTAATTGTAGGTTCGGATTTTGGCCGAACGGTCTCCGGTCGAGACGAGGGTTTTACGTTGGGCTGCTCGTTCGTTATGGATGCGATCGAGTTCTAGTTGGTACAAGCGTGAACGCAAAACAGAAATGGCTTTTTCCAAGTTTTTGTGCTGCGAACGCCCATCTTGACATTCGACGACCAAACCTGAAGGAATGTGCGTCAGTCGAATGGCTGATTCGGTTTTGTTAATGTGCTGCCCTCCTGCCCCTGAGGCGCGGAAGGTATCTTTTCGGACATCGTTCATGTCGAGGTCGAAATCGACTTCTTCGGCTTCGGGCAAGACCGCTACAGTAATTGCGGAGGTGTGTACCCGACCTTGCGATTCGGTTTCAGGTACGCGTTGAACCCGGTGAACGCCCGACTCAAACTTGAGCATGCCGTAAATACCCGCACCCGTAATTTCCATCGAAATTTCTTTGTAACCTTTGACCGATCCTTCAGATGAGTTCAAGACTTCGTAGTTCCAACCCATCGCTTTAAAATACATGGTATACATCCGAAAAACATCTTCAACGAAGATACAGGCTTCGTCGCCACCAGTACCAGCACGCAATTCTAAGATGGCATTTTTATCGTCTTCTGGGTCTTTCGGAATCAGCATCAGCTTGATTTCCTCTTCCATTTCGGGGCGTTTGGTCTCGAGTTCATCGATTTCTGATTTTGCCATTTCGCGCATCTCAGGGTCTGTTTCGATCTCGAGTAATTCGCGCGAACTTTTTATGTTGTCCAAGACGTTTTTGTACGCAAAGTACATTTGGTCGAGCGACTCTAAGTCGCGGTATTCTTTATTCAGCTTGACATAGCGCTCCATGTCCGATATAATATCGGGGTCTGTAATTTGCGTACCGACTTCGACAAAGCGGTAATGGATGGCTTCCAGTTTGGTAAGTAAATCTGACATGGCGCAAAGATAGGCATAAAAAAACCACCCGAAGGTGGTTTTTTATCAGTTGATCGAACCCGTGACCCGCTTCATAAAGGCATTAAGTGCCTCGCGTTTGGGCGTACCGGATTGGATGTCTTTGTGAACTTCGATGGCACCCGAAAAATTGGATAACAATTCGCCAATAACATCGAGTTCTTCATCTTTGATTCCTGGAGCCTCGATTAAATTTTCGAGGGTTTCCATGGTTTCATTGACATAATCTTCGTCGTTTTGTTCAATGAACTCAACAATATGTTTAATGACTGGTAAGCGCATGTAGGACTTCTTGAATGGTTTCTACTTTGTTACCTTGCGCCTCTGCTTGCAGCGAACCATTGGCAAACGCCGCAAACGTAGGTAAGTTACTCACGTTGGCAAAAGCTCTAGAGTTTGGATACAACTCGGCATCCACATAAACAAAAGCAATGGTCGGGTTTTCTTCAGCAAGGCGTTTAAACTTGGGCTTGGTGATTTTGCAATTACCACACCAGCCGGCACCGTATTGCACCATGACTTGTGCATTGCTTTGCAAAACCTGATCGAGACTATCTGTTGTAAGTTCTTGAAACATGACGTTGATTGAAACGTGAATGATTAATGATTACTCAAGTAAGAAGCAACGCCATCGCGGTTAGCGTTCATCGCATCTTTTCCTTCTTCCCAGTTTGCCGGACAAACTTCACCATGTTTTTGAACATGCGTAAAGGCATCGATCAAACGAATGTACTCATGTACATTACGACCTACAGGGAAGTGATTCACTGACTCATGGAATACCATTCCGGTTTCGTCTAATAAATAAGTTGCACGGTAAGGAACGTTGTCGCCAGCCATGTTGTCTTCGTCAAACATGTCGTAGTCCAAAATACCTAATTCTTGCGCTAATAAACGTGTAGAATCGGCGATTAATGGAAAACGAACGCCTTCGATTCCGCCGTTGTTTTTCGCGGTATTTAACCAAGCAAAGTGCACTTCTGCTGTATCGCATGAAGCTCCAATGACAATTGTATTGCGTTTTTCGAATTCAGCAGCTGCTTCTTGGAACGCATGAATTTCAGTTGGGCATACAAATGTAAAGTCTTTTGGATACCAGAAAAGCACAACTTTTTTGTTGTTTTCAACGGCTTTTTGAAGCACGTTCAATTGAAATGCATCACCCATTTCGTCAATTGCTTTGACCGTGATGTCTGGGAATTTTTTTCCGACTAAAGTGGACATAAGAGTTGTTTTAATTGATTACTAATTTGAAACAAAGTTACGGGGAATTGGTTTCTGAAGTATTATTTATTATTTCGATTTATTCTATATTTACATTGATATTATCTATATGATTTCCATATGCGGTTTTTAATCGCGACAAAACGCCTTTATGTCTGACGGAAGCAGGCAAACAATTGCTCCCTATTTTACGTGAACTTCTGGCCGAACATGACAAAATCAAACGTTTATCCGATCAGCTGAAAGGAACCCTAAAGGAAGAAATTCGGATCGGCATCATTCCGACCATTGCGGCTTACTTACTACCTGACCTCTTTTATGAATGGCGCCGTACATTTTCGGATTTAACTTTTCGGATACGAGAGCTGAAAACAACAGAAGTACTTGATGCATTTGAGCGCAAAGAAATTGATTTGGCGTTTATTGCCGGACCACATCAGGACCCGCGTTTGCGCAGCATTCCAATTTATTTAGAAGAGATCTTTATTTATTGCCCGGCGCACCCACAGCAAGAAATTTCGCTTGAAGAATTGCAACAACTGCATCCTTGGTTTTTGACAAAAGGCAATTGTTTGCGCACGCAAATGCTGCATTTCTGCCAACTTCATGAACAACACGCAACTGATTGGGATTATGAAGGAGGCAACTTACCTCTCTTGTTAGATATGGTCGACAAAAATGGAGGATACACCTTGGTGCCTGCCCATTTTAAATTGAATCATGCACAAAAAAAAGGAATCAAAAAACTGAATGGAACGCAAGCCGCACCTGCACGCGAAATTATGGGATTAATCCCGCAACGCAGCATGAAAACAGCGCACAGCGAAGCGCTTATTAAAAGTGTCAAGAATGCTTACGCGCGCTCAAAACCTGAGCATCCGTTAAGCGTATTGGATTGGAATCGTACTTAAGCGTTTGCAAGCGCTACAAAATCGTCGTAGCTCACTTCTTTTTTGCTAAGATTGATTGTTTCCTTAAAGTACTGTGTCAATTTTTGCTCGGCTAAACGGTCGTAAATCCCGTTGGCTTGCTCTTTGTTTTGCAATAATCGTTGAGCCGTTTCAGTAAGTTCGGCATCGTCTGGAGCAGGCATGCCGTATTGGGCGTAGTTTCCGATCACTAAAGACTTTGTAAAGCCAATCACCTCTTCGTTAGTAAGCTGAATGTTATTGTCTTTAAAGATCTTGGTTTGGATCAATTGCCACTTCAATGAGGTTAAGTACGCCGCAAATTCACGGTCAAGGTCTTCGTCAGAAACTGGTTTTTCTGATGATTCTTTGATCCAACGCTTCAAGAACGTTTCCGGAAACTTCATGTCTGTTTTTTCAAGCAAGAACTCATAAACGCGTCGCGTCAATAAGCGGTCAGCATCGTCTTCGAACATACGTGCTAAGTCCGCCTCGATGCGCTTGTTCATTTCGGCCTCTTTTTTGACATCGTCTCCGAATAATTTTTGGAAAAACTCTTCATTGAGTTCAGCCATTTCCATGCGCTTGATGTCGGTAATGGTGAAACGGAATTTTGAAGTGCAATCGGCATAAGCTTCTGGGCTCATGCCAAGCATTGCTGCCGCATCTTCAGGGCCTTTAGAAACCGTTTTCGGGTCAAGGTCAAGGCTTTCGTTGACTTTTTTACCGGTAAGGTTTTTAATGGCTGTTTTGTTTTCTAAGAATTCCATTGAGATGGTGCTCGAATGGCTAATTCCACCTTCATTAATGGCTTTACCATCTAATTCTTCAAACTTACCTAAGACCATATCTTTGGCGCCTACTTCTTCGGCAGACATTAGTTTGCCATAACGGCGACGTAAATCTTCGACCTGCTTGGTGATGAGTGCTTTGTCAATTTTAACCGTTGTGTAATCAAATTTTGATTTGGCAGAGATCGGCAATTCAAAGGCTGGGCTGTAGCCAATTTCGAAACTGAATTCAAAGTCAGCAGGATTTTCAAAGCTACCTACAACGCCATTTTCGATTGGCATTGGATTGCCAAGAATGTCTAATTTTTCGTCAATGATGAACTTGTAAAGTGCGTCGTTGGTAAGCTTGTTGAGCTCTTCGGCTAATACAGAACGCCCAACTTGTTTTTGAATAAGTTGCATCGGAACATGACCCGGACGGAATCCTGGAACTTTAGCAGTACGACGGTATTTATCGATAGCTGCCTTTACTTTATCTTGATAATCTGCTGCTTCGATTGCTACTTTTAAGATGCCATTTTGAGCATCGACTTCTTGACGTGTTACCTTCATGTTCAACTTTTTAAACGCGTTTTTTTTTGTTAAAAAAAAAGGCCTCGTTCGTCTAACGAGACCTTTTGTGCGGATGGAGGGACTCGAACCCGCACACCTCTCGGCACCAGATCCTAAGTCTGGCGTGTCTACCAATTTCACCACATCCGCATGGTAGTATGCCCTTTCGGGGATGCAAAGATACGATTTTTTTGAGATTACAAAAAAAGATGCAGGAATTTTTATGGGCGCTTTTTTTGAAGCAAGCTGCGAATTTCTTTCATGAATTCAGAGGCGTATACAAAACTACCAATCTCTGGATTGTCTGTCGTGATAATTGACTCGCTATTCCCTTGCCACCATTTTTTTCCTTGATGGATAAAAATAATGTTTTCGCCTATTTCAATGACGCTGTTCATGTCGTGGGTAATAACGACCGTTGTGGTATTAAATTCGGCAGTAATGTCTTTAATAAGCCCATCGATGACAATCGAAGTTTTTGGATCGAGGCCAGAGTTGGGTTCGTCGCAAAATAAATAGCGTGGATTCATGGAAATGGCACGTGCAATACCAATGCGTTTTTGCATCCCACCACTACATTCGGCCGGAAATAACTTATTGCGGCCGGCCAAATTGACACGGTCGAGGCAAAAATCGACGCGAGCTTGCATTTCACCGCGGGTCATGTTGGTAAACATTCGTAGCGGAAACATCACGTTTTCTTCGACACTCATCGAATCGAACAATGCAGCACCTTGAAACAACATGCCAATTTCTTGGCGAATTAGGCTGCGCCCTTCGCGATCCATGCTGCTAAAATTTCGGCCATCGAACAGGACTTCGCCTTGTTCGGCTTCGTACAACCCGACCATGCATTTAGCCAACACCGATTTTCCTTGACCAGACTGCCCAATAATTAAATTGACTTTGCCTTCTTCAAAGACATGGTTGATGTCAAATAAGACGTGCTGCCCATTAAAGCTTTTATTGAGGCCTTTTACTTCGATCATGGCAACAACATTAATTGAGTCAGTACAAAGTTAGAGATCAAAATGGCAATGCTACTCGTGACCACCGCTTGCGTCGAGGCTTTGCCTACATCAAGCGAGCCGCCCTTTACATAATAGCCATAAAAAGAGGCAATCGATACAATTAAAAAACCAAAGATGAAGGTCTTGGTAAGGGCATATGTAATGTGGTACGGGTCAAAAAAGGAACGGATACCGAGCACATAAATTTCGGTGGTAGTGAGGTCAGAAATTAATAAAGAAAACCAACCTCCTAATAATGAAAGAGCCATCGAAAAAACAATGAGTACCGGAAAAAATAACACTGCCGCCGTAATTTTGGGGAGCACGAGGTAATTAAGCGAGTTGATCCCCATGATTTCGAGCGCATCAATTTGTTCGGTTACACGCATGGTGCCGATTTCTGAAGCGACATTCGAACCCACTTTTCCCGCCAAAATCAAGGAAATGATGGTAGGCGAAAATTCTAAAATGGTACTCGATTGCGTAATGTAACCGACCGTATAATCGGGCAACAACGGGCTTTCCATATTTGATGCCGTTTGCAGGGCGATGACACCTCCCATGAAAGTTGACATGAGGGCGACAATGGGCAAGGAATTGACACCGATCAACTCTATTTCATTGATGGTGCGCTGAAAATAGTACTTCCATTTGTTGGGCTTCTTGAAGACGACCGTCAACATGAGCATGTACTTTCCGAGTTGTGCTAAAGATTTCACAGGACTAAATTACACAATATTTTGCTCGCTCGTGCCTTCAATCCCGATGCTGATTATCTTTGCTTTGTGATGGAATCGAAACGCCATGCTTTTCTAACAACCTTTCAGCGCTATGTCCCTGCGGCATTTGCCGAATACCTGACCGATTGTGTACTCGAGGCCAACGTGCGTTTTCGAATTGTCAAGAGCAGAAAAAGTAAATTGGGCGACTTTCGCCTCCCGCAAGGTCATGAAACACCTGTTATTACAATAAATGGCGACCTCAATCCGTATAGTTTTTTAGTAACCGCACTGCACGAATTGGCACACCTCGATGCGTTTCGTCAATTTGGCCCGCGCATTCAGGCACATGGCGACGAATGGAAACAAGCATTCCGCCAACGGCTTTTACCCGTTTTAGAAAGTGGGCACTTGCCAAAAGACCTCGAGGCAGCGCTTTGGAAGAGTTTCACGAATACGAAAGCCTCGAGTTGTACCGATTTGCAATTGCACCGTAGCTTGAAGCGCTACGACACGCAGCAAGGCTTAGTTCTTGAACAACTTCCGCACTTAAGTCATTTTAGTCTTAATGGTAAAACCTTTGAAAAAGGACTTCTTCGCAGAAGTCGTTATCTTTGCACCGAACTTCAGACAGGAAAGTCCTATCTGGTTCATGCGTTAGCTCACGTTCAAGTAAAAAATCATGAATAACTCAAACACCTATGGCCTCATTATGGCTGGTGGCGTCGGAAGCCGCTTTTGGCCGCTATCTACCCCGCAAAAACCGAAGCAATTTTTAGATGTCTTAGGTATCGGAAAATCACTTTTGCGCCTCACTTTTGAGCGCATGACACGTTTTATCGAGCCACAGCATATCTACATCCTGACCAATACTGCTTACGAAGCCTTGGTGCTCGAGCAATTGCCCGAACTTTCGGCTGCTCAAGTATTATGCGAGCCAATGCGTAAAAATACGGCACCGTGTATTGCCTATGCAGCTGCAAAAATCAATGCACTAAACCCCAATGCAACCCTTGTCATTTCACCTTCTGATCACCTGATCGTCAACGAACAACGCTTTAAACAAATTATCGAAAGTGCCATCGAAACGGCGCAAAGCGGTCAGTTAGTAACCCTCGGTATCGAACCAAGCCGACCAGATACCGGATATGGCTACATTGAATTTGATGCGGCAAGTGCGCCTCAAAAAGGAACTGCCACACCTGTTATTCAGTTTCGTGAAAAACCAGACCTCGCAACAGCGCAATCTTTCTTAAACGCCGGAAATTTTTATTGGAATGCCGGAATTTTTGTGTGGCGCTCTGACGTGATTTTAGCGGCCCTTGAACAACACCAAACAGCATTACACCAACTTTTCACACAAGATATCGCCGCTTATGGTAGTGCACGTGAAGTCCAATTTTTACAAAAGGCCTTTGCAGCATGTGAAGACATTTCCATCGATTTTGCGGTCATGGAACACGCCAAGAATGTATCGGTTGTATTGGCCGATTTTGATTGGTCAGACCTCGGAACTTGGGGCTCATTGACCGAACACTTGCCAAAAGACGAACAACAAAATTCACTCATCGGTGACAACGTTTTTGCCTTCGACTCGAGTAATTGTTTGGTGCATATGCCAAAAGACAAACTGGTGTTGCTCGATGGCTTGCATGATTATATTGTTGTGGAAGCCGACAACATGTTAATGATCTTAAAGTCGCAAAACGAACAGCAACTAAAAAACTACCTCAAAGAACTCGAAACGCAGCGTCCTGCTTACTTTAAAAAATAAGATGGCAAAAATTCGAGACATCGAACTCGGCGAATTCCCGCTGTTATTGGCTCCTATGGAAGATGTGAGTGACCCTCCTTTTCGGGCGCTTTGCAAAAAATACGGGGCTGACCTCATGTATACCGAGTTCATCTCGTCTGAAGGGCTGATTCGCGATGCTGCCAAAAGCGTTCAGAAACTTGATATTTTCGAATACGAACGCCCAATTGGCATTCAGATTTTCGGTTCAGACATCGAAAGCATGGTGCAATCTGCTCAAATCATCGAAAAAGTTCAGCCCGACTTACTCGACATCAACTATGGCTGCCCTGTCAAAAAAGTCGCTTGCAAAGGTGCGGGTGCAGGTATTCTTCAAGACATTCCAAAAATGGTCCGCATGACCGAAGCGATTGTCAAGGCTACTTCTTTACCTGTAACCGTCAAAACACGATTGGGCTGGGACGACGAAACGAAGAATGTTGTAGATGCCGCTGAACGCTTGCAAGATATTGGCATAGAAGCCATTTCAATCCATGGGCGCACGCGCAAACAAATGTACAAAGGCGAGGCTGACTGGACACTCATTGGCGAAGTAAAGAACAACCCGCGCATGCGCATTCCGGTGTTCGGAAACGGCGATATTGACAGCCCACAAAAAGCGCTCGAATACAAAAATCGCTATGGCGTAGACGGCATTATGATTGGCCGTGCCTCGATTGGCTATCCTTGGATTTTTCAAGAAATCAAGCATTTTTTAGCGACCGGTACCGAACTAGCGGGGCCAAGCATATCAGATCGTGTTCAGGCCTGCAAGTCGCACCTAGAAATGAGCATCAAGTGGAAAGGCCCGAAGCTCGGAATTGCCGAAATGAAACGGCATTACACCAATTATTTTAAAGGCATTGCCCACTTTAAAGAATACCGAACCAACTTGGTTTCATCAAACGAAATCGACGAAATTCTTTCCATCTTGAATTACATCGAAGCCAATGCCGATCAATTTATAGCGGCGCATCCGAATTAAATCAATTTGTTTTTGCGCAACAAATGGCGCACCGGGATTTGCAAACTTCCAAAGATTTCATAGCGCGTCAATTTGTCAATCCGGAAATAGTAGTTTGTGCCTTGGTATTTCCAGAGTACATGATTGGCAGTGCTGTACTGTAAGCGCGGAGCAATGGCTCCTGAATAATACTGATAAGTCGGGCCTACTTTTGAAAACTTAAGCGGAGGCGAAAATAAAAAACGATAGGCATCGCCATCTTGTCTGAGCAAGCCTTTTTTGGCGAGTTTACCTATAAACTGTGGGCCAAACTGATTCAACGAAAGTAACACCGAAAAGGCCGGAACAGTATCGTAACGAAGGCGTTCCACTTCGGTCTCATTGAAATCTTCGTCAAGGACGGTTTCGATGTAACGCACCGGAATGACTTGTGTGCCACCTTCTTGATACGCTAAGTCGCCATTCCATGCCCGAATAAATGCTTCGAACGGAAACCCAAATTTGCGCCCTAATTTGGCAAGTTGTACATAGACAGAATCTTGTTTTTGTTGCCTAAATTCATCGATATCAAGATGAATGTCAATCATTTTACCAGAAGCTCCATTGGCATGGTAGCCAAGCGCCTTTTGATTTTGTTTTTGTGCAAAATAGAGCGGCGTTTTTTTCTTTATATACGATTTCAATTTAAAGCTTAAGGAGTCTGAATCGTGGGCAAACATGGCCGTTTCGATGTCAAATTGTTTGAGCTTTGGCCAATTCGCATAAATCACTAAATGTTCGTCGCGAAAATGGGGTTGTTTTAAGAAGCGTTTCCAAGCAGGATCAATGCCTCGGTAATGTGCCGAGAGCACTTGATTGAGGGTTTTTAAGAATTGGTTTCCTTGGTAAATAAGCACATAATCTTTGCCATAATGCAAGTAAGACTGTTCTTTTTGAATGTAAAAGAAGCGGTTGTTGTCAATGCTTGAATCGGTAATGGTGGCGTAGTTTCTAAGGCGCTCGATTGCTGCCGAAACCTTTGAGCTGTCGGTCAGTTTCAGTAAGACACCCCAATTGCCATTTTCGTTGGCAAACAAGTATAGGTTTTCTTGCAAATCAATCCCATATTGCTTTCCTTGCCCCAACAAAAACTCATAGGTCGTGAAGTCACGCATCGAGAGTTTGTTGTATTGCAACATCGCACTTGTTTCTTTAGCTAATTCTAAGATATTGGCTTTTCCTAAAAAATCAGCGCTTGGCAAGCGATCCACTAAACGCGGCGGTGTTGGCTTTTCGAATAGAAAGGACTTGACAAACAAGACCAAACCTAAACCCCCAGCGACAAAAATAATCGTGAGTAATTTGCGGTACATAACTACGGATTGAGCGTGTAGATCAGGTAGAGTGAATTGACTAAGTCGAGCAAGTGCTTGCCACTTGTTTCTTCTCCGAGGTAAGTGTAGGTCAGTTTAAAGCTTGTTTTTTCTGGTGTAGTTTCACTTGAACTTAATTCCAAGTCGCCAGATTTTCCTTTTAATGAACTCATGATTTCGGCATTGCGCGGACTTAACATTTCGGTCGGAAAACGATTGAGTGTTTCAGCAATATTGACGTGGCCATACATAAACCCACTTTTTTGCGCCTTGTGTTTGGCACTTGCTCCTAACGCTTCTTTGCCATAGCCTTTGCTGTGGTTGATCGCTAAATCTTCGTCGTTGGTTAAAATAAGCAAGCCATTTTGATTGAGGATAAACAAAGGGGCTGCATCGAGAATGGCATTTTCAAAACGCCAATAAGCGCCACAGTTTTTCATGCGCGATGTCAGGCGGCTCAATTGCTTCAAGACCAAATCGGGGATGTCCGGACGCGCCGTTGAAAAACCTAAGGTAAAAATAGGCATCTCTTCTTCGGCTTCGGTTTCGCGCTCGCCATATTCAAAGGTTTCTTCGTCGTAGTAAAACTCAATTTTTTTGGTTTTCACCTTTTTGACGCCGTTAAAACTACCAAACATGCTTCCTTTGTAGGTGCTAAATAAGGCATCTTTATTGACCAATTCATTGAGCAATTCAATGGTTAGGACATTCATGGCAATTTGCGCATTTTTTTCGTCCGACAAAATCGGCATGATCACTTTATATGCCTGCTCGTAAGCCTGACGCATATTGACATTATAGGTGAAATAACCCGTACTCGTTGCTGGTATGTACTTGAGTACATTTTTGTCAAAGCGTGAATCGTTCATTTCGGCATAAATGCTGCCTAATTGAGGGCCATATTGGGCTTCGATGTCAAATTCAACAAGATTGTTTCGCAAAAACAAATCGCCTAAAATGACATTGCCGGTATATAACTCTTGGATGTCGTGATAAAGACTGGGCAAGACCGTCTGAAAATACCACAAGCCTTGTGACTTTTCGAAATTGCGCGAATTATCAAGGTAAAAAGCGCCCTCTGCATTGTGGCTAAGTTGCTGTGCCAGACGCGGATCAGAATCCACTAAATTGAGTTTGGAAACAAATAATTCTTGAATCAATCGCTCTAATTGCTGTTCTTGCAACATCACTTGCACACTATCGCGCAGTTCGTAGTAATTTTTACTTAATGGGTCTTCGGTAGCTTCCGGAAATGCTTGGTTTTCTTCGAGTTTGTTGCTTGTGTTAAACTCTTGCTCATTGAGTACCTCTTCTTCGCCCTGATCTTCGTCAAACAAATCGAAGGGCATTTCGTTACCCCGGGCATACCAAATCGAGTCCGTAATTTGATCAATGTGTTCCATAGTTGGTTCGATACGGACAAGCACCGCTTCGTTGCCAAAAATCAATAAGTTATTGAAAAAGGTACCATACAATTCGAGGCCAGGAACGGAAGTTTCTAGACGCTCAAAATCGTCAAAGACTTGAAACAAATTGGCTTTGTTGGAAACCCCAAAAGTAAAGCCAGTCAGTTCGGTTTGGTTGGATTTTCCGTAAAATAAATTGAGGCGTTGGTTGAAATCGAGGCCTGCATCTTTGAGCGTTTTGCCAGAAGTAGAGCCGTCGAATAACTCTTGATGCACTTCTTCCATGAATTCGTACTGAACGAGCTCGTCCATGGAGATTTTTTGCAGAAGGCTAATGTTGTTGATGCTGAACACCGTCACGGCATCGCGCGGAATGAAATGCTCGGACAACAGGGCTGTAGACTGAGCCATCGCCTGACTCGAAAAAAGTGTGGCTACCAAAGCCCCACAAACAAACTTAAGAAGTGGCTTCACGCGAAAACGAATTAGTACACGAAGTTAATCATTCTGTGCAATTCTCATCTTGGTGTGAGCACAATTGTATTCTCTAAAAGTGATTGATTTTCTTTTACGCTAAACGCATTGGCTTTGATCATGACAGCCAGTTGATTTTTACTAATGGTGCTCAATGAATTTTCGGCACTTTGGATGGGTCGGTCAAAGCGTGTGATGGTAGTGTAGCTCCCTTCTTTTAATAATTCGAGGTCTTCGTGTTTGTAGCTTTTAATTTTTGCTTCTACATAAGAAGGAATGGAGCGTTTGAGTTTGTTTCCATCCCAGAAAAGCCAGTTTTCGTCGGCTTCGGGACCTAGCTTTTCTTTTGAAATCAATTCGATGCTCTGACGCAAGCCATTTTGGAGCTGACTAATGCTTGCAAAATCACATGAAAATTTAAAGATATAATCGGTGTAATTTTCTTCAATAAGTACATTCGAAATTCCGGATTGCGCATCAAGAATCTTGACAAACTCTTTGATTTTTTCTGAGATATCGGCTGTGCTAGGCACTTTTTTACCATCGAGGCTATCGAGGGCCAAGATGGAATTAATTTTGACTTTACTTGGACTGAGGTTGATTTTGTATTTGAGTGTCCCGGTGCCATCGTTATGAAGCGTTAGGTCATCTGAAATTTCGATGCAAGCGGAAAGCACCCCGAGAAGCAAAATAAAAAAGTAAATCAGTTTTTTCATGCGCAGACAACTTGCAAATGCAATGCCAAAGTTAATCAAATAAGCCCGTTTGTTTTCCAATTTGACGCTGGTATTTATCTTGAACAGCTGCCACATTCGCACGCGGACTTAATAAGCGTTTTTTATCTACCTCCCAGGCTTCTAACTGAATCGTTGTTCGCAGGGCAAGTTGCTCCAATTGAATGGCTCCTTTTAACCACAAGGCTTCTTCGTCGATCGATAAAATAAGAGGCATGCGTTTTTTTGTATTATGAATTTCGGCCATAAAGGCATTGGCTTCGGTGGTCAGAAGTGTAAACGTTGCATCGAGCTTACCTGTTGAACCATTGAACCAGGTATCATGAAGCCCAGCAATCGAAAAAATAGCTTGCTGCGCATCTTTTACGAAAAAAGGCGTTTTTTGCTTTCCATTACTTTGCCATTCAAAAAAACCGGTAGAAGGCACCAAGCATCGATTGCGATTCACTAGGTGCTTAAAGGAAGCTTTTTCCGTTAGCGACTCTTGCCGTGCATTGAGTGTTTTTGATGCGAATTCCATCCAATTATTGCCATTGTACCAATTGGGAACGAGCCCCCATCGCATTTGCTGAATAACGGGCTCATTGGTGATCACATTCCAGGTCGGAAACTGAAAACCTGAAGCAAAAAAATACTGTAATTCAGACCCTTGTACTGGCCTCAGTTTTTGAAAACGTTCGGCCAATTGGGCCGTAGTCGAAGTCGATGAATTGCTATAGCACATGTGCAAAAATAAGAAAAGCCACCCGAAGGTGGCTTTATATAAAGGCATTTCTCACTATCCGAAAACAATCGGGAAGAAAGAAATGTAAAGAGCCCGAAGGCTCTAGCGTCTTACATCATTCCTGGCATGCCTCCGCCCATTCCGGCCATTGCCGCTGCAGGGTTGCTTTCTTCTGGCTCGTCAGCAATAACACATTCTGTCGTGAGCAACATTGCGGCAATACTTGAAGCGTTTTCAACTGCAATACGCGTCACTTTTGTAGGGTCAATGACACCAGACTTGTAAAGTGGTTCGTAGGTTTCGGTACGAGCGTTGTAACCAAAGTCGTCTTTTCCTTCGCGCACTTTTTGAACAATCACTGCGCCTTCACCACCTGCATTGGCAATGATTTGACGCAACGGTTCTTCTGCGGCACGCTTGACGATTTGGATCCCCGTCATTTCGTCTTCGTTGTCACCTTTTAATTTGTCGAGTGTTTCGATCGCACGGATCAAAGCCACGCCTCCACCCGGTACAATTCCTTCTTCAACAGCGGCACGTGTTGCAGCAAGTGCATCGTCGACTCGGTCTTTTTTCTCTTTCATTTCGACTTCGGTTGGTGCACCAACATACAATACAGCAACGCCTCCCGCTAATTTAGCCAAACGCTCTTGCAGTTTTTCACGGTCGTAATCGGAAGTGGTTTGTTCGATTTGGGCACGAATTTGAGCGACACGTGCTTGAATGTCTGCTTTTTTTCCTTTTCCGTTAATGACCGTCGTATTGTCTTTGTCGATTTCGATTTTTTGCGCCGAACCAAGCATGTCCATTGTGACATTTTCGAGGGTCATGCCGCGTTCTTCTGAAATCACCATTCCGCCTGTCAAAATCGCGATGTCTTCTAACATTGCCTTTCGACGATCGCCAAAACCAGGAGCTTTCACTGCTGCTACTTTCAACGATCCGCGCAAGCGGTTCACTACGAGGGTGCCAAGCGCTTCGCCATCGACATCTTCAGCGATGATCAAAAGCGGCTTTCCGGCCTGAACCACAGGCTCTAAGATCGGAAGCAATTCTTTCATGCTCGAAATTTTCTTTTCAGAGATCAAAATCAATGGATTTTCCATTTCAGTGATCATTTTTTCGGCATTCGTTACAAAATAAGGCGATAAATAACCGCGGTCAAATTGCATTCCTTCTACCGTTTTGACTTCAGTTTCGGTGCCTTTTGCTTCTTCTACAGTAATCACTCCATCGTTACCAACAACTTTCATGGCTTCGGCAATGAGCTTTCCGATTGTGCTGTCATTGTTGGCTGAAATGGTGGCAATTTGCTCGATTTTACTGTTGTCTTTCCCGACTTCTTTTGAAAGTTTGCGGAGGTTTTTAACCACTTCAGCAACCGCTTTATCGATACCGCGCTTGAGGTCCATTGGGTTGGCTCCGGCAGCTACGTTTTTCAGGCCTGCTGTCACAATTGCTTGTGCCAAAACCGTCGCGGTAGTTGTTCCGTCCCCGGCAATGTCTGCTGTTTTAGACGCCACTTCTTTGACCATTTGAGCACCCATGTTTTCAATGACATCTTTGAGCTCAATTTCTTTGGCAACACTGACGCCATCTTTGGTAACGTGCGGTGCTCCAAATTTTTTACCAATCACTACGTTGCGGCCTTTTGGACCGAGGGTCACTTTTACTGCATTTGCTAATGCATCGACTCCTTTTTTAAGCTTTTCGCGTGCTTCTACGTCGAAATAAATTTCTTTCGCCATTTTTCGTTAATTTTTACTAATTAGAAAATTCCATAAATGTCTGACTCGCGCATGATGAGGAAGGTTTTCCCATCAATTTTAATTTCGGTGCCGGCATATTGGCCATACAACACTGCATCGCCAACGCTTACCGACATCGGCTCATCTTTTTTTCCGGAACCAGCTGCGACAACGGTTCCACGCAATGGTTTTTCTTTTGCGGTGTCTGGGATGATGATTCCACTCGCTGTTTTTTGTTCTGCTGGCGCAGGTTCTACCAGAACTCTGTCTGCCAAAGGTTTAAAATGAACTGACATGTATATAAATTTTTAACTGCTGCCGAAATCACGAAAAACATGCCAAGCACCAAAGTGCGTCAAATTTTCACGTTTGGGTAAAAAAAATGTCAGTATGGGTGACATACTGACATTTTCAAAGATTAAAAAAGACTGCTTATTGCTGACCTTGGTTTTGGCCTTGGCCTTGTGCAGGATTTTGTTGTTGTTGGGTAGGCTGGGCTTGTACCGGTTTCGCTGCTTTTGGTTGACTAATTGAAATGGCCAAACTACAGACCAAGATAACAGCAGCTAAACCCCACGTCATTTTATCAATGAGTTCGTTGGTGCGTTGTACACCTCCTAATTGGGCCGCGCCTCCAAAATCAGAACTTAAGCCACCACCTTTTGGGTTTTGAACATAGACAACTAAAATAAGCAATGCGCTTGCTACGATCACTAAAAATGAGAGGATTCCGACCATGATTAGGTGAGTTTTTTCGTTAAGTTTTTAATTTGAGTTGCAAAGAAACTCTTTTTTTCCGGATTAAGCAAACTTAATTGCTCATAAGCCTTAATGGCCATTGCGATATTTCCTTGCAAGGCATAGATTTGCGCCAAGGTTTCGGAGACGGGTGTTTGTTGGGCATCGAGGCTTTCTTTTGCTTTTTTACTAGCCGAATAAAAGGTGGCTTTAGGCTTTTCAATTTCGACAAAGTCTGGTTTAGCGTCTGGCGACGCTTCATTGAAATGAAGCCAATCTGAAAAGCTACGTGCAGTTGTTGGTGCTGTTTCTTGAAGCGACTTCGTTGTCACTTTTTCTGGAGTGTGAAGCGGGATGATAGGCGTCGGGGCGACTAAGGTATCTTCTGGTAATTCGGCAGTTGCATCGTGCGCCAATTCTAAAAAGGAAGTGGCAATCACCCCCGATAAAATTCCTTTTTCAAGCTCATCGAGTTCGGGAAGTACCGCAGTTGTTGGTTGCAGCGGTACTGCTGTTTCTTGCGGCGATTCGCTTTGTTGTGGCGATTCGCTTAGCTGTGGTGTTTCGTTTGGCAGATGTGCTTCACTTGCTTGTGGTGTTTCGTTGAGTTGTTGCAGCAATTCATAGAGCAAAGCCCTATTGGCAATTTTAAAAGCAAGCTTCTCTACCTGATTCGCCAAACGCACATCTTTGGCATTTGCCAGTGTTTTGAGGTACAAAATCGAAAAGCTTGGCGTATACGGATACAATTCAGTTAGGGTCCGAAAATCATCGAGCTGCGCGGAGGTGCATTCGTGCGGATGTTGTAATTGGTAATGAAGTTCTTGACTGCTCAACATGTGCCTAAAATTACCAATTACTGTACAATTTATTGATGACATCTTGTACAACTTGTGCAGATATCTCATCAAATAACTTGCGTTCCACATCGGCAAGATTGGTTCCGGCACTAAAATCGGAAAAGCGCGTGCTGACTAACTGCCAATCCTCTTCTTTTGGTGTGGTGATGTGTATGTTGAATTGCAAGGTCATGGTTAAGCGGTTACTGGTGGCGTTGTCAGAACCTTGAATAGCCACGGGCTGCACCTGATACCCAGTGATTTTACCTTCGATGTTTACTTCACCTTTTCCGTAGCTTGTTTGCAGCGCCAATCGGGTGTTGTTTTGAACGCCGTCTTTTATGTTTTCTGAAAGCAAGGCGGGAAATGAAAGCGGACAATTAGGCGCTTCATTTTCAAGGTTACGGACTGTAAAGGTATGCCATTCGTCGGGCATGCCACCGGTATCTCGAAACGAAAATGCTTCGGGCCAGCAGCTACTGAAACCGACTAAAATCAGGGCAAAAAGCACAAGTAGTTTCATTCGGCTAATTGAAATTCTTTGATTTTTCGGTATAAAGTGCGCTCTGAAATACCTAATTCTTGCGCGGCATACTTGCGCTTGCCTTTGTGCTTTTCGAGCGCTTTTTGAATCAATTCGCGTTCACGGTCTTCTAAACTTAACGATTCGTTGACTTCTTCGTGGGTGGCAAACTCTTCTTCTGGATGTACCTGACTTATGCTTGAATTGCTTGGAAGTTCGACATGTACCGGAGGTGCGGCTAGCATCCGTGTTGGGCTTGGGGCTTCGTCGTATACTTCTTGGTAAATGCGATTGACGACCGCAGTCTGATCCGGATTCAAGGAAATAGAGGCATTGGCACTGGCGATGTCGAGCACCAATTTCTTGAGTTCGGTGAGGTCTTTTTTCATGTCAAATAAAAATTTGTACATGAGTTCGCGCTCCGAAATAGCATCTTGACTTTGGTCTTGGACCGTTAGTTTACTGCTCTTTTCCAGCACAGGGGTGAGGTAAGAACTGAATGTAAGCGCGTCTATTTCACGAGCGGTTTCAATGACTGAAAGTTGCTCGACCAAGTTTTTTAATTGGCGAATGTTCCCTGGCCACGGGTATTGTTGCAATTGATCAATGGCATCGTCTGTCAGTTTAATTGCCGGCATGCGGTATTTTTCTGCGAAGTCATTGGCAAACTTTCGAAACAACAAATGCACGTCTTCAGGACGTTGACGCAAGGCAGGCAATTGAATCGGAACCGTACTGAGACGGTAGTACAAATCTTCGCGAAACTTACCTGACTGAATGGCTTGCAGCATGTTTTCATTGGTGGCTGCCACAACGCGCACATTGGTTTTGACGGGCTTCGAGGCCCCCACTCGGATAAATTCGCCAGTTTCTAAAACACGCAACAAACGGACTTGCGTCTGCATCGGCAATTCGGCAACCTCATCCAAAAAAATGGTTCCGCCATTAGCCACTTCAAAATAGCCTTGACGACTCCCTTGAGCGCCCGTAAACGAACCCTTTTCGTGACCGAACAACTCGGAATCGATGGTGCCTTCTGGAATGGCTCCGCAGTTCACTGCAATATACTCGCCGTGTTTGCGTGCACTGAGTTGATGAATGACTTGTGGAATGATTTCTTTACCGGTACCGCTTTCGCCTGTAACGAGCACCGAAATATCTGTAGGCGCGACTTGAATGGCTACTTCAAGTGCACGATTAAGCAAAGGCGCATTGCCAATGATTCCAAAACGTTGTTTGACTTGTTGTACATTCATAATTGAACAGTTAAATCCGCAAAAGTTAACAGCGCTCTACGACTTCGCCCATTAGGGTTGCTGAAGTACATTCATCGATGCGCACCATCACGTAAGTTCCTTTTTGAAACCCATTGTTCGGGAATACCACCATGACATTACTGCCTGTTCGTCCGCATAAATGCGCTTCAGAACGTTTGGAGTTTCCTTCGATGAGCACTTTTTGAACCGTACCGATTAGGCGTTGGTTCGACGCCAAAGAGTGTGCCAATTGTTTTTCAATGATTTCGTTCAAACGACGCCCCTTGACTTCTTCCGGCACATCATCCTTAAAACGTCTCTCTGCCAATGTTTTAGGCCGTTCAGAATACTTAAACATATAGGCAAAATCGTATGCCACAATGTCCATGAGGCTGAGGGTTTCGGCGTGTTCTTCTTCGGTTTCACCACAAAATCCTGTAATAATATCGGTCGAGATGGCGCAGTCTGGCACCAATCGACGAATCGCAGCAATGCGATCGAGGTACCACTCACGTGAGTAACCGCGATTCATGCGGTAAAGCACCTCGCTATTACCCGATTGAACAGGCAAATGGATGTAAGGGCAAATGTTTTCATACTTCGCCATGACCTCCAATACATCGTTGGTCATGTCTTTCGGGTGTGAGGTACTGAAGCGAACGCGTAAATCAGGTGAAACCAAGGCCACCATTTCCATGAGCTGTGCAAAATTGATGGTTGGTGCTGTTGGGTCTTTGATTTCGCCTTTAGCACTGAGATTCCAGCGGTAAGAATCGACGTTTTGACCAAGTAATGTTACTTCGCGGTATCCTTTGTCGAATAAGTCTTGGCATTCGTTAACGATGGTTTGAGGATCGCGTGAACGTTCACGACCTCGTGTAAATGGCACCACACAAAACGAACACATGTTGTCGCACCCTCGCATGATGGTCACGAAGGCAGAAATACCGCCTTGGTCCAAGCGCACAGGTGAAATATCGGCATACGTTTCGTCACGCGACAGCAACACATTGACCGCCTTTTGCCCCGTACCGACTTCTTCGATCAGATTAGGCAAATCGCGGTACGCATCAGGGCCTGCTACCAGGTCTACTAATTTTTCTTCTTCGAGTAAATTTTTCTTGAGGCGCTCGGCCATGCACCCCAACACCCCAACCACTAAATCGGGATGGCGTTCTTTTTTGATGCGAAATTCAGTCAGGCGATTGCGCACCCGCTGTTCGGCGTTGTCTCTGATCGAACAGGTATTTAATAAAATGACATCGGCTTCGTCGATGTTGCGAGTGGTTTGATAGCCTTCATTGGCTAAAATCGATGCAACTACTTCGCTATCAGAGAAATTCATCTGACAGCCGTAGCTTTCTACGTATAATTTCTTGCCATTTTCTGAAGAAACAGCCGTCTGCAATTCAAGGGCAGTTCCTTGAATCGATTCATCTATCACTTTGTTTCCGTGTTCCATGTTTGAATTGAGTAGCCGACAAAATTACGACATTTTGATTCGACTGACAAATTGACATACTTAAAATAATTAACCTATGGTTAAGGAAAAAAGCGAAAAAAAATTGCAGCAAACAAGTTGTCGTTTGCATTGTTTTCAAGTTACATTTGTCCCCAAAACTCTCTTTATGGCCAAAAATCTTGTCATTGTCGAGTCGCCTGCCAAGGCAAAAACCATTGAAGGTTACCTTGGAAAAGACTTTGTAGTCAAATCAAGTTTCGGACATGTCCGTGACCTGGCAAAAAAAGGCCTCGCCATCGATATCGCCTCCAATTTTGCACCACAATACGAAGTCAGCCCTGACAAAAAACAGGTGGTCAGTGAATTAAAAAAACTCGCAAAAGAAGCACAAACTGTATGGCTCGCGACCGATGAAGACCGCGAAGGAGAAGCCATTTCTTGGCACTTATACGAAACCTTAGGGCTCGACACCAAAGAAACCAAACGCATTACGTTCAATGAAATTACCAAAACAGCCGTTTTGCGTGCCATTGAACATCCCCGACACATCAACAAAGAGCTTGTCGATGCGCAACAAGCGCGCCGTGTACTTGACCGAATTGTCGGTTTTGAGTTGTCGCCAGTTTTATGGAAAAAGGTGCGCCCTAGCTTAAGTGCCGGCCGCGTGCAATCGGTTGCTGTGCGTTTAATTGTCGATCGCGAACGCGAAATCGAAGCCTTTAACAGTGAAGCTTTTTTCCGGGTCAATGCCCAATTTAAAGCGGCATCAGGCCTGTTAAAAGCGGAACTCAATACGCACCTTGAATCAGAAAAAGCAGCACAAGCCTTACTTGAAGCCTGTAAAACCGCCGCGTTTTTTATTGAAGATGTTCAAGAAAAACCCGTTACAAAATCTGCAGCAGCACCCTTTACCACCTCGACTTTGCAACAAGAAGCCAGTTTAAAACTTGGTTTTTCTGTTACGAAAACCATGAGTGTTGCCCAACGCTTGTACGAATCGGGGCAAATCACTTACATGCGTACTGACAGCGTCAATTTATCGGATACAGCATTAGCAAGTGCCAAAACAGCAATTGCGCAGCTTTACGGTGAAAATTACTCAAAACCAACCAAATACAGCACCAAAAGCGCTGGCGCTCAAGAGGCACACGAGGCCATTCGCCCGACCGATTTTAGTCGGACCGCTATTGATGGCGACCGCGATGAAGTGCGCTTGTACGACCTCATTTGGAAACGTGCAATTGCCAGCCAAATGGCACAAGCAAAATTAGACCGTACATTAGTGCGAATCGGCGGCTTGCCAGGTTCAATGTACTTTAGCGCAAAAGGCGAAGTCATTGTGTTTGATGGCTTTTTAAAAGTTTACATGGAGTCGAGTCTTGAAGACGATGATGACAACAACGAAGAAGAAGGGCTCTTGCCAAAAGTTTCGGTTTCGGAACGTGTAAACTTAAGTATGGCTACGGCTATCGAGCGCTTTTCACGTGCACCGTCGCGCTATGTAGAGGCGTCATTAGTTAAGAAATTAGAAGAATTAGGCATTGGCCGACCTTCTACTTATGCCCCAACAATTTCGACCATTCAAAAACGAAATTACGTCGAAAAGAAAGAACGCGAAGGTAATTTGCGTTCGTATACTTACCTGCAATTGAGTCAAGGTTTAATCGAGAAAGAAACGAAAACCGAAACCACCGGAAAAGAGCGCAACAAGCTCTCCCCTACCGATATCGGAATGGTTGTTACTGACTACTTGCTGGCACATTTTGAACAAATCATGGATTTTCAGTTTACCGCAAAAGTGGAAGCTGAGTTCGATGAAATTGCGCAAGGAAAGCGTATCTGGACAAGCATGATGGATGCTTTCTACCAACCGTTCCACCTCAACGTCGAAAATACACTTGAGCATGCTGACCGCGCTACCGGCGAACGCGAGCTGGGAACAGATCCAAAAAGCGGACGTAAAGTCATTGCCCGAATTGGTCGTTTTGGCCCCATGATCCAAATCGGTGACGAAAAAGTAGATGGCGAAAAAGCCCGTTTTGCTTCCCTTCAAGGCAACCAATCGATCAGTACCATTCGCCTTGAAGAGGCGTTAAAGTTATTTGATTTACCACGCATTCTTGGCCAGTACGAAGCGCAAGATGTCAAGGTGAATGTAGGGCGCTTTGGCCCGTATGTGCAAATTGGAAAAACCTTTTGCTCGATTCCGAAAGAAGAAGACCCGATGGCAATTGGGTTAGAGCGTGCCATTGAATTGTTTGTTCTGAAACAAGAAGAAGCCGCAAAAGCGCAAATCAAAACCTTTGACGAACGCCCCGATGTCCAGCTATTAAACGGACGCTATGGGGCTTATTTGAAAATCGGAAAAGACAACTTTAAATTGCCTAAAGACACCGTTGCCGAAGATCTTAGCCTTGAAGCCTGTTTGGAAATTGCGGCCAATCAGCCGACAAAAACAGGAAAAAAACGCACTTTTCGAAAAAAATAAGTATACTTGATTTCGATTTGAACTATGAACGGTAGCGTTAACAAAGTCATCCTCATCGGAAATCTTGGTAAAGATCCAGACGTCAGACGTCTCGATAACGGAGCCGTTGTTGCTTCATTTCCTTTAGCCACTTCCGAAATTTACAACGACAAAACCAGCGGTGAAAAGAAAGAAATTACGGACTGGCACGACATCGTTCTTTGGCGTGGTTTGGCAGAAGTTGCCGAAAAATACCTTCGAAAAGGAACAAAAGTGTACATTGAAGGAAAACTAAAAAAACGCTCTTGGACCGATAAAGAAGGAAATGTCCGCTATGCGACCGAAGTGGTCGGTGACGACCTAACCATTTTGTCACGCCCCGAACAATCCGAACGACCGGCACCTTATGCCAACGATGTAAAAACAACGCCGCCTGCGCCGCTTACTGGTTTGGCTTCTGATGCGGCCGATGATTTGCCATTTTAATCCTTATGAGTCTAACAGAGCCTCCCAGTCTATTGCTGACCAACACACCCGCCATTGAGGCCGGATTTGGCAGCAGTACCCTACTTTATTTTCTTGTTATTGGCGTCCTTTTGTTGCTTTCTGCGCTTATTTCGGGCTCCGAGAGCGCCTTTTTCTCGTTACGTCCAAAAGACAACATGGAATTGCGTCAAGAAAACACCTCGCGTTCGAAACTCATTTTGAATTTGCTTGCAAAGCCGCAAGAGTTACTTGCCACCATGCTCATTACCAACAATTTTGTCAATGTTGGAGTGGTCATTTTATCAACCTTCATTCTCAATGATGTGTACCCGGTTCAAAAAGGGCAAGAACTAATGCGCTTTTTAGTCGAAGTAATTGGAATTACCTTATTGCTATTACTTTTTGGTGAAGTTGTTCCGAAGATTTTTGCCAACCGAAATGCTTTATTTGTTGTGCGATGGATGTCCTACCCCCTCTATTTTTTAGAACGCACCCCACCTATTTCATGGATGAAAAAAGCCTTGGTCAAGGGCACCAATTTTATTCAAAAATATGCCAAAGCAAACATGAGTGTCAATTCAGACGAACTCGAACAAGCCCTCGCACTGACCAAGCAGCATACCAGCTCTGAAGACGAACATAAAATCTTAGAAGGCATTGTAAAGTTTGGTAAAACCGAGGCTTCAGAAATCATGACGCCTCGTGTCGAGGTCGAAGACATTGATGCCGATGAAGCCTTTCCGGAAGTCATGAAGCGCATTCTCGAAGTCGGTTATTCACGCATGCCCGTTTTTCAAGAAAGCCCTGATAATATCATCGGTATTTTATACATCAAAGACCTCTTGCCTCATTTAGATGCTGGGCCAGAATTTGAGTGGAAGCAAATTTTAAGAAAACCCTTTTTTGTTCCGGAGAATAAGAAAATCAACGACTTGCTTCAAGAATTTCAACGCATGAAAATGCACTTAGCCGTCGAAATTGTGGGTGATATTACCGACGAATTTGACGACACCGAGATCAGTTTTACCAAACGTGACGATCACACTTTCGTTTTCGAAGGACGGACCTCGTTAAATGACTTTTTAAAAATTGTAGGAGAAACGCATCATGACCTGATCGAACGTGCGGGTGGCGAAGCCGAAACCTTGGGCGGGCTTATCATCGAACAAGCAGGTCGCATTTTAAAAAACAATGAGTTTATCATGGTTGGCCCCTTTAAAATGGTGGTCGAATCTTCTGATAAAAAACGTGTCAAATCGGTCAAAGTGATCATTCATGCTTAGTCGAAATTTCTATTTGTTAGTTGTTGCCTGTTTGGCACTTTTTTCGTGTAACGACGACAATCCGGTACCGAAACCCAGTACGTATTTACGCACTGACTTTCCGGACCACGCCTACCGCACCTACAGCAGTCCAGGCGCCTATTCGTTTCAGTTGGCGAATCTCTATATGCCAAAGTCTTTTGAGCAAAACAAGTCCAATTACAGCATTCAAGAAATCGATTTAGGGCCATTAAATGGCACCTTATTTTTGTATTACTTGCGCATTCCTAACAGAGATTCATTGCCCGAAATCATCAATTTTGCCAACGACAAGGTCGACGAACACAAAATCATGGCCGACCAAATCTTAGATGTGCAAATCCGCGCCCCAAAAAACCATGTGTACGGGACCTTTTTCGAACTAAAAGGAAATGTGGCAACTAATTTTCAGTTTTACCTCACCGATTCAACCCAGCATTTTTTAAGAGGAGAAGTCTTGCTCAATTGCAGACCTAATTACGATTCATTGCGTCCGACGCTGCAGTATTTGAAAGAAGATTTACTTCAGCTAGTCAATCACCTTGAATGGAAAAAATAGCACATAACCGCGTGGTGATTGCCTTTGGCTCGAACCTTGGCGATCGTGAAGCGCATATCCAACAAGCCATTTCGCTGCTCAATGCCCGTTGCGGAAGTGTCGTTCAAGTATCAAGTTTTCACAGCTCTGAAGCGCAAGGTTTTGAATCAAAAAACCCGTTTCTAAACGGTTGTTTGCTTTTAAAAACGAATTTAATGCCACATGCGTTACTCGATGCCGTGCAGCAAATTGAACGTGAAATCGGACGCGTCAAAACAAAAGCAACGTACGAAGACCGCCCAATTGATCTTGACCTCATTTTCTATGAAAATTTAGTCGTTCAGGACGCGCGTCTTTGCTTGCCACATCCGCGCTATTTAGAACGCGATTTTGTCTTGATTCCGTTGGCCGAATTGAATTTAAACGCTTAAAAAAGTGCCATTCGACTTCGGTGCGTGCTTTTTAGTTTTTTGTTTGTACATTTGTGCTTGAATCGTTAAAAGAACCCTTATGAAATTCACACGCTTAAACAGTTTCCTCCTCATTGGAACCGCTGCATTTTTTGTGGCATCTTGTGATTTAGTAAAAGATGTTACCTATTCGGTAAGTCCAAATCCGTTAGAAATGCATGGCGATAGTGTCAAAGTTTCAATAACAGTAACAGTTCCGCCAAAAGGCATTCAAAAGAAAGCAAAAGCTGAAATCACGCCAAAACTTGGCAATACAGCAATCGGCACCTGGTATGTGAATGGATCAAAAGTAACAGGTAATGGCACTTCTATCGATTTCAAAACAGGCGGTACAGCTACACTTGAGCAAACGCTTGCTTACACTCCTGATATGGAAGCTGCAGACCTCGTTATCACTGGTAAGCTTTATAAACAAACCAAAGAAAAAGCAGCACTTCCAGAAACAAAAATTGCCGATGCAACCATCATCACACCTTATTTAGTCAACAAAGAATTCAAAGTGTTGTCTGAAGAAGATGCGTTGGTGCGTAGCGTTGATAAAACAACAACAGCCACCATCAATTTTGACCGTGGGCGTTCAGAAGTAAAAGCCAACGAAATTAAAGACCAAGACCTTACGGCTTTAATTGCTTGGGTACAAGCGGCACAAAACAACCCAAAAATCAAAATCAACTCGATTGAAATCAATGGGTATGCATCGCCAGACGGAGAGGTTTCTAAAAACGACAACCTTTCTTCTGACCGGACACGTACGGCACGCAAGGCGCTTACCGAGCTTATGAAAAAAGCTAAATTGAATGCGTATGTTGATACAAATGCTTACCAATTAGCTAAATTCGGTGAAGACTTCGATGGTTTCAAATCGCAACTTGCAGCCACACCAAGCATTACCGAAGCCGACAAAAACTTGTTTGTTCGCATCTTAGAAATGACCAAAGATCCAGAGCAACGCGAAAAAGACATGATCAACCTTGGTAAAGCATACACCGAACTCGAGCGCGATGTCTTCCCTAAAATTCGTCGTGCGGTTATCGTTGTCAATTATACCGAATCTGGTCTGACAGACGAAGAATTGAAGCAAGCAAGTGTTTCAAATCCGAACACGCTTTCAATTGAAGAATTGTTATTTGTTGCTGGCAAACTCACTACAGACCTCAACGAAAAAGCGCGCATTTATGCCATTGCTGCTGCAAATTACAGCAACGACCACCGTGCATTTACCAATTTAGGTGCAGCTCAATTTCAATTAGGAAAAACAGCTGAAGCTGCCAAATCATTCAAAAAAGCAGCGGACCTCAAAGACAACAACATCACGAAAAACAACTTGGCAGCAACCATGCTTTTAGAAGGCAATCGTGCTGCCGCTAAAAAATTGTTAGCAGCTTCTAAAACAAGTGCGACTGGTTACAACCAAGGGATCATCGATATCATGGAAGGCAAGTACAGTGCTGCTGAGAAAAACATCACCCAAGATTCGTACAACAAAGTCTTAGTACTTATTTTGGTAAACAAAGCAGATGCGGCTAAAAAAGTTGCAGCTGGTCTTAATGAAACGGCTGAATTGGCCTACTTAAAAGCCATCATTGAAGCGCGCAATGGCGCAACTGCCGATGCGGTTTGTGCACACTTGAAGGTTGCCATTTCTAAAAATGCTGCGCTCAAAGAAAAAGCTAGCAAAGACCGCGAATTCTTAAAATACATGAACGAGGCTTCATTTGTCAACCTTGTCAAATAAGCACCGCACCAACCAATTAAAAAATCCTGAATTCGTTCAGGATTTTTTTTTGCCTGCTTTTCAATAAAGCCAACCATTATCGCTAATTTTGAGTCATCTAAACAAACACATTATGGACAGCAACGAATTTCGCAAATACGCAACCAAACACATGGGCATCAGTAGCATGTTCGTGGATCATTATATTGAATCTTCAATGACTCCATACATCATTGAAGAACGTCCTTTAAACATGACCCAAATGGACGTATTTTCGCGCCTTATGATGGATCGCATCATCTTTTTAGGTACAGGCATCAATGATCAAGTTGCCAATATCATCAATGCACAACTCTTATTTTTAGAATCGGTTGATGCGAAAAAAGACATTCAGATTTACCTCAATTCGCCAGGCGGATCTGTTTATGCGGGCTTAGGCATCTATGACACCATGCAGTACATTCGCCCCGATGTCGCTACAATTTGTACCGGAATGGCCGCTTCAATGGGAGCTGTCTTGTTGTGTGCAGGTGCCGATGGCAAACGCAGTGCGTTGAAGCACTCGCGCGTCATGATTCACCAACCGCTAGGCGGAGCACAAGGGCAAGCCTCTGACATTGAAATCACTGCCCGTGAAATTCAGAAATTGAAAAAAGAACTTTACGATATTATCGCCACACACTCGAAACAAGATTACGAAAAAGTGTGGGCCGATTCTGACCGCGACTACTGGATGACTTCAGAAGAAGCGAAAGCATACGGTATGGTCGACGAAGTATTGTTGCGCAACCCAAAGTAATTCATGGCTAAAAAAGAAACGACTTGTTCATTTTGTGGATCGCCACGCTCGAGTGTCCAGATGCTAATTGCTGGTGTGCATGGCCATATTTGTGACTCATGTGCGGCTCAAGCAAGTAAAATTGTGCAAGAAGAGCTGAGTGGCAAGTCCAACGAGCACGCCTTAGGCGCCGCACAACTCAATTTATTAAAACCTGCCGAAATCAAAGCGCACCTTGACCAATACGTCATTGGTCAAGACGATGCTAAAAAAGTGCTTTCGGTAGCCGTTTACAATCACTTTAAGCGCCTTAAGCAAAAGAGCAACGACAACGAAGTTGAAATTGAAAAATCAAACGTCATGTTGGTTGGTCGAACTGGGACCGGCAAAACATTATTGGCCAAATCTATTGCCAAATTACTCAACGTTCCGTTTTGCATTGCCGACGCGACCGTCTTAACCGAAGCCGGCTATGTTGGAGAAGACGTCGAAAGCATTTTGTCGCGCCTATTACAAGCCGCCGACTACAATGTCGACAGCGCCCAAATGGGCATTGTTTTCATCGACGAAGTCGATAAAATTGCCCGAAAAAACGACAACCCAAGCATTACCCGCGATGTTTCTGGCGAAGGCGTTCAGCAAGCCTTACTGAAACTTCTCGAAGGTGCCACAGTCAATGTGCCCCCACAGGGCGGACGCAAGCATCCCGAGCAAAAAATGATTCAGATCGACACCCGCAACATTCTCTTTATTTGTGGCGGGGCCTTTGATGGTATTGAAAAGCTGATAGCCAATCGCGTCAATCGCCAAACGATTGGTTTTTCGTCTGAACAAGAAGAAAGCATCGAAGACGATTCATTGCTCAAGTACATTTCGCCTTCAGACGTGCGCAGCTTTGGCCTCATTCCAGAACTCATTGGGCGCTTTCCAGTTCTTACTTACTTAGAGCCACTCAAAGAAGCAGACCTCAAACGCATCTTGACCGAACCAAAAAATGCACTCGTCAAACAATACACCAAATTGTTTGACATGGATGGCGTCAAGCTTCAGATCGACAACGAAGTTCTTGATTTCATTGTAAAAAAAGCCATTGAATTTGGCTTGGGCGCACGTGGTTTACGCTCTATCTGCGAAGCCATCTTAACTGATGCCATGTACACCTTGCCGGGAAGTTCCGACAAATCCTTGCACCTCAACCTTGATTACGCCACCCAACAATTTAGCAAATCAAAAATTGCAAGTTTAAAAGTTGCTTAAGCAGCAGAAGTTTCTGACTTATTTGTAATTTTGCAAATTGTAAATTTGACACTATGAAAACCCTTCAGTTCAGAGAAGCCCTCAGAGAAGCCATGTCGGAAGAAATGCGCCGCGACGAAAACGTCTTTTTATTAGGCGAAGAAGTGGCCGAATACAACGGAGCCTACAAAGTTTCGCAAGGCATGCTTGACGAATTTGGCCCAAAGCGTGTAATTGACACCCCAATTGCCGAATTAGGTTTTTCTGGCATTGCCGTTGGCGCTGCCATGAATGGCTTACGCCCAATTGTCGAATTCATGACCTGGAACTTTGCTATTTTAGCGGCTGACCAAATCATTAACTCGGCTGCCAAAATGTTACAAATGTCTGGTGGCCAATACGGCTGCCCAATTGTATTTCGTGGTGGTAATGGTACCGCTGGCCAGCTTGCTGCAACACACTCGCAAAGTTTCGAAGCATTTTACGCACACGTTCCTGGGCTCAAAGTAATTACGCCATCCAACCCTGCCGATGCCAAAGGCTTACTCAAAGCAGCCATCCGTGACAACGACCCGGTTGTTTTTTTGGAATCTGAAAAAATGTACGGCGACAAAGGTGAAGTTCCGGAAGGTGAATACATCATTCCTATCGGGGTTGCCGATGTGAAACGCAAAGGGACAGACATCACGTTGGTTTCATTTGGTAAAATCATCAAGATCGCCCAAGAAGCCGCCGAAGTGCTTGCCAAAGAAAACATCAGTGTCGAAATCATTGATTTGCGCACCATTCGCCCACTCGATTACGGCACAATTGTCGAATCCATTAAAAAAACCAACCGTTGTGTGGTAGTAGAAGAATCGTGGCCATTGGCTAGCATCTCTTCAGAAATTGCTTACCATTTACAACGCTATGCATTTGATTACCTCGATGCACCGGTACAACGCGTCACACAAACCGACACACCATTTGCCTTCTCGCCAACCTTAATTGACGAAGCATTGCCAAATGTCGAGCGCATTGTAAAGGCTGTAAAAGCCACACTTTATAGGTAAGTGTTCTAAACTTTCGCATTTTAAAAGGAATCCTTCGGGGTTCCTTTTTTTTATTTCAATTTCCTCCTTACTTTCGGCTCATGAAAAACCGCCTCCTCTTTTTGTGCCTTACGTTTTCTGTAATCGCAGCTGCACAACCGACCTTTCAATTTCAAATTAATGCCCAAGGCAAGGCACAAATTACTGATTCGGAATGCATCGAAGCTAAAAACATAAACTTGCTGCTCTTAAAAGAAGCCATTAACGAGCGTCATCAAATCGCCGACTCCGATCACGACTTTGTCAAAACTTTAAAGTACATTAAATCGGATCATGAGATGCGTAGCATTTCATATTGTCTGATACGCCGATTGAACAATCAATATGAGTTCTTAGAAAACAAATTTAGGTTTACGTTTGTCCTCCCTACAAACATCGATCATGCGCAACCCATTCATGAACTGACACTTTCGAATGTATCGGTTAGTTCTACGGAAACGGCACTTGATTTTCAAATTGAAAACCAAGCCCCTATTCACCTCAGCTGCGCAACAGAGAAACTGCACGTAAATGGGTATTTTGGGATTGGCACATACCTCGAATTTTGGAATACTTTTTTTTCAGAGGTTCATCCAGAAACATACCTAACGGCCTATTATCAAAAACAATTTCCTGAGCTGACCGATTTTAGCGCACACCTAATTACCGTTTCTAAACTCATTGCAGACAGCAACGAACGTGAACATTTTTCAACCAAAAAATTAAATTTTTTACAGCAAGAACTTGCGGTGCCATCTTCTAACGATCAAGCCATTGCCGCGCTTATTAGTATCGACAAAAAAACGGTTGTCAGACTATGCGCTCGTTTTGGTTTGGAATTTTATGATAATGGCGAAAATACTTTTTTCACCTACGAAATCGAAGTCTACCAAAAATCAGCCGATGCCTGGAATAAAACGAACAATCAATACCTTCGTTCTGATTCAACTGAGATGCTCCTTAGTTTTTACGCACGTGCGTACACCAACAGCATCAATCCGGTATATGACGAGGCCAGCTGGATACACTACTTTTTGTCCGAAGAAACTGACGTTGAGGATGAAGGTGTTGTCTATAAAAAATTACGCAGTGCCAATTTGATGCATGAAAAACTCGTCTACCAATACATCCAGCCGAAACTTCAGGAACAGCTAGCAAATGAAGCTGCTATTTACAATGCATTTTACCAGCGAAAGTCGTCGATTTGGGAAGATGTCGTTACATCACAAGACCTCTTGCTTGCCAATCCAGATAACAGCGTTTATATTTATCCGGTCTTACTCAATCGAAGCACTGACACTGCGAACCAAGAAGAATATTACGGCACCTTGACCAATGAAGATTTCAAGTTTTATGTGTTGCTAAAAGATGAAAATGGAAAATACCAACTTTACGATTGGCATTATTTTAAGCCACTCCCTTACAAAGACTATTACCAATTGCTTAAGTGTGCCCACACCCACTTAAGTAAAGTCAGCAATTGGGATGGTGAATCCCTTGTCATAAACGACCCTAAATTTTGGAACGATTTTGTGACGAAGAAAAATGAACGTGGTTACGCCTATTTAAGCCCTGTATTGGGGCCCCAAGAAGCGAACAAAATCACAAAATCCGAATTTGATGCGCAAGTGGCTGATTGTATTTTCTTACTCAAAGATCGCGACATCAGTGATCTTTACGACAATCAAGTCAAGCAACTCATTTTGTGCAGCAATACGCTCACGCAGCAACACTTAACCGGGGCTGCTTATAGCGAATTGCAACAACTCATGCAAACACTAAATGTGCAAAAGCGCATACTTAGACGCTACGCGAATACCGAACGCTACAATTCTAAAACAGGTTTTTACATTCCTCAATTAAATCTAGAACTTGGTCGGGTTTCGGCTCCTTCATCTTATTATCAACTTATCCCGTAATTCAAGCAAATGAAACGTTTTTCTCTTTTAATCGCATTTTTCCTTTGCTTGCCACTTGGCTTTGCACAAACATGCAATGCCGTTGTCGTCTTTCCGAAAGAACTAAACATTCCCACAAACACATTAAGCTTGTGGTATGAAGCGCACCGTGAAGGCAACAGTTCGAGTTTGCTCGAATTTCAACTGAGCAATTTAGTAGCAGGTAAAGCAGCCGAAGATCAACTCAATGGCTTGCTCAGTCCTGAAACAAACAATTCGCCAAAAGTTCAACAGGAATTTTTAAAACGCTACTTGTGTTTTAAGTTAAACACGATGTTTCTGACACCAAGTGCTGAAGCCCAAAATCAGTACATAAAATGCGCCTCTGTTTCGCCAAACTTAAGCGATGAAGAAATTGCGAAAGCAGAAAACGTACGTTTTGTCATCCGCATACGCTCGTTTTCCACGTATTTCAGTGATTACAGCGCCGCCATATTCTCGTCGATTGACTGCTATGATGCGAAAAAAAAGATGCGCATCATCTCTGAAAACAATTCGAACTCCGAATCCTATATCTGGGACTTCGACAGCCGATTTCTAGAAGCAACGAATAGCGACCTCGATAACTATTTAGAAAATTATTTCGAACACGAGGTATTCAGCAAACTGAGTCATTTTATTGAACTGCAAGACCCGCGAATTCTTTCCAAACAAAGTGCCATTGAAAAATTAGAAGCGTTTTGTTACACCACTATTATCAGTACAACTGACCTCAGCAATTTCAAGTCCTTTTTTGCGTCTCTTCCTCTTCCTTATTTGCCAGGCGACTGCCTTTACTTTTGGCACAATGCCACCAATGATCATTGCGTCTTGATGTTAGAAGTGGGCAATTCCGTACAACTGGTATCTGGTGCTTTACTTAACGGGATCTGGTACTACCATTGTGGGCAGCAACAATTATTCACCTATGATTTCTACGAAACGCCTCAAATTGCCGATATTGTCTATTTATTTAATGGGCAACAACAGGCAAAAGACAGCGCATTTGAACGCTTCTTTTTTGGATTAGACCGACAGACACTTCCGGATTATTTTAAAACCGTTTCGGCGACTTCGAACAGCCAAATCAAACAAGTCGTTGTGTCGGTTTGCAGCAACTTGCAACAGCTGCATCCGAAACGTCGCTATTACCAACGTGCAGATTCGTATGATGAAGGAACCTGCGATGCGCTTCATCTGGCGTATCCGAATGCCGACAGCACAGCTTATATTATTCCATTGATTGAAGTGATTGATGGCCGTGAATTCGTTCGCTTTTATTTGTATGAAAAAAGAAATCAGCAATGGCAACTTGATGAATGGAACTATTTTAAACCTTTCCCTTATAATTACAATCACCACCTTGAGCGTTGTGCTGAAATTCACTTCAGAAATATCGGCATCGATGCCGATCCGGCTTATGCATTTGCACATTCGGCCGAAATTTGGCAAAATTATGTGTATTCCAAGTCAGAATTAGGATTCCAATACCTGAATCCATGCCTCGATTCTACGAAAGGTATTTCGCTGACTCAGCAGCAATACGAAGCGCGTCTCGACGATTGCATTTATTTAATGCTCGACCGCGACATCAACTCGTTGTATCGCAATCAGGCCGAACAAATTTGGCGCTGTTACACTACCATCCAAAAAAATAGTTTTCGCAGTGCAAAAGAAACACAATTCATGGAAATTATTGGGGCCTACAACATCATAAATCGACTCAATAAGAAATTTCCGGACTGTTCAGAAATGGACGCCAAATTCTATCAAATTAGCAATTAATGCAGCAAATTGCCGCAGCTTTATTTTTGAAAATCAAGCCTTAAAACGTAAAGTTTTTTTCAAACGGCCTTGGTTTATAAAAATATATCGCTATCTTTGCACCCCTCAAAGTGCGTTTGGGGATTATTATTTATTATATAAACAAGAGTATTTTATGCCAACTATTCAACAGTTAGTTCGCAAAGGAAGAACTGCGGTGGTCAAGAAAAGTAAGTCCGCTGCGCTTGATTCATGTCCACAACGTAAAGGAGTTTGCGTTCGTGTGTACACGACAACTCCTAAGAAGCCGAACTCGGCCATGCGTAAAGTAGCGCGTGTGCGATTGACAAACGGAAAAGAAGTCAACGCTTACATCGGTGGTGAAGGCCACAATCTTCAAGAACACTCATTAGTATTAGTGCGCGGAGGAAGGGTAAAAGATTTACCTGGGGTACGTTACCACATCGTTCGTGGTGCTGAGGATACAGCCGGAGTACAAGGCCGTAGCCAACGTCGTTCTAAGTATGGTACTAAACGTCCTAAGCAGAAATAATTAAAAGCTAGACATCATGAGAAG
>JBDLQL010000028.1:0-55185 GCA_039800565.1 Bacteroidota bacterium | reverse complement strand
ACGCTTCAACAGGAGCCGTAACAGGAGTAAGCGCTGGAACAGCAACGATTACCTACACGGTTACCAATGCAAATGGCTGTACAAACACAGCGACAGCAATTTATACTGTCAATGGTTTACCTACGGTTGCGGCAATTACAGGTGCGACTAACATCTGTTCAGGCTTAACTACTCAATTAGAAAGTGCAACTTCTAATGGAGTTTGGTCTTCAAATAACACGACGGTTGCAACGGTAAATGCAAACGGTATCGTAACCGGAGTAGCTGCTGGTATTGCAACAATGACCTATACAGTTACCAATGCGAACGGATGCACGAATAGCGTATCTGCAGACATCAATGTAAATAGTGGCGTTACTGCAACAATTACTGAAGGAGGCGCGACAACATTCTGTCAAGGAGGTTCAGTAACCTTAACTGCAAGTACAGGTGCATCTTACCTTTGGTCAAATGGTGCACAAACACAAGCAATCACTGTTTCAGCAGGCGGTTCTTATTATGTAACCGTAACAACAGCAGCCGGATGTTCAAATACATCTGCAGCAACTGTAGTAACTGTGAATCCATTGCCAACGGCGAATATCTTAGCAAGCGGACCATTAACATTCTGTCAAGGTGGTTCTGTAACGCTTTCTGCTAGTCCAGTTGTTGCAGGTAATACTTACTTGTGGTCTAACGGTGCAACGACTTCAAGCATCAACGTGACTTCAAGTGCTACAATTACCGTAACAATTACAAGTGCTGCAGGATGTGCGACAACTTCATTGCCAACATCGGTGAATGTGTTTACGAACCCTACAGCAACAATTACAGCAACTGGTTCTACTACATTCTGTTCAGGATCTTCAGTAGTCTTGACGGCGAATGCAGGAACAGGATATTCATACCAATGGTCTAACAATACAAATAACCAAGTATTGACAGCAACAACAGCTGGCTCTTATACAGTAACTGTCACTGATGCGAATGGATGTTCTGTAACATCTGCTCCTACAGTAGTTACGGTAAATGCCCTACCAACAGTAGCTGCCATTACAGGAACACCATCTGTATGTATTGGATCAACTACTTTGTTAAGTACAACAGCAACTAGTCCAGTATGGTCTTCATCAAATACAGCTGTAGCAACAGTAGCTGCAAATGGCTTAGTAACTGGTGTTAGCGCAGGTACAGCTGTAGTTTCTTACAGCATCACGAATGCTAACGGATGTACAAACACGGCAAGTGTAACTGTAACGGTTAATACATTACCAACAGCAACTATTGCTGCTGTAGGTTCGACTACATTCTGTGCAGGCGGATCCGTTACTTTAATTGCTTCGAATGCGCCAGCTGGTATGACTTATACTTACCAATGGAAATCGAATGGCGTTGCAATTACAGGTGCTACTGCTAACACGTATGTGGCAACAACAACTGGAAACTACTCAGTTACCATTACAAATAATAATGGATGTACTTCAACTTCAGTTGCGACAACTGTGACTGCAAATCCATTACCAGTATTGACAGCAAATACAGGTGCGACTTCTGTTTGTGAAAACGGAACGACCACACTTGCAAACGCACAAACAGGTGGTTTGTGGTCAACTTCAAATAACACGGTAGCTACCATCAATGCGGTGACAGGTGCAGTAACAGGCGTTAATCCTGGTACAGTAACGTTAACGTATACCTACACTAACGCGAATGGTTGTACAAACAGCGTAGCAACTAACTTCACAGTGAATGCGCTTCCTGCCGCTGTAATTACAGCGAATGGACCAACCACATTCTGTCAAGGAGGCTCTGTTGTATTGACTGCAAATACAGGTTCAAGCTACCTTTGGAGTAACGGTGCAACGACACAGTCTATTACAGTAAGTTCAACACTTGATGTGGATGTGATCGTAACTAACGCAAACGGATGTTCAGCAACTTCTGCAATTACTTCAGTCGTTGTAAATGCCCTTCCAGTAGCAAACATTACTTCATTGAACGGAAATAGCTTCTGTCAAGGTGGTTCTGTAACCCTCGTTGCTTCAACAGGTTCATCTTACCTCTGGTCTAATAACCTGACAACACAATCAATTACTGTTTCTTCGACTCAGTCATTGACTGTAGCTGTTACCAATGCGAATGGATGTACTGCAACTTCAGCTCCATTCTCTGTAACAATGAATGCAGCTCCGGTTGCAACAATTACAGCAAATGGCCCTACGACATTCTGTCAAGGAGGTTCTGTTACCTTAACTGCTCCTGCAGCAGCGGCTTACTTGTGGAACTCTGGTGAAACGACACAATCAATTGTGGTTTCTGTTGATGGTCCATCGACTGTTACGATTACAAATGGTAACGGATGTTCAGCAACTTCAGCCATGACAAATGTGACAGTACTTGCTCTTCCAGCAGTACAAGCAATTGCAGGTTCGAACCAAGTATGTGCTGGATCTAGCATGAACTTAACAAATGCGACAATTGGTGGAATTTGGTCATCAAGTAACACGTCGGTTGCAACAATTTCTGCAACAGGAGTCGTAACAGGTGTAAGTGCAGGATCTGCAACCATCTCTTATACTGTGACAAACGCAAACGGATGTTCAACAACTGTAACTTCAGTTGTGAATGTAAACGCAACTCCGGTCATGTCACCGATTGCAGGAACTGCAAACGTGTGTGTTGGATCAACAACAGCGTTAGCTAATGCACAAGCAAACGGAACTTGGACTTCGTCTGATGTTGCCGTTGCTACAGTAGCTGCGAACGGAACGGTTACAGGAATAGCGGCAGGTTCAGCTACAATTACTTACGCTTATACAAATGCAAATGGTTGTACGTCAACAGTAGCGCAAGCGCTTACAGTGAATGCACTTCCTACAGCAACGATCACTGCAAATGGCCCTACGACATTCTGTCAAGGTGGTTCTGTTACATTAACAGCCCCAGCCGGAATGACGTACGCATGGTCTACAGGTGAGTCTACACAATCAATCATTGTTTCTACCTCAGGAAACATCGATGTAACGATTACAAATGCAAATGGATGTGCGTCAACTTCTGCTCCATTAGCGGTTGTGGTAAATGCACTTCCTGCTGTATCAATTGCGAACTTAGGTGCAACTACTTTCTGCCAAGGTGGTTCGGTAACTATGATTGCACCATTGAATTCAACGTATTCATATGCTTGGAACAACGGTACGACAGCAATTGCCGGTGCATCTAATAATACATTTACAGCTTCGGCTTCTGGTTCGTATTCATTAACAGTTACGGATGCAAATGGATGTACAGCTACATCAGCTCCAATTGCAGTAACAGTGAATGCTGCTCCTGTAGTTACAGCAACTGCTAACGGTGCTACTACATTCTGTCAAGGTGGCTCAGTGACACTTACAGCAACAGGTGCCGCAACGTATACATGGTCAACAGGTGAAACAACACCATCGATCACGGTGACTGCATCTGGTAACTATGATGTGATTGGTACGTCAATTGACGGATGTTCAGCGACAAGCAATGCCATTGCGGTTACTGTAAATGCATTGCCAATTGCAAGCATCAGCTCGACAGGTTCAACTGCATGTCTTGGTTCTTCAGTCACATTAACAGCAGCAGGTGGCGCAACTTACTCTTGGAGTAATAACGCGACGACTGCAGCAATTAACGTGACGCAAGCCAACACCTATACTGTCACTGTAACTAGTGCAGCAGGTTGTACAGCAACAGCTTCTGAAACTGTAGTATTTAATGCAAACCCTGCAGTAACAGTTACAGCAAACGGTCCAACGGTATTCTGTCAAGGTGGATCGCTTACGCTTACCGCAACTGGAGGCACAAACTATACTTGGAACAACGGTGACCAAGGTGCAACAACAACAGTTAACCAATCAGGTAGCTATTATGTAACTGTAGTTAATGCTGCTGGTTGTACCACACAATCTTCACTTGTGAATGTGGTTGTGAATCAATACCCAGTTGTCGCTGCAATTACAGGTGCAAATGGAGTTTGTGAAGGTGGCAACATGACGCTTTCTTCAGCAACTCCTGGTGGTGTCTGGACAGCAGCCAATACATTCATTGCAACTGTAGATGGTGCAGGAAATGTACTTGGATTGAATGCAGGTTCAACAACGGTAACTTACACCGTATCTAATAACGGATGTTCGGCAACAGCTACAGCAGTAGTTAATGTCTTGAACAACCCTGTAACGCCTACAATCACTGCAAGTGGAGCCACTTCTGTTTGCCCAGGTGGAACAGTGGTATTGTTTGCATCAAATGCGCCAAACTATCAATGGAGCAATGGTCCGACAACCCCAGTTATGGTTGCTACGCAATCAGGTACTTATACAGTAACTGTAACAGGTCAAAATGGTTGTACCGCAACTTCATTGCCAACTACAGTGTTTATCGGTGACAATACAGCACCGGTTATCACAGCACCACTTGATGTGACAACTACTCCGAACTTAGGATGTGAGTCCATCGGTGTAACGCTTGGTACGCCGGTTACTTCAGATAACTGTACAGTAGCTTCAGTTACGAATAATGCACCTGCAATTTTCCCAATCGGAACAACTGTTGTTACATGGACGGTAACCGATGCAGCCGGCAACACAAGTACAGCCACGCAATTAGTTCATGTTGTTGATATGAGCGCACCAGTGGCAACTGCCCCTGCTGATGTTAACGTATCTTCTAACAACTATTGTGAAGCTACAGGTGTTGTGTTAGGTACTCCAAATGCAACTGATAACTGTACGAACAACTTGACGATTACAAATAATGCGCCTGCAACGTATCCATTAGGTACTACAGTTGTCACTTGGACAATTACAGACGCCGCAGGTAACGTGACAACAGTAAATCAAAATGTAACGGTAACTGATAATTCAGCTCCAGTAGTATTGTTGGCAAACACTTCAGTATTCCTTGATCAAAACGGATATGCAACAATCAGCTTCACTGATCTCGATAATGGATCAACTGATAACTGTGGTATTGCAACAGCCGTATTGAGTCAATCTGATTTCGATTGTGCTAACGTCGGAACGAATGTGGTGACTGTAACGCTTACCGATAACAATGGCAACCAATCAACGGCTTCTGTTGTAGTCACTGTCATTGCTTCTGATGCATGTGGTGGATCTAACTGGTCTGGTCCGGTTGTTCCAGATGCCTTCACACCGAACGGAAACAACTTTAACGATACATGGGTAATTCCAGGATTAGAAGGCTACACTACGAAAGAAATGATTGTATATAGCCGTTACGGAACATTAGTTTACCAAAGTCCAGTTTACAACAATGATTGGGATGGTACACTCTTGAACACTGGAACACCGGTACCTGATGGCACTTACTACTATATCCTTAATTTGGAAGGTGGCAAGCAGTTGAATGGTTACGTATACATTAACCGAGTTAAACAATAAGGAATTTCCTAGACAAACAACGATATGAAAAAGACAACTAGCATAATCGTCGCATTGGGTGTAGTTTTGGCCAGCTTTCAAGCCTTCGGTCAAGACCCCAACTACCGTCAGAATCAGTTCAATGCGCTGATGCTGAATCCTGCACAAGCCGGAGCAAATTCGTACAATGACATTTCAACATTGGCGAACTCTCAATGGACAGGATTGCGTGGCGCACCAAAAACAATGACGCTTTCAGGAAACTTCAATATCATGAAGAACTTCGGATTAGGAGCAAGCTTATTACAAGACGAATTGGGTCCAGTCAAATCGACCCAATTCGCTGTAAGCGGTGCCTATCACTTAAAATTGAACAAAGATTGGCGTTTTGCCATCGGGTTGCGTGGAATTGCCAGCAATACAACGGTCAATTTACTTGATTTAAATACCGCGGTACCAATGGATCCAGACATGTTGAGTAACATGACAACTGGATTGCGCTTAAATGCCGGGTACGGATTTTTGTTGTACCACAAGAATTTTTATCTAGGTTTTTCACAACCTCGCGTTGGGGCTACCATTTTCAAAGATCGCAACATGAATATGTATGTTGAAACGCGTGGTGGTTATGTTGGTTATGTTGGAGGTGCCGTTAAACTTGGTTCAACTTGGACTTTACGTCCGAATGTGGTAGCTCGTTACATGCAAGGTCTTCCTTGGACTGTCGATATGAATGCAATCATGACCCAAAAAACAGGTTTTGATTTCGGTCTTTCGTATCAATTGAATAGTGCCATTGGCGCTATTGTAGGTTACGATTTCGGGAATAAATTTTACTTAGGTTATTCTTACACGTACCCAATGAGTCGCATGAATACTGTAGCCATTCAGTCTCACGAAATTGCGCTTCGTTACAAATTCAACAACAACGCAAGTCGTTGTCAAGGTCCTCGCTTTTTCAATTGATTTAGTTCAGCTTTATGCGTCATCTATTTTACGTAGCGTTATTCATCCTTTTGGGAAAAAGTGCTTGGGCTCAAACCTCACAGTTTGCCCAATACGACATTTTAGTGTCGCCAGCATGCTTTAATACCCCATACGATGATTTTGCCACCCGCAAACTTGGAGATAAGCTTTATGTATTGTCTGCGGCAAAGAATGCTTGTGAAGATATTGACATGGATGAATTTGCAAAAAAACCATTTTCAGATTTATTTGAAGTAAATGGGTGTGAATTGAAAGATCCATTTTTAATTAGTGCTGAGACGAAAACACCCATGATGATTAATACCTGTTTTTATGACGGGCCAATTAGTACAAATGCAAAAGGTGATCTTTTGTTCTTTACCAATAACTATGGTTCTGATAAAAACGAAAAGTTAACCATTTATTATTCGACAAAAAATGCAGCTGGAGAGTGGTCAAAACCACAAGCCATTCCATTTAACAACGACAAATACAACGTCACGCATCCTTTCTATGATGAGAAAAATAAACTGCTTTATTTCTCTTCAGATATGCCAGGAGGAGTTGGCGGAATGGATATTTACAAGTGTACTTATGATAATGGAAAGTTCGGTCAGAAAGAACTTGTACGTTTTGTAAATACCGATAAGAATGACATTTTTCCGCTTGTTTACAAAGACAAATTGTATTTCACTTCTCAGGGTCACCAATCAATGGGTGGGTATGATTTGTTTGTCATGGAGAATTTTGAAATTAAATCGTTAGGCGCTCCGTTTAATACAGCTTACGATGATTTAGCAATCTTCTTCACAGACGATAAAAATGGTTTCATCACATCAAATCGTGGAACTACAGGTGCAACAGATGACATCTATGCATTTCAATTGAAAGAAAAGTTTGTTGACCTGCCATTAGATTATGCAGTCACCGACAAACAAACAGGCGAACCTGTTAGTGACGTGGCTGTTCGTATTATCGATGACTCCACAGGTATTGTCTTATTCTTAGGTACCACCAATGAATTAGGTTTATTGTCTCAACTTTTAGACAGTATTCCATTGGAAACAAAAATGCATCTCAAGATCTTTTTAGATAAAGAAGGCTATGTGTCCAAGGAAGTAGACTTTAACCTTGTTGTTAAAGATTCAAATCGCATTCAAGTCGGAGCACTTGTAGACCTAAGTCTCGATCCATTATCTCTTGAGCAAGAAATTACCGCATTACTTGGCTTAAAGTCTATTTATTACGACTTTGATAAGGCTGACTTGCGACCAGATGCCATTATTGAATTGGATAAAGTTGTTCGTTTCATGAACAAACATCCTAAAATAGAAGTGGAATTAGGCTCTCACACCGACTGTCGTGGTCCGGCAATTTACAACCAAGACCTCTCGAATCGACGTGCGTTAAATGCAGCAAACTACATTAAAGCACGTATCTCATCTCCAGAGCGTATTACTTACAAAGGCTATGGCGAAACACAATTGAAAGTCGATTGTCCGTGTGAAGGGCGCATTCGCTCAAAATGTTCGGACGAAGAAAACCAATTGAATCGTCGTACAGAGTTTATTATTAAGTCACTCAATATCTCAACAGGTTCTGTGCGTGTGGCTCCAAAAGGCGGTACACAAACTGATGGCGGGAATGTCAACTTTGTGATCAAAGATGAAGGCGCTGCCGACTTCCGTTTGAAAAATCTGGAAGATTCCGAAGAAATGACCGGTATTCATTTCCGTGTGCAAGTGGAATCATCAAAGGTTCAAATTCCAAATGCTACTGAAAAGTACAAACGCGAAGATGTTTACGAATACGAGCATGAAGGTCAATTTAAATATTGCTTAGGTTCAGGCGTACACACCCTCGAAGATGCGGTTAAATTGCAAGATCAATTACGTGCCAATGGCTATCCAGAAGCTTTTGTGGTGGCCTTTAACAACAAGTCGCGTATTTCGATTGAGCAAGCCAAGAAAATGCTCGCAGGTCATTAAAAAATGCGTCCGTCGAAACTACCACAAGTAGGGACAAGTATTTTCTCGCAGATGTCGGCTTTAGCCGCTGCGCATGGTGCCATTAATCTTTCTCAAGGTTTTCCTAATTTTCCAATTGATCAATCACTCGTTGACGAGTTAGTCAGTCAAGCCAAAAATGATGTTCATCAATACACGCCAATGCAAGGGCTACCTGCTTTGCGTGCAGAAGTATGTTCGTTAATCGCCTTAAAATACCAACGCACCTGCGCTATTGAAGATGTGCTGGTAACTGCAGGCGCCACTCAAGCAATTTTCACTTGTATTCAAGCCTTAGTGCATCCCGGCGATGAAGTCATCATTCTCGACCCGAGCTACGACTGTTACGAGGCTCCTGTAGTGCTCTCCAATGCGCGCCCGGTTCGTATCCCCTTACAAGCTGATTTTAGACCAAATTGGGACTTAATCGCATCATGTATAGGTCCCAAGACGCGCTTATTGATTACCAACAATCCGCATAACCCTAGCGGACGAATTTGGGAAGCATCAGATTATGACCAACTAGAGCAACTCATGGCGCAACATCCACAGTTGTTATTGCTTTCTGATGAAGTGTATGAACATATTGTGTTCGCTCCGCATCAATCGATACATCAACGTCCGCTTCTTCATGAACGAAGCATGATTGTTTCTTCTTTTGGAAAAACCTTTCATATTACAGGCTGGAAAATTGGCTATGTTGTTGCTCCACCGAAGCTCATGCACGAATTACTTAAGGTACATCAGTATTTAGTGTTTTGTGTCAATAGTGTGGCACAACACACGCTAGCAAACTATATGAAACAGGTTGACGTTTCGCGTCTCGGCCCTTTTTACCAACAAAAAAGAGATGTGTTTGCAAGCGCTTTGGAATCTAGTCGATTTGAATTATTGCCGACACAGGGAAGTTATTTTCAATTGGCATCCTATGCGCGCATTTCTGCGAAAAGCGATCTTGAATTTTGTGAAGAACTTACGATTAAACATGGCGTAGCCGCCATTCCCCTTTCTGTTTTTAATGCCAATGGTGAAGACCGACACTTGATTCGATTTTGTTTTGCGAAAACAGATGAAACTTTATACCTGGCTTCCGAACGCTTATGCAAGATTTAACAGTTGCGATACTACAGTTCGACCAAGTTTGGGAAGACAAACAAGCGAACTTTGAAAAAATCCAAAGCTTCTTAAGACAAGCAAGTTCGATTGATTTGTTACTGCTACCCGAGATGTTTCAGACAGGTTTTTCGATGAATATCGCATTGGCTGAATCCATGGAAAATTCAGAAAGCATCCTTTTTTTAACAAAAGTGGCACACGAAAAGCAATGTGCAATTTATACGTCTTTCATCGTCCAAGATCAAGGGAACTACTTCAATAGAGGTCTTTTTTTATATCCAGACGGAACCAGTTATTACTATGACAAGCGTCAATCGTTTGGATTGGGTGGTGAAGACCGCGTTTTTCAAGCGGGCACAACTGAAATGATTGTTTCGTATTTAGGTTGGAAATTTAATTTGCAAATTTGTTACGATTTGCGTTTTCCTGAGTTGATCCGCAACCGAATAGAAGGGCAAGACGCTGCTTATGACGTGTTGCTTTATGTGGCTAATTGGCCCAGCAAACGGATTCAACATTGGGATGCCTTAGTGATGGCAAGAGCCATCGAAAATCAATCTTATGTATTGGCGTGTAACCGCGTCGGCACTGACGGCATGCAATTAGCCTATAATGGGCATAGTCAAGTCCTAACAATGTTTGGCGAACAACTGGGTTTTCTCGATCAAAATGAAGGCCTGCTTCAGGTAAAATTGTCGGCAAATGCATTACAAATGGGGCGCGAACAATTGCCCTTTTTGAAGGATCGAAAATAAATCCTTATTTTAGTGTCAAAATCAAATAAAATGAAAAAACTAATTCTTTCAATTGCGGCGATCAGCTCGATGGCCTACGCGCAAAAAGCGCCGCGCATGCTTACATTTCAAGAGCTTAGCAATGCTCCGAAAGAAGCGACACACGCTCCTGCAGATCAAAAACTTTTAGGCCAAACCTTATGGTCCGATAACTTTTCTACTGCTGCTAACTGGGTAATTGACAACTCAGGCCAAAGCGGCATTGATTTTGGCTGGAACATCAATAATTCAAGTGATGGTTGGTGGTCAAATGCTGGTATTTCATCTACTTCAGGTGGAAATTACGCAGAGCTTGTTAATGGCGACCCAACTGTTTCACCAGCTACGCAAGCATTAGGTGTCACATACACCATGACTACTGCGGCTCCAATTGACATCGCAGCCTTAGGCGGAAGCAACCAAGTTTCGTTGCAATTTCAGCAGTATGGCGCTCGTTTTAACGACTTGCAAGAAATTCAAATTTCGACAAACGGAACCACATTCGTAACAGTCGGAGACAACCTCGACAAATCTGTATTGTCGGCTTCTGGTGGTGCGGCTTATGCAAACCCAGACACCAAAATCATCAATTTGGCTACCTTTTTAGGCGCCAATCCAAGCCCAATCTGGATTCGTTTTTCTTGGACAACAAATTACCCAGGTTCAGCAACCAATCCTAATGTTTGGATTACTTACGGATGGTACATTGACGATGTAAAATTGGTGACCAATCCAACCAACGACTTGTCAGTAACAAGTTCGTTCTGGGGTTCGGCTGGTTTGCCTTATTTCCAAATTCCTAATGAGCAAATTGCACCTATTGAGTTTTCAGCAGATGCATTTAATGGCGGTGTAAATACACAAACAAACGTGAAATTGAATGTTAATGCCAATGCGGGTGCATGGACAGGGTCATCTGCTCCAGTAAGCATTGCTGCTTTGGATACCATGACGCTTGATTTAACGACCACGTATACGCCACCAAGCACACTTGGAAACATTACAGTAACACGCTCAATTACTGCAGATTCAACTGACGATATTCCTACAAACAACACGTTATCTGACGTAACGTTTGCGATTACAGATTTTATCTATGCACGTGACAACGGTACAGTTGTTGGTAGCACATCGAATGGTACTGACGGTTTTGAAGTAGGTAACTTGTTTGATATTTATCAAGATGCGACTCTAAAAGCAATTAATGTACGCATGCCTAACGGGACAAACGGCGCCACAATTGGCACTGAAATTTTTGTCAAATTGTATTCAATCGATGCAACAACCGGAGATTTCGTTTTTGAATCAGAATCAGCACCATTAGTATTGGCAAGCAACCACTTGAACACCAATCTTGTTGTTGAATTAGCACCTTACGTTGATGTTGTTGCAGGTACGACGTATTTAGCAGTAGTTGGTTCGTATACTTCTGGTTTGAAAGTTTCAAACGCAGGTAGCTCTGAGCCACAAACCTCTTTCTTCTTAGACATGGCTGACAACACGTGGTATTACACAACAAGCACGCCATATGTTCGCATGAACTTTGACCCAGTAGTAGGTGTTGATCAATTGCAAGAAATTCAACAAGCGGTTGTCATGCCAAACCCAACTAATGGTGATGCAAGCATTTCATTTGAGTTGAACAATACTTCAGATGTAAACGTTGTTGTTACAGACATGAGCGGTAAAGTGATGCAAACAGCACTTCTTGCCAACCAACAGACAGGTACACATGAATTAAAATTGAATGCCGCTTCTTGGGCAGCTGGTATTTACTCTGTTAGCCTGACTACTAACGGAACAAGCCTGACAAAGAAATTTGTTAAAAAATAAGCGATAAGCTTTCGAAAGAAAAAGCCGGGCAACCGGCTTTTTTTATGTTTATATGATGCACCTTGACCCTGGTTATTTAGGACTATTTGTCGTAACGTTTTTGGCAGCAACAGTGCTTCCAATTGCTTCTGAGTTGTTTTTAACCGGAATGCTGAAGTTGAGCTACGATCCATGGTCTTGTCTTTTAGTAGCTACAGCTGGCAATTCGCTTGGTTCCATGCTCAATTACGGAATTGGCGTTATTGGACATCCAAAATGGCTCAAACGCATAGGAGTCAAAGAAGAAACCATTTTCAATTGGCAAGCCCGAATTCAGCACTATGGCAGTTGGATGGCACTATTATGTTGGTTGCCCTTTATTGGTGATGTAATTGGGGTGGCTTTAGGTTTTTTCAGGGCTCCGATGTGGCGCAGTTTTCTGCTCATGACCGTCGGGAAATTTCTACGCTACGCCATCTTTGTGCTGTTCTTTGTGCACTAATGCAATTTTAGGTAGTCATCGAGCGGATCAATATGTTGTTCTATTTGCTTTTTCGTGCGATTTAACCACACATCAGGCTCTATTCCGTCAAGAACCACCTCTTTGACATGGAATGGCGTGAATTTAAGCGTAGAAACAATGACAGACATATTTGAATGCTGAAGCTGAATGAGTGCAGGATTTCCAAAGGTACCACCCATTCCGCCCATACACGGCGTACCGAGCACTAACCCTCGGTTGATGTGTTTAAACCATGCTGCAAAGAGGACCGATGCCGACATCGAAGAACCATTTATGACCAACGAACAAGTTCCTTTGTACGTGTAATCGAGGTTATTTGTTGGAACGTAGTCGTAAAGAATCGTGCGCAAGGCACCTTTCGGTAGGCGGTAAAAATCAAATTCCTGAGAAATAAGGCCATTCGGGTACACATTTTTAGCCCGATTTTCAAATTGCATGAGTTGAAACGGACTCAATAACGCAAAACGATCGTAATCACTTCGTTTATATAAGTAGTTCATTTTAATTGCTTCACTCGAAGAATTGATGTAGCTAAACACATACTCTTGCGCTCTTAATAAGCCGCCTAAATTGTTGCGCAAGTCAATGACTACATATTGGCAATTTCTTTTCTGAACTTCTTCGAAAAAGTGGTCTACCTTGCGTTTAAATAACTCTAAATTGACCGGTTGAAACGTTTCAAGTACCAAAACACCGTGGTTCAGGGAATCAAAATAATACCATGTTTCTTCGTTTCGAAATGAAAGACTGCTTAAAAAATAGCGACGAGAACTAAGCGATTCAACCGCGACTTGCGTCGTGTCGCCGGCCTCCGTTCGAATTTTAAAATTGGCGCTGTGTTTTTCTTGACGCATCGCCAAAAGGTTGTACATGACGCCAATATGATCTGCCGCAATTTCAGCCTTTGCTTTTTCAGAATTGCCTTCGCACATACTCAGGCTCGTACTCAACGCCGCTAATTGTGGCAAACTATAGTTGTCAATTGCAAGTAACTCGGTGCCGGATTTTAGTTGGCCATTGTAAATGGAAGACAGGTAGTAATGCGCATCGATTTCTTCAACAAAAAAAGGAAGAACTTGCCGACTTCCGTTGACCGCATATAAGAATTCTTTTGAGTTGATCCCAGAATGTGAATCTTTCATGACGCTTAGGTAAGCGTTGATGATCTGCATAAATTCAATAACCGTTTTGGGGCTCATGCAGGCCGCACGCGCTTGCTGGTATGCGGTGCTTAATGCCGTCGGGTTGGTATAGTAGGTCGGGTTGGGGTGCGTTTCGAGAATGTGTTTGTGCAATTGTTCAAGGTCTGCACGCATGGCTTCCGGACACAAGGAAGTTTGGGCGGGCAGCATTTTTTTTGGTTTAAAAACAGAAACACATTCTTGACCAATTGCTAGGCTGCTGATTAAAAACACGAAAAGGAGAAGGCAAACTTTCATCGTTCTGACGAAGTTACATGAAAAATTTAATAGTACCTTTATTCCTCTTATGTCAACAAAGCGCCTCTTTTCAATTGTTGTTATGGGTTTGCTGTTTACAGCCTGTGAGCAAGCGAATCCTTCCGCATGTGCCTGTCTAAAACAAGCAAAAAAAGTCAATCAACTCAGTCAGAAAATATGGTCTCAAACGGCAACCCATTCTGATTCGGTTCAAATGCGAAATGCCTTGATTAAAAAAGAGACTAAATGCCAACAAATGGCTGATTTAAGCCCAGAAGAAGTAGCCTCAATAACCGCAAAATGTCAGTAAGTGAACACACCACAGCAACGGTTTTAATTGCCGGCGGTCGTGGACTTATCGGCGGCCATTTAACCCGCTATTTTAAAGAACGTGGCTACCGTGTTTATAAACTTACACGAAATCCAAAACGCCGCGGACACATCCATTGGAACCCCGATGCAAATGAAATCAATGCGGCCAAGCTCGATCGCATTCATATCCTCATTAATTTATGTGGTGAAAACATCGGCTCAAAGCGCTGGACAAACAAACGAAAAGGGCAGTTAATGGCTTCTCGAATTCGGTCGACCGAGTTTTTAGCGAGTTTGATTCCGCAAATGCCCAATTTGCGTTACTACATTGGTGCCTCAGGGGTTAATTGTTACGACCCCATATCGGGAAAAATTTTTCAAGAAAGTGATGCTTACGGAACGGACTACCTTTCAAATTTAGTAATGCATTGGGAAGCAGCGCATGACGCTGTAGTAGCTCAAGTTCCAGGAAGTATTTTTCGAATTGCCATGGTGTTGTCACGGCATGGTGGTTCGTTACACGCCTTAAAAATACCGGTACAGCTTGGCTTAGGGGCTCCTATTGGTACCGGCGAGCAGTACCATCCTTGGATACACATCGATGATTTGTGTCGAATGATGCTATATGCCTGTGACGAAAACTTGAAGGGTGTTTATCATGCAGTTGCTGCAAACGACACCGATAAAGCGCTCATAAAGAGTTTAGCTAAGTGGCTGAAACGCCCGTTATTATTGCCAAATATCCCCGGATTTCTAATGCGCATTGTCTTGGGTGAACGCGCGACCTTAGTATTATCCGATTTGCGTGTTAGCAACGACAAAATCAAACAATCAGGCTTTGTTTTTAAATACAAAAAGTTAGACGACGCCTTTAAAGCTTTCTTTAAAAAGTAGATTTAATCAGCGATTGCGGGTAAAAGGCGCAGCAATTCGCCACAATAAAGCGATTTGTCGGTACTACTTTCTAAAAATAATTGGCTGTGTTCGATTCGACGATTTGGAAAATACATTTCGGCCAGTTCTTTGAGTAAGTCAGCCTCAATTGCTGGTGAATAGGTATTGAGTGTGAGGTATCCGTCTTCACTTAATAATTCGGCACAAGCGGCAAACAGCTGATCGATTTTATCTTCAAGTTTCCATTTTTCTCCTTTGACGCCATTGCCCCAAGCAGGAGGGTCCATTAAAATGTAATTGTATTTATGTTGCCGTTTGACCTCACGTTCAGCAAATTTTAACGCGTCTTCCAGCACCCAATGAATATTCAGTAGTTTGCTGCTTTCCATGTTTTGACGCGCCCAATTTAAGATCGATTTTGACGAGTCAATATGAAAAGTGTCGGCTCCTTTTAAACGGGCCACGCAACTTGCTGCACCTGTGTAGGCAAAAAGGTTCAAGAATTTTTGATCAGTTGAAACGACGCGCTCAATGTGTTCCCAATTGATGGCTTGTTCTGGGAAAAGCCCTACGTGTTTAAATGTAGAAGTGCCCAGCACAAATTTAAGACGGCCAAATGAAACGGTCCATTCGGTGGGGGCATTGGTTTTTAATGCCTTCCAGCGACCGGCCTTGCCTGCAACTTCGACGAACTCCCAATGAGCCAATGTTCGCCATTCAGTAAAGGGTTTACCGCTGTGAAAATAAGCTTGAATGTCTGGTCGGATCGTGATGACTTTCCCCCAACGCTCGAGCTTTTTACCGCCACCCGCATCGAGTAATTCGTAATCGGGCCAAGAAGGCGCAATGCTGCGCGTTTGTGTCGACATTTTAACGCATTTTAGGCATCTTCTTGCGTCCGCCCATCATTTGGGCCATCCGCATTTGATTTTTTGAAGGCGCAGCTTGTAACTGCTGTTGCATCATTTTGATTTGATCGCGAAGCATGCCGCCTTTATCGATTTTTTTGGCCTCAGCAAGTAGGCTAATTGCTTCTTGACGACGACCTGTTTGGGCACAAATTCCTGCCAGATGCATACGTGCAACGGCATTATCTTCGTTTTGACGCAAGCCCAATGAAAGCGCTTTACGCAATAATTGTTCGCTAGCAGCAAAACCTAAATCTTGGGCACCCATTACCGCCTTGAGGTACAACACATAAGCATGTTGGCGACGCGGCAAATACTGTGGATGCGTAATGCGATCCATGTACTTGCGTGCTTTTTCAGTATTGCCAACGCGCATTTGATTGAGCGCCAAAATCATATTTTCATTTCTAAAAAACGATAGGATGATGAGGGCAGTCACAAAAATAAAGGTGATGCCCCAGCCCCAATGGCCAGTTACAAACAAATAAACATTAAAAAAACTGGCAACAAAGGCCAATGCAATACGGACAATAAATGCGCTCATAGGTTCAATTATTCAATAGTGGCGATACACTTTAATTCAATGGCAATAGGGGTCGGTAACGAATTGATTTCTACCGTCGTTCGACACGGTAAATTTTCTTTAAAATACTCAGCGTAAAGGCGGTTGTAGGTTTGAAAATCACGTTTCATGTCAACTAAAAAAACCGTTACATCGACTAGTTGGTCCCAGGAAGACCCCGATTCTTCTAAAATGACTTTGACATTTTCAAACACACTTCGACATTGTGCTTCAAAATCAAAAGCAAGGAAATTTCCATTTTTATCGAGTTCAAGGCCCGGAACAGCAGAATCGGTTGCATCAGAACCGGCAACACGCGGCCCCACACCAGATAAAAACAACAAATTTCCGACACGACGCGCATGCGGATACAGACCCACAGGTTTCGGTGCTTTACTAGTAGAAATACGATCAGTTGAAGACATGTACGAGTATTTGCTGCAAATATACCAAAAAGGCGCTGCATTTTTGTGTAAATTCGCTTGACATGACTACCCTCGTTTCACATCCTGTATTATCGATTGTCATTCCAACTTTTAACGAAGAAGGCAATATTGTTCCACTTATTGGCCGACTCAATGCTGTGATGCATACGTTGGGCCTTTCTGATTACGAATATATTTTTGTCGATGATGGAAGTTCGGATCGTTCATTCGTCACAATTTTAGAGCAACGCACGCTTGACCATCGCGTTCATTACATTCAATTAAGCCGAAATTTCGGACACCAGCATGCGTTAAAAGCTGGACTCGATTGCGCAAAAGGTGCTGCGGTTATTAGTCTCGATGCCGATTTACAGCATCCACCCGAATTGATTGTTAAAATGGTCGAACTGTGGCGCGATGGGGCCGAGGTTGTGTATACCAGGCGCCAAGACAAAAACAATGTGTCTTTCGTAAAAAAATGGACAGCCAAGGCTTTTTATTGGTTTGCGAACCGACTCTCTGAATTGCCCATCGAAGAAGGCACCGCCGATTTTCGGCTTCTCGATCGCAAAGTGGTCAATGCAATTGCCGCCTATTCCGAATCGCATTTATTTTTACGCGGGCTGATTCCAACACTTGGCTTTCAGCAAGTAGGCTTTGACTACATACCTGATGCGCGCTACAGCGGTCAAAGCAAATACTCGTTGGCAAAAATGCTGCGTTTTGCAATTAATGGGATTACTTCTTCGAGTGCAAAGCCCCTTTACTTTTCCATTTATCTTGGTTTGTTTTTCGCCATGTTTGCATTTATTTATGGCTGTTATGCGGTGTATATTGCATTATTTACCAATGAAGCCATTACCGGTTGGACGTCTCTAATTGCTTCAGTTTTGTTTATTGGTGGCATCCAACTCATCACGATTGGAATTGTCGGAATCTATCTTGGTAAATTATTTGTCCAGAGTAAGCAGCGTCCAAATTACATTATCAAAGACCAATCGCTCGATGTGTGCTAAACTTGTCATTTGTTTACGAAGTTGCACAATGCAAGCGGGCAATCTGCGTTATATGGGCCGCATGAAGTTTGTACAAACCCTTATTATAGTCTTTTTAAGTTTTTTCACTAGGGCTCAAATTGGGATGGGATCCTGGAAATTACACATGGAGTCTTCAAAAGCCATTGACATAGTATCAGATGGTACGCGCTTGTTCGTTGCTTTTGAAAACGGGCTTTATCTGTACAATCCGAGTGCAGAAGAAAACGAAATCAAAACAGCAGTTAATGGCCTCTCTGACATAGAAATTTCGTGTCTTTACCACGACTCCATTCAAGATGCGGTTTATATTGGTTATAAAAATGGCAATATCGACAAATGGAAAAACGGAACCATTACCAATATACCAGCCATCGCATTGGCTCAATTAGCGACCTCCAAAACCATCAATCGTTTTCTAAGAAACGGTGACTATATTTATGCGGCTAACGATTTTTCAATCGTTTTAATTGATGCCCAAAAAGATGAAATAAAGGATACATATTACCCAAGCAACGGGCTCGAACCAATTGTAGATGTGGAATTGACGCAAGATTCCATCTTTGCGTTAACGCCAAGTCAAGTCTGGAAAGGCTTAAGAAGTAACCCGGCACTTCCCGATTATTCGCAATGGGAACGAGACCTTCGCTTTCCATTTCAAAGCACGCTTCAATACAAAGAACTTTCACAGATAAACGGACTCTTTTATGTCCTATTAACGGATGAAGGCTATGGCGCAGACAACGTGTTGAAACTCGAAAACAACGTACTTACTTCGATTATTTCACCAGATGAGTCGATTGAAATCTATTCCATCCAAGACCTTTCCAATCAGCTTTTTGTCGGTACCGATGGTGGCTTTATGAAATTTTCAGCGCAAGGAACCTGGCTGTCTTCCTACAATGCCTCACTTATTGACCGTTGGCTTAGTACTGCGCGGGTGTGTCAATTAGGGGCTAGTTTTTGGTCTGCCGATTTCAGCTGGGGATTATTGGAGCATGCCAATGAATTCACTTGTAAGTATTACCAAGTCAACGGCCCTGCAAATCGCGATTTTTACAAAATGGATTGGCAAAATGGGGTGTTAGCCATTGCTTCTGGCCGCCTTCAAGATGAAATTGCACCGGCTTTTACACGAAATGGCATTCACATTTACGAGGATCAGCAATGGCGTTTTCATAACAGTCCTAAAGTAAGTAACTGGGATGCTTCAAAAATGTGGGATTTCATAGCGATAGCCGTCAACCCTAAAAACCCAAAAGAAATTGCGGCCTCTACTTACTCGTACCAACCGCTAACACTTTTGAACGAAACAGACACACTCGTTTTTGATGCCACGAATTCTGACCTAGCTCCTGTAAGTATTGGGAATGGCTGGTACTTGGTATCAGACCTCAAATTCGATCAGCGTGGGCAATTGTGGTGTTTAAATGGCTACACAGACGATGCTTTGAAAATGCGTAAGCCTGATGGCACCTGGCAATCGTATTATGCTGGCCCGGGCATTTCCAATAAAATGACCGGCAAAATGTGCATCGATTTTAACAATAACATTTGGATGGCCACCTATAGTAATGGCTTGGTCGGGTACAAGCATCAAGGAACCTACGATGACCACAGCGACGATCAATATGTGCAACTCACAAAAGGCGAGTTAAATGGAAATTTACCTTCCAATCATATTACGGCACTTGCTGCCGATTTTGACGGTGAAATTTGGATAGGCACTGAAACCGGATTTGCGGTTCTCTACAATTCGGATGCGGCGTTTGATGCCAATCCCGGCGATTATAATGCCCAGCGCATTAAAATCAAATTTGAACAAAATGGCGAGTATGTTCTTGGCGAAGCTTACATTACCGACATCGAAGTGGATGGCGGAAATCGCAAATGGATGGCAACTGCCAATGCTGGAATTTTATTGCTTTCGCCAGACGGAACTGAAATCATCGAGCAGCACACCACCGACAATTCGCCACTGATTTCGAATACCATCTATGACCTTCAACTGGACCAAACAACTGGTGAATTATTTATTGTCACTGACAAAGGCTTGGTTTCGTACCGCACAAATGCCTCTTACGAAGACCCTAGTTACGAAAGCTTAACTGTGTTTCCGAACCCTGTTCGGCCAAACTATTTTGGCCCTGTAACCATCCAAGGCATTCGCTATGATTCCGATGTTCGAATCACAGATGCGGGGGGCAATCTTATTTATACCACGCAATCTAATGGCGGTACGGCCACTTGGAATGGCCAAAACTTGGCAGGTGAAAAAGTGCCAACGGGTGTATATTTCATCTGGACAGCCACTAATTACGAAGGTCGTGATCGCAAAGTAGCCAAAGTGATGGTGATTCGTTAAAATGGTTGGATTTGATTTCTTAAAACCGCTATTCGAAATTGCAGCCGCATTGCTCGGATTCATTTACGTTTATTTCATAGCGACAGAAAAGTCGGTGGGTTGGATTTTTGGCATCGCCTCCGCTTTTTTTTACGCTTTATTTTTCTATACGCCGCATACTTACGGATTGTTTAGCCAGCAAATCGCGTATATCATTCTGGGTTTTTATGGCCTGTTCACGTGGTCAGACCGCAAAGAAACCATGCCTATTCGCACGATTGGAAAATCGATTTGGAAGTGGGTGCTACTTACTTTTTTGGCGGGTTTATTCTTTTTAGCATGTGTCTTATGGATGCAATACCGCATTCAATTGCAGTTCTCGATCCAGTTACTAATGGCATGGGACGCGTTGTTGGATGCTGAGTTCTTTGTCTTTTCATTGCTTGCTACTTGGTTGACGACACGTAAGGTGCTCGAGAATTGGCATGTTTGGATTGTGGTCAATATTGTAGGTATTTGTTGGTTTGCCTATGAACATTGGTGGTCGACAGCGGTTCTTTATATGGCCTACTTAATCCTTGCAATAAACGGCCTCAGAAAATGGAAAAAAGCACTTTACGCATAGCATTTACAGGCCCAGAATCGAGCGGAAAATCAACCTTAGCGGAATGGTTGGCTACCGAACTTGGTTCGCAGTTGGTCCCTGAATATGCCCGCGAATTTTTAGAGCAACAGCCCACTTACCAACAAGCTGACCTTGACCTCATGGCCAAGGCCCAAGTGGCCCGCTGGCCAAAAGAAGCACTAATTGCGGATACGGAAATGCTTGTTTTTTGGATTTGGTCCATGGAAAAATATGCGCAAGTAAGTCCTCTAATCGAAGAGCTCCTTCACGCACAAAAATTTGACATCTATGTGCTTTGCGCTCCTGATATTCCATGGGTGCCAGACCCTTTACGCGAAAATCCAAACGACCGTCAACGACTTTTTGAGCGCTATAAAACCGAACTTGAGGCCAGAGGACTTCCTTTTATCATCGCAAGCGGAGATTTAAATGCACGAAAAGAGCTGATAAAAGTCATGCTTCCATCGGTCATAAAGCGCTAATTTTACCGCATGAAACGCATTCTTTTTTTAGCCCTCCTTTTCATGATTTGTTTACCAATCGGTTATTTCATCTTAAAAGATGGGCAGCTACAAAAGCAATTGCCGGTTATTAATCCAGTAGATGTCCAATCCGAATTGGTCGATTCGTCCATTATGCGACAAGGCAGAGGGCATCGTGTGGGCCAATTTCGTTTTCAAAATCAAGATGGAAACTGGATTGATCAGCAAGAAATGATAGGGAAAGTAAGCGTGGTGGAGTATTTTTTTACTACCTGTAAAAGCATCTGCCCAATCATGAATACGCAAATGCAGGGCTTGCAAAAGCGCTTTGCGAATCGCTCAACTTTTAAAATTTTTAGTTTCACCGTTGACCCAGAAACCGATACAGTGGCACAATTAAAACGTTATGCACAAGCCCACAATTACAAGTCGGGCCAATGGCATTTTTTAACAGGCTCAAAATCCGATTTGTATGCGTTGGCGCGCACGTCTTTTTTTGTCCTGAAGCCCGCAGAAGCTCAAAATTTAGGCGACGCCGGCAATGACTTTATACATACCAATAATTTCGTTCTTATCGACCAACATCTGCGAATTCGAGGCTATTACGATGGCACGAATTCGAAAGAGGTAGAAGCGCTAGCCAAAGACATCCGTACGCTTCTTAAGGACCACTAACTAAGCCCGCTCATTTTTCGTATCTTTGCCGTTATTATGAAGCAAGTACGAAAATCTGGTCCGCAATCTAGTTCTAAGAGCGCACCCAAAAAAACGGGTGCAAAAGCCACTGATGCTGACAAAAAAGTAACGGCTCGCGACAAGCGTAAATACATTGATTACAAAATCAAAGTCAAAAAAGGAGACCCACTTCCTAGTTTTAGAGAAGATGAAATCCGCCTCAATAAATACCTTTCCAATGCAGGTGTATGTTCGCGTCGTGAAGCAGACGTACTGATTCAAACTGGCGTTGTATCAATCAATGGTGTCATTGTTACCGAGTTGGGTTATAAAATCAAACCAGGAGACGTCGTTCAATACGATGGCGAAACCATCAATGCCGAAACCAAACGCTATGTGCTTTTAAATAAACCGAAAGGTTACATCACTACCATGGATGATCCACGTGGCCGAAAAACGGTCATGTCATTGGTTTCAAGAGCGTGTCGCGAACGTGTCTATCCTGTCGGTCGTCTTGACCGTGAAACCACAGGTTTATTGCTTTTCACAAACGATGGCGATATGGCCAAAAAACTGACACATCCACGCTATCAAGCTCGTAAAATTTACCATGTCGAAACCAACAAGCCGGTTTCTAAAGAGGATATCGAAAAATTATTGCGCGGCGTAGACCTCGAGGATGGCCGCATGCGTGTAGACGAAGCGAGTTATGTAGAAGGAGGTACCAATCATGAAGTCGGCGTCGAAATTCATTCAGGCAAAAATCGCATTGTTCGTCGCTTGTTTGAAGCGATGGGTTACCAAGTTGTCAAGCTCGACCGCGTAATGTATGCCGGGCTCACCAAAAAAGACCTTCCCCGCGGCTATTTTCGACACCTTACGGAACAAGAAGTTGCGTATTTAAAGATGTCAAAATGAAACGAAAAGCGGTCTATATAGGTGTTTGTTTCCTCGTGTTAGGCCTTGCCGTAGTCGCATACAAATCGTTAACAAGCGCCAAAACGTACAGTTCAAAGAACCCCAATGCCGCTTATTTTTACCCACTCGACACCGTCCCGAAGGTATATCTATACCGCGATATGGCTGGCGGACTCGAAGAAGAATTTCACCGTATTTACACTGTAGAAGATAACGAAGGCCCCCATTTGATTGTAGAAGTATATGCCAGTGATGGTCGTCTTCGCGAAGCGATTAACTACAACATTGATTCGTTAAGTGTTCAGGATCATATGGTCGTCAATCGCTTTCAAGAAAAAGAAAAAGCGACTCTTTACAAAAACACCTTGTTTCCGATGGCGCTTCAAACGCCCACTTGGTTTGCAAGTAAGTTTAGTGGTGTCACCGATTCGACTGTTTTTCTTTTTGAAATTCAGCGCCAATTTCAGCAAAAAAAGGAGGCTCATTTTCTTGAAAAGGAACACGACGAAGCCTTGTATTTTCAAGATTTAGTGCGCCTAACAGCGATCAATCCATTTACGAAAAAAGAACAAGCAAAATTAGACACCCGCACATCAGTTTTTGCGAAGAATATTGGCTTAGTAGCTTGGTATACAGCCGATAAATCAGTACATTACCGACTCGAACAGATTTTGTCTCAAGAAGAATGGATTCAAATAATTTCCCGATGAAAACACACTTAGTTACCATTTTTTGCTTGCTGTTTGTCTTTCAATCACAAGCCCAATATTTAAACTCAAAAAAGTCTACGGGCCCAGGTGCCATGTTTGTCTATTGGGGCTATAACCGAAGCATTTACAGCACCAGCACCTTGCATTTTATTGGGCCTGGTTACGACTTTCGCCTTCAGGGAGTGCAAGCGGTAGACCGGCCATCCCGAACACTGTCAGAATACGTTGACCCCACCAAATTTACGGTGCCACAATTTGATTTTCGAATCGGATACAATTTCAAGAAAAATTGGGCATTTTCGCTTGGTTACGACCACATGAAATACGTCATGGTTCATGGCCCAACTTATTATTTATCGGGTACAATCAACCCTGGTGTCGACCCTTCGACACATTGGTCAGGTACCTATAGTGGCGATTCCGTCACGACCCAAGAGTCCACGTTTCATTACGAAAACACAAATGGGCTCAATTACATCAGCGCCCAATTAACCAATGTGTTTAAAATTTATCAATCGGAAAAAGGCCGTTTTGCATTAACTACCATGATGGGTGCAGGTGCGGGCCCGATTGTTTCTTTTAATGATTTCACGTTTGCGGGCCAAAAAAATGTAGCCACGGTATCGCTATCTGGATTCGGTGTTTCAGGCCATGTAGGGATGCGCGCCGAGTTTTTTAAGCACATTTTTGTTCAAGCAAATGTTTCAGGAGGATTTATTGATCAAGTCCGTGTTAAAACACGCCCGAACGACTACGATTCGCATGCCAAGCAGGTCTTTTTATATGGTGAGCGAGATATCGTTGTTGGCGCACTGTTTTACCTGCAAAACAAAGACAAGTGTAATACCTGTCCAAACTGGTAACATGAAATTTCTGATTGTCGGATTAGGAAATCCAGGGGCTGAGTATTCAGAAACACGTCATAATATCGGCTTTAAAATTGTGGATCAGCTCGCTGAAGAATTCGGCGTCAGTTTCCGCCTTGACAAAACTGCCTGGCGTGCTGAAGCAAAATACAAGGGCCGTACGCTCATTTTGATCAAACCGATTACCTACATGAATTTGTCAGGAAAAGCGGTCAATTATTGGATGCAGCAAGAAAAAATCACACGTTCTCAACTTTTAGTTTTAACCGATGACATCGCGTTGCCTTTCGGAACCATTCGCATGAAAGCAAAAGGTTCGGATGGCGGGCACAACGGGCTAAAAGACATACAAGCCACCTTAAATACACAAGAATACGCACGTTTGCGTTTTGGAGTGGGTGCCGATTTCTCGAAAGGACGACAGGCAGATTATGTGCTTGGTGAATGGAAAACGGATGAAAAAGCTTCTCTGCCGTTACGCATCGATGTAGCGGCAAGTGCTGTAAAAAGCTTCATTTTTGAAGGCCTTGCATTGGCCATGACCAACTGGAACAATAAGTAATTCAAAGTTAAGGATTTGTTAAGTACTTAGAATTTCCTAACTTTAGGAAAACTACTACTATATGAAACATCTTTACACAGGGTTTTTTGCCCTTTTGTTTGGAGCTGTTCAGGCCCAATATTGCACCAATGTTGGCCCCACATCCACCGTCGATTCCAACGTTGAAAGCGTTGTATTGAATGGGGTGGTAGGAAGCATCAATTTTACCGGTTGCCCTGGTGTTGCAGGGCTTCAAGACCTCACTCAAAACATCAACGTCACCCTTAATGCCGGTGGTAGTTACACCATTTCGGTAAAATTCGGCACCTGTAATGGCAATTATGCCGGGGCAGGTCAGGCTTGGATTGACTTTGACCAGAACGGAAATTTTGACGCCTATGAAAGTTTGGGCACCTGGGCTGGTACACCGCCAGCACCCGTTCAAATCTGGACATTTAGTGTGCCGCCAAATTCGATAAACGGACAAACACGTTTGCGTGTTATGCAACGTGAAGCAGGGACATTGCCGCTCGATCCTTGTGGATCGTATCCATGGGGCTCTGTCACCGATTTCGGAATTACGCTAGCAAATGGGCTTAACTGCAATGGCTATACAGGCGATGATACCGCTGACCCGATTTTCATCACAGCACTTCCATACACAGACACACGCTCGACAAGTATTTGTTATTCCAATCAAAATTACGTGTATCCGTCAGCAGATATTTATTACCGATTTGAGCCAAACCCATTGTTACATACCGTCCATGCCAGTCTTTGCGGATCAACCTTTGATACCTTTTTAAGTGTGATCGATTTGAATGGAAATGTCATCGCGTTTAATGACGATGCCGTTGAATGTGCGCCGCAATCCGATCTCACCTTTGACCCTTCAGGTTTAGGCACGCTTTATTTTGTTGTGGAAGGATGGGGCGCCTTAACAGGTGATTACATCTTAAACATCGATGCCACTTATGTTGGACTTGAAGAACATGAACTCACTGTATTTTCTGTGTGGCCAAACCCTGGAAATGAGCTTCACATTCAAGGTCCGGAAGGTGAGTACCGAGTTCAAGACATGCAAGGAAAAGTATGTGCGCGTGTTCAAAACACAACAAATCAAGCAATTACACTGTCTGAATTGCAACCGGGCATGTACTTTATCGTTTCTGAAACCACACAACAACTCGTCAAATGGGAAAAATACTAATTTTCGGAATTTGCTTGTTTGTTAGCGGCCTAACGGCGCACGTTTGTGCGCAATATTGGGTTCAAAAAGCAAGCTTTGGTGGTACAGGTCGCCACCGTGCCAATGGTTGTTCTACATCGCACCGTGGCTATTTGGGTATTGGTCACGTAAACGGTACTGGAGTCAATTATTCGTACAAAGACTGGTGGGAATACGACCCTTCTTCCGATTCTTGGACCCAAAAAGCCGATTATCCGGTGGCGAATTATGGCGCCTGTTGTTTTGTGGTAAACGACTGTCCGGTATTAGGTGGGGGGGCCAACCTAAGCACCCAATTTTACAAATTCAATCCCCAAACCAATACCTGGAGTCCAATTGCTGATTGTATTTTGCCCAATCCAGGCGATGTACAAGCCTTTGCTGTCAATAATAAAGGGTATGTATATCAAGGAAACCAATTGGCAGCTTATGACCCTATTAGCAATACGTGGTCAATGTGTGCGAATGCCCCGGTTACCTTCGGATCCTGGACTGCTTCTTTTTCAATTCAAGGCAGTGCATATGTCAAATATGGTAATCAATTGTATGAGTACAAACCACTGCACAATCAATGGGTGCAACGCGCTAATTTTCCAGGAAATTCAACCGGTGGCAGTGCAGGATTTGCGATCCAAGACCATGGCTATATCACCTGCGGATACGTTGGTGGGTTGGCCACTGTAACGCACCAAGTTTGGTCTTTTCATCCAGAATCCAATACGTGGAAAATTGAACTGAGTTTTCCTGGAACTTCACGTCGTTTCCCTGTGGCATTTGCCATTCATGACCGCGGCTATTTTGGAACTGGAACGAATGGGGTGAACATGAATGATTTTTGGCAATTTAATCCATTAGACAATACAATTGGCATCGAAGAATTAACCGTGTCTGTTGCAATTGCACCAAATCCAAGTGCCGATTTCGTGACAATTTCTGCTCCGTATTCACTCGACAACTGGACGGTTCAAGTGCTCAATTTGGCGGGCCAAGTTCAACAGCAAAAACGCATAAACGGCAATCAATCTGTATTAGACATTCAAGATCTCGCGTCTGGAAATTATTTGTTGCTTTTCCAAACGGAAGGTGGTCAGCAATTCACGAAACACATTCAAAAATTATGAAGTATTTCGTCATTTTGTTGAGCTTCTTTCCATTAGTTGCTGTTGCTCAGGGCAATCAATGGACCAAAAAAAGCGATGCGGGCATGGGCAAACGAGAACGTGCAAGTTCATTTGCGATAGGAGACTACGGCTATATCTGCGGTGGTGTTGATACCAATGAAGTACCGCACCACGATTTGTGGGCCTATCACCCACAAACCGATGCCTGGAGTCAGAAAGCCGATTTGCCAGGTCCGGCTCGCCGCGACGCCGTTTCTTTTGTCATTAATGGAATAGGCTATGTAGGTACTGGAATGGATAGTGTGTCTGCTATTGTCGGCACCAAACTCAGCGATTTTTGGTCGTATAATCCGCAACTAAACAGTTGGTCAGCAGTCGCTGCTTTTCCGGGCAATGCAGGTGGGGGTATTTATTTTGCTACTGGATTTGCAGTTGATGGAAAAGGCTATTTGTGTGGGGGTAAAATCGGAGCCAGTTTGTATAGCAACCAATTATGGGAATACAAACCCAGTAATGACCAATGGATTCAGCGTGCCGATTATCCGGGCGGGCTTCGTTACCAACTTAGTTCTTTTGTTATTGGAAATAAGGCATATGTAGGAATGGGAACCGATCAAAATACCTTCAAAAAGGATATCTATGCCTACAATCCGGGGTCAAATACCTGGGCCCCAATAGCACCTTTTCCTGCCTATGAGCGCGGCTGCGCGAGCACCTTCGTTTTGGAAGATCGTGGGTTTATTTGTTTAGGGACTAATGGCGGTTTACTAGGGGATTTGCTGGAGTACAATCCGCAAACCAATACGTGGGCATTGCGTGCTGCTTACGGAGGAAGCGCGCGTAGAAATGCGGCTAGCTTTGTGATTAATGGAAAAGCGTATGTCGGAATTGGCGATGGTTATTCAGGAAAAAAAGCAAGTTGGTATGAATATGCGCCTTGTAATTTTGCTGCGGTGCAAGAACTTGAAGAACAATTGACACAAATCCCGAATCCAGTTGTTGATCAGGTGATTATAAAGAACCCGAACGCCTTTATTACAAACCTGTCCATTCTATCTTATACCGGTGAAATGCTTGACAAGTATTGTTTTTCTTCAGCCACTGAAGTGACGCTGGATTTGCGCAGACTTTCTGCCGGAAATTACTTAATAACGTTTGAATTATCAGATGGTCAAGTCCTCACTAAGAAAATCGTGAAGTTATGAAACAACTCCTTTTAGGCCTCACGATTCTTTGTTCTTCCGTAGTCTATTCTCAAGATTATTGGCTGCAAAAAGACACCGTGAAAGGTTCAGCCAAGTGTGCTGCAACTGCTTTTGTGGCAAATGAACAAGCGTATGTCGTCACTGGGCTTGATGAGTTTGGTTACAAACGAAAAATGGCCTCTTACAATGCCCAACAAGATGATTGGGACACTGAAACTGCATTAGGTGGAGACGAAGGCGATGGGCTTGAACGGGTTTTGGCCACCAGTTTTACACTTCAGACCGATGGCCAAGACAAAGGGTATTTATGTTTAGGTCAGACACCAACGATTGCCTACATGAACGACATGTGGGAATACAATCCGGCCACACAAGCGTGGTCACAAAAAGCCAATTTTATTGGAGCAGCACGCCGTTCAGCGGTTGCCTTTGTCGTTAATAATTTGGCTTATGTCGGAACGGGCCAGTCGGCAAGTGGCTTGCACAAAGATTTTTATACCTATGATGCTACAAGCAATACCTGGGAGCAAATTGCCGACTTTGCTGGTAGTGCGCGTCGTGCAGCAGTTGCCTTCTCGATGGATCAATTTGGTTTTTTAGGAACGGGCAACGATGGTGTCGAACGCAATGATTTCTGGATGTATGATCCGCAAACCGAAAATTGGATTGTGAAAGCGGCCTTTCCGGGCGCTCCACGTTCGGGCGCTTGTGGTTGGGCGGCATTCCCTGTTTGTTATTTAGGCACCGGAGAAGATGCCAACAATACTTTTCATAACGACCTTTGGGAATACAATTATTACTTAAATGCTTGGACGCAGCGCGCCAATTTACCCGGACCGGCCCGAAAAAATGCCATCGCTTTTGCACTCAATGGTTGGGGCTTTATCGGAACTGGATACAACAATGGCCTATTTTATGATGATTTGTGGGCCTACAGCGGAACAGCCGGGTTAGCTTCACAAGAAAGCTCAGCGTTGGTACTTTTCCCAAATCCGAGTAACGCGCAACTCAACTTAAAATGGGAGGGCCCAATGCCGCAAATTCAATGTACTTCTATGTTGGGCCAAGAGGTTCCAATACAGGTAACAAAAACCGATCAGCTTCTTCAGTTCACGATTTCGACTTTACCAACAGGTACTTATAATTTAGCGATTCGTTCTGAAAAAGGAGCGCATCAATTCACTTTTGAAAAATGTTCCGGATATTAAACATTTCTTTTTTTATTGTGGCTTGTTCTGCGCCAACAAAGCCTGCTCAAATGCACAAACCACAACATCTAGTAAAGGCACACACGCTTAAAAAAGAAGCTAAAACAAACACGGCATCGCATTCTGAATCGGTAGGGAATGAGTTTCACATTCAAATTACTCATTCAGCAACGGGTTTTGGCTATCAAATTTATGAAGCAAAAAAATTAGTGATCGATCAGGCGACCATACCCGGAAGGCCAGGTTTAGCCGGTTTTCAGAACGAAGAAGAGGCTCGTAAAGTGGCCGAATTAGTGAAATTTAAACTCGAACAACAGGTTTTCCCACCTTCTGTGAGCGAAGCTGAATTGAAGAATTTAAACATTCACTAACTTTGCATCTATGAAAAGAATCCGCATCGCTCAAATTTTAGCACATTCTGACCAATATGTTGGTCAAAACATCACGATTAAAGGCTGGGTTCGTGCCTTTCGTTCGAATCGTTTTGTGCAACTCAACGATGGCTCGTGTATGGCCAATATCCAAGCAGTCATTGACTTTGAGAAATGGGATGAAGCGCTCTTGAAGCGCATCACAACAGCTGCAGCCGTTTCGTTAAGTGGGCAACTTGTCGCGTCTCAAGGAGCGGGGCAGGCGGTAGAACTTCAGGTTGAAGCCATCGAAATTTTAGGCGATGCCCATCCCGATGAGGTTCAAAAAACTGTGATGCAGCCCAAGCGCCATAGCCTCGATTTCTTGCGCGAACAAGCACATTTGCGCTTTCGAACCAATACATTTGGTGCCGTATTCCGCATTCGCCACGCCGTGGCATTTGCCATCCATCAGTTTTTTAATGAGCGCGGTTTTTATTATTTACACACGCCAATCATTACCGGATCAGATGCAGAAGGTGCTGGCGAAATGTTCCGCGTCACGACGCTCGACCCAAAAAACCCGCCGCTCAATGAAGACGGCAGCATCAATTACAAAGAAGATTTCTTTGGAAAGTCTGTCAACCTTACCGTTTCTGGTCAGTTAGAGGCCGAGCTTGCTGCAACCGCACTCGGACAAGTCTATACATTTGGCCCAACCTTCCGCGCCGAAAATTCAAATACCTCACGCCACTTGGCTGAGTTTTGGATGATCGAACCAGAGGTCGCTTTTAACAACCTTACCGACAACATGGACCTCACTGAAGAGTTTCTGAAGTTCATTTGTTCGTATGTACTTGAAAATTGCGCAGCAGATGTTGCTTTTTTAAGTGAACGCGATGCACAAGAGCAGGCTCAGAAACCAGCCAACGAACGCCATGAACTCACGTTAATCGAACGCCTGAAATTTGTCATTGACAATCCGTTTAAGCGCTTGACCTATACAGAGGCCATCGAGGTTTTGCTCAACTCCAATCATTACAAGAAAAAGAAATTTAAGTATCCAATCGAGTGGGGGATTGATTTGCAATCCGAGCATGAGCGTTACTTGGTCGAAAAAGAATTTAATTGTCCGGTTATCTTAACCGATTACCCGGCAAAAATCAAGGCGTTTTACATGCGCTTAAATGAAGACCAAAAAACGGTAGCAGCCATGGACGTACTTTTCCCTGGTATTGGCGAAATCGTTGGTGGTTCTCAACGCGAAGAGCGTTATGAGGTCTTGCTGCAAAAGTGTGAAGAATTTCACATTCCAGCCGAAGAATTATGTTCCGCATGCTGGCTTTGGCTTAGGCTTCGAGCGTATGGTCATGTTTGTGACCGGTATGTCCAATATTCGTGACGTAATTCCGTTCCCAAGAACCCCACTAAACGCCGAATTTTAAGCTGATTCTCCAGCTGATTTTCCAGCAATAAAACCAGTTGTCCAGGCGGCCTGAAAATTAAAGCCACCCGTGACGCCATCGATGTCGAGGAGTTCACCTGCAAAAAACAAACCGGGCAACACCTTGCTTTGCATGGTTTGAATGTCAACTAGGCTTAAATCGATGCCACCTGCAGTGACAAATTCTTCTTTAAAGGTGGTTTTACCCTGCACCTCATAAGCATCATTGAGCAGCGTATTACACAGCTTGTTTCGGTTTTTTTTGCCAAGTTCATTCCACCGAAGCTCTGGCGAAATTTCACTTTTTTGAAGTAAATAATTCCAGAGCCTTGATTGCAAGTCAAAAGGTTTGTAGTTGCATATTTTTTTAGCACCATGAGCAGCAACTGCTTGATCGAGTAATTGCTGCACTTCTTGTTCGTTTCGGGCAAGCCACTGAATCAAAACTCGGAAGTTGTAATTTTTTTCGTGTAAAATGCGTGCTCCCCAAGCCGACAGCAGCAAAATGGCGGGGCCACTCATTCCCCAATGTGTAATGAGCAAAGGTCCGCTTGCGCTAAGTTTGGTACCTTCAATACGAGCAGTGGCAGCAGGCACCACTATTCCCATTAATTCGCAAATGGGATGTTTGGGCATATTAAAAGTAAATAACGAAGGTACTGGCTCGACCAATTTGTGCCCAAGCACTTCTAACCATTCGAGGCTTGCGCGTTTGGGTTGTCCGCCTGTGGTCACGATGACACGGTCAAAAATCCAAGCTTTATCGTTGCTTATGATTTCAAAGTTGGCGTCTTTTACTTCAATTTTTTGGACCTTTTCTTGCAAATAGAGCCGCACACCAAGCAGCTTCGCTTCAGCCATCAAACAATCGATAATGACTTGAGAATCGTTGGCTTCTGGGAAAATACAGCCATCCGGATACGTGTGCAAAGGCACTCCTCGAGATTCAAACCATTCGACGGTATCTTTTGCATTAAACTGATGAAAAGCTCGGCGCAGTTGCCTAGCTCCCCTTGGGTAATGACTCGCCAAATAGTCGGTATCGAAGGCAGCATGCGTCACATTGCAACGCCCCCCACCAGATACCTTCACTTTAGCCAAAAATTTAGTGCTTTTTTCTAGCACCACGACCTCGGCTTTTGGCCAATGCTTTTTTGCGGAAAGTGCTGCAAAAAATCCTGCCGCGCCCCCGCCAATGATTCCGATTTTGAGTGTGTTTGTTGGCATTAGTCTACTGATTCAATGAGCCATGTACTTCCATTAAACAGGACGTTATCATGTTGCTTTTTAAGTCTGAGTGCCTGAAATACAGGTGCTTCAGCACTTAGGCAAAATACAGCTTTTCCTTCGAACTCGAGCTGCCCAACAGCTACTGCCGCATAATATAAGCGCCCAGCACTTTGCCATAAAGCACCCATTTGAATTTGCGTACATGGCATTGCCGGATCGAGGCGTTTGAGTTGAACGAGTTGCTGCTCAATGAGCTGGACTTGTTTGGCCAACTTTTCGAGTTCGATTTGTGCCATTGCAATTCCTACTTCGTGTTTGTCTCCGGCCGAACCTTTGCCGGTTTCGGTACTTTCTTGACTCAATTGCTGATGCAATGTGTGCAAGTTGTTCAGCTGGGTTTGAAGAAGTCCAAGTAAATGGGCATGTAGCCTTTCTTTGAGGGTCATATCTTGCAAAAATAGCCTGATTTGTCGTAAATTCGCGTCTTTACAAAGCAAACCTCCATGAAAGCAAGCTATCCTGAATACAAAGGATTAAACCTTCCTCAAACGGCCAAGACGATTCTTCAAAAATGGCAAGATGCCTCTATTTTTGAGCAATCCATTCGCAGCCGAGAAGGAGCTGAGGCCTATGTCTTTTTTGAAGGTCCGCCGTCGGCCAATGGTTTGCCGGGCATCCACCATGTCATGGGCCGATCAATCAAAGACATTTTTTGCCGCTATCAAACGTTAAAAGGAAAGCAAGTAAAACGCAAAGCCGGTTGGGATACCCACGGGTTGCCTGTCGAACTTGGTGTCGAAAAAGAACTTGGCATTACCAAAGAAGATATTGGCACCAAAATCAGTGTAGACGCATACAACGAAGCCTGTAAAACCGCCGTAATGCGCTATACCGATATCTGGAACGAACTCACCAAACAAATGGGTTATTGGGTCGACATGAACGACCCTTATGTAACTTATACTTCCAAATATATGGAGTCGGTTTGGTGGCTACTTGGCCAGCTATACGAAAAAGGATTGCTCTACAAAGGCTACACCATTCAGCCGTATTCGCCAAAAGCCGGAACCGGACTTTCTTCGCACGAACTCAATCAGCCCGGATGTTACCGCGACGTCAAAGACACCACTATTGTGGCGATGTTTGAACTGTGTGCAGGTCAAGTTGCTCCGTTTACCCAAACTTGGGCCGAAAAAACACATTTCCTTGCCTGGACAACCACTCCTTGGACACTTCCTTCCAACACCGCACTGACAGTAGGGCCGTCAATCGAGTACGCATTAGTGGCCACTTATAACGCCTATACCTTTGAGCCGATTCAGGTTATTTTGGCTCAAAACCTTGTGGGTGCGCAATTCTCAAAAGGCTTTCAGGCCGTTGGTTCACAAGAAGAATTAGAAGCCTATACCGCCGGTGATAAAACCATTCCGTATGTTATTCTCGGCACCTGTCAAGGAAAAGACCTTGTGGGCTTGCGTTACCATCAATTACTTCCGTTTGCACAGCCTGCCGAAAACGCTCAAGAAGCATTCCGAGTCATTCCTGGAGATTTTGTCACGACCGAAGATGGTACCGGAATTGTACATACCGCACCTACCTTTGGTGCCGACGATGCCCGTGTTGCGGCAGAAGCTGGCGTTCCCGGATTACTCGTTTTAGATGCGCGTGGAAATTTAGTGCCATTGGTCGATTTACAAGGTCGTTTTCGCCCAGAAATGGGCCCTTATGCGGGCATGTATGTCAAAAACGAATACTACGACGAAGGTCAAGAACCAGAGCGTTCGGTCGATGTTCAGCTTGCCATTCAACTCAAAGAAGAAGGAAAGGCTTTTAAGGTCGAAAAATACGAACACTCGTATCCGCACTGTTGGCGTACCGACAAGCCGGTATTGTATTACCCACTCGATTCATGGTTTATCCGTGTGACGGATATCAAAGAACGCATGGTCGAACTCAACCAGACGATTAATTGGAAACCAGAATCGACAGGTTCTGGCCGTTTCGGAAAATGGTTGTCGAGTGCCAATGACTGGAATTTGTCGCGTTCACGCTATTGGGGAATACCAATTCCGATTTGGTCTACCGAAGAAGGTGACGAGCGCATTTGCATCCAATCACTTGCTCAATTACTCCAAGAAATCGAAAAAGCGATGGCGGCAGGCCTCATGCAAACCAATCCATTTGCCGATTTTGACCCTTCAGATTTGACCGATGCTAATTATGCCAAAGTTGACTTGCACAAACACATTGTCGACAGCATTATTTTGGTGTCTGCGACAGGTAAACCTATGAAGCGCGAAGCGGACTTGATTGACGTTTGGTTTGATTCGGGCTCGATGCCGTATGCGCAATGGCATTATCCGTTTGAGAACAAAGAACTCATCGATCAACAAGCGGCATATCCGGCCGATTTTATTGCCGAGGGTGTAGATCAAACGCGCGGTTGGTTTTATACCTTGCACGCTATATCAACCATGGTTTTTGACCAAGTGGCTTATAAAAACGTGGTATCTAATGGCTTGGTCCTCGACAAAAACGGACAAAAAATGTCAAAACGATTAGGCAATGCCATTGATCCGTTTACGACACTAGAAACCTATGGCCCCGATGCCACCCGTTGGTACATGATTACCAATGCCCAACCTTGGGACAACCTCAAATTTGATTTAGAAGGGATTACAGAAGTGCAACGCAAATTTTTCGGAACGCTTTACAACACCTATTCGTTTTTTGCTTTATATGCCAATGTCGATGGTTTCGATTTTTCAAGTGCCCCAATTGCACTCGAAGCCCGACCAGAAATAGACCAATGGATTATTTCAAAACTCAATTCGCTAATCGCCGAAGTCGATGCGGCGTATGCCGATTACGAGCCTACTAAAGCGGGTCGGGCCATTCAAGAATTTGTTTCGGAACAACTTTCCAATTGGTATGTGCGCCTTTGTCGTCGCCGTTTTTGGAAAAATGACGATGCCAAAGATAAAGAAGCGGCCTATCAAACCTTGTATACGTGCCTCGAGACTATTTCTATTTTGGCTGCCCCGATTGCCCCTTTTTACATGGACCAATTGTACCAAGATTTACACAAAGGAAGCTCAACAACTGCTCTTCAAAGCGTTCACTTAGCTGATTTTCCACATGTAAATCAGTCGGCTATACAGACGCAACTCGAAGCCCAAATGGATTTAGCTCAGCGCAGTTGTTCGTTGGTATTGGGCTTGCGTAAAAAACAGCACCTTCGCGTTCGCCAGCCACTCCAAAAAATCATGATTCCGGTTCTTCAGCCTGAAATCGCCGAAAACTTGCGCCATGTTGCCGAGTTAATATGCTCAGAAGTCAATGTCAAAGAACTTGAATTAGTTGCCGATACCAGTATTTTGGTCAAATCAATCAAGCCGAACTTCAAAACTATTGGCCCTAAGTATGGCAAGCAAATGAAGGCTATTAGTAGTTTGGTTCAGCAATTCAATCAAGACGACATAGCGAAGGTAGAACAAGCCCAAGGCTGGAAAGGTGAAATAGAAGGAGAAACCATTGTATTGGATTTGCACGATTTTGAAATCCAAGCCCAAGATATTCCGGGTTGGTTGGTTGCTTCCGAACAAGGACTAACGGTAGCACTCGACATCACCCTTACAGATGAATTAAAAGCAGAAGGGTTGGCACGAGAGGCTGTTAATCGCATCCAAAATATGCGCAAAGATGCCCAACTCGAAGTGACGGACCGCATCCATGTTCGGATTGATACCACCGCTACAGTCCGCGCTGCCATTGAAGCACACAAAGCGTATATTTGTGCAGAAGTATTGGCCGACACACTAGCGTTTGTAAGCCTTTCAAAAACCAAAGACGAAGAACTCGAAACAGCGGCCGATACCGCCATTGAAATTTCTAAATAAAAACCCTATGAATACCTGGATTATTGACGGAAACACGAGTCAAACAGTAGGAGGAGCCGCCATCAAGTGGTTTGACCATCGTTTTTTTGAAATCAAATTGGACGGCAAAAAATTTCATGGGGAGATCGTCAATGACGCCTCTGAACAGCAAGAATTAACCATTAAAATCAATCACCGCGTTTTTACGGTTAAAAAAGCACATACACTCGATGATTTAATCAGTGCTTTAGGTTTAGACAAGCCAAAAGTGCGCAAATTGAAAGAACTTCAGGCCCCAATGCCTGGCCGTGTTACTGCCGTACATGTGGAGCTTGGCCAAGAAGTCCAGCCGGGCGATCCTATTTTGTCTTTAGAGGCCATGAAAATGGAAAATGTATTGAAAGCAGAAGGGGTTGGTGTTGTATCTGCCGTGCTCATTGCTACTGGCGATGTCGTTGACAAAGGCGCCGTACTAATTAGTTTCGACTAATTAATCGAGCCGGATCTGGATGCAGCGATCTTGGCTTAATTGAATTTTCGCCTTTTCAAAACTGGGTGCCGAAAAGGTTTCGCGCGCGTTATTCGAAAAACCATAATCTTCAATAGGGGCACCAAATACATTTTTGTCTAGCTTTCCATTGTTGTTTTCGTCATGAAAAACGGCAATGGCATAAGCACCCGCACTTATATTTTTAAACGTGTAACTCGTTTTCGGTAATGTAATTTCGATCAATTCGCCTTTCCATTGTTTTCCATAGGTAGGAAAGGTAGTGGCCTGATTAAACAAGGCCACAAATAACTTTCCTTTGCGATTCGAAAGCTGACTCACCTCAACCTTTAAGTCGTGGCCTTCACTTAAGAAGAGAAGCATGAATATTCCTAAAAAACGAATCATCTTCAAAAGATAACAAACTTTTCGAAAAGGGGTTCACGAGCCTTCAGAATAAATTAACTTTGTTCTATGAGCAAAATTGTTTTAGTCACTGGGGGTGCTGGTTATATTGGTTCGCATACCGTTGTTGCATTGATCGAAAAAGGCTATTGCCCCATTCTCATTGACGACTTCCGAAATGCCAATCAAATTGTACAAGATGGACTTTCTGTTATACTTGGAGAGCTCCCTCCAATTCACCGCATTGATGTGTGTGATCGAACTGCATTAGAGAAGGTTTTTCAGCAGTATCACGTAGAAGGCGTGATTCATTTTGCAGCCTATAAATCGGTCGGTGAATCGGTCGAAAAACCGCTTGAATATTATCAAAACAATTTAGTCGGACTGATAAATGTTTTGGCATTAATTGAAAAATACGAAGTGCCTTCTTTTGTGTTTTCATCTTCATGTACGGTTTATGGCGAGCCAAAAGGTGCGAAAGAAGTGAGCGAACAAACACCCAAACAACTTCCAGAATCGCCGTATGGTTATACCAAATGGATGGGCGAACAAATTATCGCCGATTTTTCGAAAAGTGCACCGAACCGAAAATTGATCAATCTTCGTTATTTCAATCCGGTAGGGGCACATACATCGGCTTGTATTGGTGAATTTCCAATCGGAAAACCCAATAATTTATTGCCTTTTGTAACCCAAACCGCCATTGGCAAACAAGCGTACCTTACGGTATTTGGTAGCGATTACCCCACCCGTGATGGTTCGTGTATCCGCGATTACATTCATGTGATGGACCTTGCCGAAGCCCATGTTGCTGCGCTAGAATTCTTGCAAAAGCAAGCCACCGGACTTCTTGAAGTGGTCAATATTGGTACCGGTAAAGGCACAAGTGTGCTAGAGATTATTCAAGCATTTGAAACCATCAGTGGCCAACAACTGAGCTATCGAATGGGTCCGCGCAGGGCAGGGGATGTTATTGAGATTTATGCCAATGTCGACAAAGCAAAGACATTATTGAACTGGACGGCAAAACGTACCATACAGGATGCGATTGCAGATGCCTGGAATTGGGAACGTTACTTACAAAAAAGAACAGCTCACCCATGATTATTGATACCCACGCCCACGTTTACGCCGAAGCGTTTGAATCTGACCAACAAGCGATGCTAGACCGTGCGCGTAAGTCTGGAGTGGGCGCCATCTTATTGCCAAATATCGATGTAAGTAGCATCGAGCCATTGCTCCAATTGGCCGATCAAGAGCGCATGTGCATTCCTATGATGGGCTTGCATCCGACCTACGTAAAAGAAGATTTTCAGGCCCAACTTGCACACATGGAAAGCCTGCTTTTTGCACAGCCACAACGCTTTTGTGCAGTCGGTGAAATAGGTCTTGATTTGTATTGGGACGACACGTTTTTAGCCCAACAAAAAGAAGCATTTCGCATACAAGTCAAGTGGGCTAAAGCCTTGAATTTACCTATTGCAATTCATGTCAGGAAAGCGTTTGAGCCCCTGTTCGAAATCCTTGACCAAGAATGGACACCTGAATTGCGTGGAGTTTTTCATTGTTTTTCAGGTAGTAAAGAACAGGTACAGCGCATTTTAAAATACCAGCACTTTTATTTTGGAATCGGCGGGGTACTCACCTATAAAAATGCCGGGTTGGCTGAAACCGTCAGCCATATTCCGCTCGACAAGTTGCTATTAGAAACAGATGCACCGTATTTGTCGCCGGTTCCACATCGGGGCAAACGCAACGAGCCTGCCTTTATGCAAGAGGTTGCTGAGAAATTAGCCGCATGTTTGCAAGTGCCTACCGAAAACCTAGCAGCACAAACCACAGCCAATGCGCAAAAACTCTTTGAACTTGATAAATTCATTACATTAGCGCATGCGTAACGTACTCCTCATTTACACAGGTGGCACCATCGGAATGATCACCAATCCGAAAACGGGCGCCTTAGAGAGTTTTGATTTTTCGCACCTGTTTTCGCAAATTCCAGAGTTAGAGCGCTTGCAGGTACACATCGATGTACGCAGTTTTGAAACACCCATTGATTCGTCTGAAATGCAACCCATCCATTGGCAACAATTGGCCAATTGGATTGCTGAAAGCGCCGATTCATACGATGGTTTTGTGGTATTACATGGCACCGATACGATGGCCTATACCGCATCTGCGCTTAGTTTCATGTTGCAAGGCTTGCGCAAGCCAATTGTATTTACTGGCTCCCAATTGCCAATCGGCATCATTCGCACTGACGGCAAAGAAAACCTTATTACAGCCATTGAAATGGCCGCTGCTACAGACGCTAACGGAGCGCCTATGTTGCAAGAGGTGGCCGTTTATTTTGAATATTCGTTGTACCGTGGCAACCGAAGCTCTAAAGTTTCAGCGCATCAATTCGATGCCTTTGCTTCGCCTAATTATCCGCTCTTAGCCAAAGCAGGTGTGCACATCGAATGGTACGCCGAACGCCTTTGGCGTTCGGATTTGGCGCAGCTGCAGTGCCAAACTGCGCTCGACCAACGGGTGGCGTGTATGCGCTTGTATCCAGGAATGCCCATTGAATCCTACTTAGGGTTGTTTGCATACCCTACAATTCAGCTCATTGTACTTGAAACCTATGGTTCGGGCAATGCGTTTAGTTCTGAGTCCTTGCAAACCGCACTTCTAGCGTTTCAAACGAAAGGAGGTTTGGTCTTGAATGTGACGCAATGTCAAAGTGGTGCAGTGGAACAAGGCGCTTACAAAACAAGCTCCTTTTTTGCAAAAAGTGGTGTCATTAGTGGTGGCGATCTTAGTACCGAAGCAGCGCTTACCAAAGCCATGTTTGCGTTGGCAAATGTTGATCCTGCTGAGCGCCGTTCTTTTTTAGAGCAATCAATTGTCGGCGAACGCAATTAAGCGTGTCTCGACTCGAGTAATTCGCCGTCTTCTACTTTCATAATCCGACCAGGGAATTTTTCAATGACATGCATATCATGTGTTGCCATTAGGATGGCCGTGTTCTCTTCTTTTGCCACAGCAAGTAACAATTGCATGATTTCTTGAGACGTTTCCGGATCGAGGTTTCCGGTTGGTTCATCGGCTAAAATGAGCGCCGGTTTATTTAAAAGCGCCCGCGCAATCGAAACGCGTTGTTGTTCTCCGCCTGATAAGGTATGCGGCATTTGTTGTGCCTTTTGTTCAATACCCACCAATTGCAAGCAGTTCATCGCCCGTTGTTCGATCAGTGTTTTATCGGTCCAGCCGGTTGCGCCCAACACGAAATAAAGGTTTTCGATGACGCTGCGGTCAGCTAACAATTGAAAATCTTGAAATACCACCCCAATTTTACGGCGCAAAAATGGGATGTCTTTTTTTGCCATGCGCTTGAGGTTGTATCCACAAACAACGCCTTCTCCTTCTGTCAATGGCAGTTCGGCATAAAGTGTTTTGAGTAAACTACTTTTACCACTACCGGTTTTTCCGATGAGGTAGGCAAATTCTTTTTCTTCCAAATCAAGAAACACGTGCTGTAAAATGTGCTTGTCTTGTTGGTAGATTTCTACGTTGGCGAGTGAAATAACTTTTGACACAGTATCAATTTTAGACAAATGTGTTCAATTTGATGTAACGTTCTTGCAAGACCACCGATTTTATCTTAACAAATTCAGGTTTAAAACTTTTAAGTAGACCAAGCGAGTGTGCTACTTGACAAAAGTAATTTTACATACTATGAATCGTAACTTGCGCCATCTCATCTTGATCTTGTTCCTTCCACTTTTTATGTGGGCACAAGAAAGTGTAAAATACAGCGGAGAAAACGCTGGCTATTTTCGTGCTGAAGACTTGTACACCAAAGCTCAGTTTGGTGCTGCCAAAGAAGAATTCCGGACGTTTATTCAAGCCTGCGAACTTCAAAAGCGAAATGTCAATGACCCGTACTTGGTGAAAGCCTTTTATTACGAGGGAATGGCTGCGTTGGCACTGGCTAATAATGACGCCATTCCGTTATTGGATGCCTTCAATAAAGCCTACCCAGAAAACAATTACCGCATTCAAATTGCCATCGAAGTCGGCAATTATTATTATCAAATGGAAGATTACATTTCGGCCCAAGAAGCATTTGCAAAGGTTCCGAATGGCGCCATTACAGGCGATCAAAAAGAAGAAGTACTATTTAAGCTGGGGTATTCTGCGTATCAAAATGAAGATCAAGAGGCGGCTTATGCGGCTTTCCGCGAAATTAAAGACGGCAGCACAGCTTACGCCAAACCGGCACTTTATTATTTTTCACACATCAGTTATTTGCGCAATTCATTGCAAGTCGCACTCGAAGGTTTCCAAGCCTTGCGCAGCGATTCTACCTTCTGCGGGGTTGTGCCTTTGTATATCGTACAGATTTTACACAAACAAGCGAAGTACCAAGAAGTCATTGACTTTGCCCCAACGGTCTTGACATGTACTGCCGTGAGTAACGAATTTGACATTCAGCACATTATCGGAAATGCCTATTACCAATTAGGAAATTATAAAGAAGCGCTTCCGTATCTTGAGCGCTACCATCAAAATGCCAGAGGTACCCGAGACGATTATTACGAATTGGGATATGCCTACTACCGAAATCAGCAGTTTGATAAAGCCATTAAAAACCTCGATAAAGTTACGCGTGTAGCAGACAGTTTGGGTCATATTGCGATGTATCAAATTGGCGATTCCTATTTAAAATTAAATAAGTTGCTTCCGGCCCGAAGTGCTTTTGAACGCGCTTCAGACATCAGTATTTTGCCCCAGATTCAAGAAGATGCACTTTTTCAATTTGCAGTCATATCTTTTAAAGTCGACATAAACCCATACGATGAATCGGTACGTGCCTTTGAGAATTACCTAAGTAAGTACCCAGACTCAAAGCGCAAAAACGATGTGTATCAATACTTGGTCAATGTCTATACAAACACATCAAATTATGCGAAAGCGTTAGAATCGATCGAAAAATTTGCTTCAAAAGATGCCAAACTCAAACGGGTTTACCAAACAGTTGCCTTTAATTACGGTGTTGAATTGTTTCAGAAAGGGCAATTAGATGAAGCGTATAAAGCATTCGAACGTGTCGAAAATTACCCAATGGACCCTCAAATGGTCGCGCTTTCTAAATATTGGATGGCCGATATTTTATTCCGCAAAAAAGAAGCGAATCAGGCCATTGCGATGTACCGTAATTTTATTGCATCTCCAGCCTCCAATTCCTTGCCCGAAAAAGTCGATGCGTATTATAACATTGGCTATGCTTACTTAGAACAAGAGCGTCTTGATGAAGCGATACAAGCGTTTCGAACGTATTTGCAACTCAACCCTAAAAACGAGGCAAAAGTAGTTGATGCCACCTTCCGTGTGGCAGATTCTTATTATGTTCAAAAACAAGATTTGCAAGCTATTCAATTTTACAAGCAAGCATATGAGCTCAATTCGCCATTAAATGACAAAGCCTTGTTTTATTTGTCAAAAGCACAAGGTTTTAATGGGCAATTAACGGATAAAGCGAATACGTTGGATCAATTATTGAAAGCTTATCCGAAGTCAAAATACCGTATGAATGCGCTTTATGAATTAGCGCGCACACACATGTCGGCATTGAATTACGATGCAGCATTAAAAACCTACCAGAGCATTCAAAGCGAATTTCCGAAATCGCCGTATGCACTAGAAATCCGCTTAGCGCTTGCCGATATTTATTATAAAAAATGGGATTACGTAAAGTCAGAGGCAGCCTACTTAGACATTTTAAATACCTATGAATCTCAACGTGAAGTGTGTAAACAAGTTGTCATGAGTTTAATTGATGTCTATAATGCCATGAAAAAACCGGATTTGGCTTCTGAAATCATCGACAAATACCCATGTGCAAATATCTCGACCGATGAAAAAGAAAATATATTCTTTTCGCCGGCACTTTCTGCCTACAAAGACACCAACTACACCGAAGCTATTGAAAAGTTTGCGGTTTACCTTAGCAAATTCCCGAACGGACGTTTTGCCAATGAAACTTATTTTTATTTGGGCAACAGCTACCTCCAAACAAAAGACAGTGCACAAGCCATTCAGCAATTCGAGAAATTCTTAGAAACACCAACTAGTGTGTTCTCTGAATTTGCGGCGGTTAAAACGGCAAACTATTATTATGGAAAGCGTGATTACGCAAAGGCCTATACCTACTACCAAAAATTTGATGGATTGGCGAGTAAGCCGATGTCAAGCTACGATGCCAAGGTTGGCTTAATGCGCTGCGCCTTCTTGACAGGCAATTTCGAAAGTTCGCTTAGCAATGCGCAATTTGTCCTCGAGAATGCAGCCACTACTACACAACTAAAGGTAGAAGCTGAATATGCGAAAGGTTTGTCTAATTACAACCTCAAGAAGTATGATGCGGCCAAGCCATCACTCGAATGGTTAGTAAAAAACACCACTACCGCAATGGGTTCTGAGGCTAAGTATTTGTTGGCCGAAGTTTACTTTAATCAACACCAATTTGAAGCATCGGAAATCGAAATCAAGGCCTTGATTAAAATGAAACCAAGCTACAATTATTGGGTCGCAAAAGGCCTGTTACTGCAAGCAAGAATTTACATGGCCAATGAAGATTTGTTCCAAGCCGAACAAACATTAAAATCGGTGATGGATTTTTATCCCGATCAGAATGATGGCATTTTATCGGACGCCTCTGACTTGTGGGATGAGCTCATGCAATTGAAAAACCCTCCGATCAATGAGGAAAAGCAGCCAGAAATGAAAATTGAAATCAACGAAGAATAAGCCCTTATGAAATACGCAGCACTCTTATTATGGCTCTTAGTATGGGGCACTAGTTCCGCTCAAGACAACACATTTGAATGGACAACAACGACTTCACAGCGCGTCGAACCGGCTTACCGCATTTTGGAATATCCAAAAATCATCGATTCGGTAAAAGCCGCCGCTGTTAAAGAATACCCATTGTTATTTTTTCAAGCACCGACCCACATCCTGCTCGATACCATTCAAGCAGCAACGGTTGAAACCGCAGAAAAACGCAGCAAACTTTATCCATTTTATGCAAAAGCAGGCATTGGTTCGGTCATTATGCCATTAGGCGAACTTTATTTCAATTCAACTCAATCCCGAAGTTATGTTTATGGTGCAAGTATCAAACATTTAAGCTCGTTTGGCGACATCAAAGACCGCGCCCAAACAGTTTATGCACCGGCGCAATACGACCGTACTGCTGGTCATTTATATGGCGGAATCAACGAGCGCAATTACCAATTGAAAGCGACGGCCGATTACCACAATAATGGGTTTCATTATTATGGCATTCCAGATAGTTCGGTGATTGATAGTACCATCGCCCAGCGCTTTCAAACGTATAAAGGCAGCTCGGAATACACCTGGAATCGAGGTGACTCTGCGCGGTTAAACTTTCGCATTCGTGCCGATTACTTGAATTTCCAGACAAAAAAACCGTCTACAGCACTTTCTACCTTACGTTCAAAAGAACAACAAATTCAAGTCAAAACGAGTTTCTGGTATAACTACAAAAGCGAGCATTTTTACGGAGACATTTCCTTGCGATCGAATCGGTATGCACGCGGAATTCAAGACAGTGTCTATACCGTTGGAGACACCGGTTTTGTATACAATAACAACATTATTGATTTCAAACCCGGAGTTTGGACACAAGCATTAAGTGACAAACTTAAAGTGGAACTCGGTGTAAAAATCACTGCCGACATTCAGCCAACAGGGACGAACTTTTATGTGTATCCGAATGCCGAATTTAAGTATTCGTTGTTCAACAATATTTTCATTCCTTATATCGGCCTTTCGGGTGGATTAAAGCAAAACACCTTATACGGACTCACGACAAGCAATCCCTTCATCCATACAAATGTCGCGTTGCGCAACGAACACAATCCGTATGACATTTACGGCGGTTTTAAAGGGACGTTAAGCCAACAGTTGTCGTTTAATATCGGTGCCCATTTTATGCACATCGAAAATAAAGCCTTGTTTGTAACTGACACGCTTGGCTTATACAACAACTACCTGGCGGTGATCTATGATACCTTGAACCAAACAACCATTGAAGGAAGCATTTCTTACCAGCAAAAAGAAAAGTTAAAAATCGATGTCATTGGTCGTTATAATAGCTATATGATGTATCATAATGCCTATGCCTGGAATTTGCCGCAATTGCAATTTATTGCACGTGGTAGCTACCAACTAAAAGATAAATTTTACGCTCAGTTAGATGCCAATGTTGAAACTGGGCGAAAAGCCTTGGTCAGATCGACAGACGCTGGCGCTTTAATAGAGAACAACCAGAGCTATGTCAATTTAGGCACAATTGTCGATGTCAATTTGGGGCTTGAGTACCGCTACACACCACGCGTTTCTGTTTTCTTGCAAGCTAATAATTTGGCGGCACAGCGCTACAACCGCTGGTACAGTTATCCGGTACAGCCTTTCCAAGTGATTGGAGGTATCACGGCGCGTTTTTAAGCATGAACACACACGCTTTTGTTCTGACTCAATTTGGCACGGCTGAGGCTGCTTTTCAACTTCAAGAAATCGAGCTCCCTTCACTTTTAGCCGATGAGGTTTGCATTGAAGTAGAAGCCTTCGGACTGAACTACGCAGACATCATGGCGCGGCAAGGTTTGTACAGGGAAGCGCCCCCATTACCCTGTGTGTTGGGTTATGAAGTCGTTGGCAAAATCTGTCAGATTGGCTCGGAGCTCCCGACTCATCTTATTGGCCAACGTGTGCTCGGATTTACGCGTTTTGGCGGCTATGCAAAACACGCCATTACAAAAGGCAATGCGCTTATCAAGATCGATGACCTTTCTGCCGCAAGGGCCCTTCCAATGGCTACGCAAGCAGTAACTGCTTATTATATGGCAGAAATTTTATCGCCAATTCGTTCAAGTGATGTGGTTTTAATTCATGCCGCGGCAGGTGGGGTAGGCACTTGGTTGCTTCAACTCGCCAAACAAAAAGGAGCCACCGTTATTGCTAAAATTGGATCGGATCAAAAAGCAGCCTATGTAAAAGCGCTTGGTGCTGATTTTGTAGTCAATTATAAAACCCATTCGTATGCAGAAGAAATCCAACGATTTTTAAAGCAACGAAAGCTGACAGTTTCGTACAATCCGGTTGCAGGTAAAACGATTCCTACTGATAAAAAATTATTGGGTCCTAACGGACGCTTGGTCTTGTTTGGCGCATCTGATTTGGCAAGTCGTAAGGGCTTGTTGGGGAAGTTGCGTTTTCTTTACGACATGGGCTTTCAGTTACCGATTGGCCTCATGATGCAATCAAAAAGTTTGCTAGGGGTAAATATGTTAAAAATTGCCGAGTCAGAACCCGAACTTATCCGGACCTGTATGCAAGCAATTTTTGAGCAGGTTCAGGCAGGAATACTTACAGGTACTGAAGCACAACTGTATGCGGCTGCGAACATGGCCGAGGCACATGAGACCTTACAAGCAGGTACTACAAGCGGGAAATTGGCAATTTTTTGGGATTAATGTGCGCGTGGTTTTAAAAACTGCTTCACAAATTTCCAGATCGGTTTTCGGAAAATAAAAAGCAAAATCAAGTAGGGCATAAGCATGAGGTATAATATACCGCCATTGATATTGCGCGTAAAACTGTTTTCGTCAAGACCACTTCCTTGTTCGGCCAACATTTTACATTGCGAACAACCTTGCGCAAAGGCAGATTGTAGGCTTAACAACAAGCTAAATGCGACGAAAAGTACCCTCCACTTCATACATTGATTTTACGTTTCAAAAGTACGCAAGAAACAATCCAATTCAAAATCTTAATTTTGTCCTATGCGTTATTTATTTATTTCTAGTTTGATGCTGTTTTACTTGGTTGCTTGCACTACCAATTCGACAAGTAAGCCCGATGCCAAGTTGACACTCAACGAACTGCTTGAAAAATACCCCGATTCGATTCCAATCCTTATTAAAAAAGGCAACGAATTAATCGATTCGTTGCAATTTCAGGAAGCACTAACGCATGCTGCCAAAGCGTTTCGTCTCGATAGCAATCGGGTAGAGGCGCGTGTTTTGTATGCCGAATGCCTGATAAACAAGCCCAACCGTTCTGCCGATGACATCTTGCGCGCCTACAAGATGTATAAAGCACTTGTCAAAAAAGAACCCAAAAACGTAAAGGCACTGATTGGCATGGCCAATACGTTGGTCATGCTTCAAGATTATGACAACGCGTTTAAATTCATTAACAAGGCGCTTCGAATCGACATGCACTACCGCGATGCCTACATTCTCAAAGGAACGATTTACAAGTACCAACAAAATATCAAATTAGCCATTTCTTCATACGAGACAGCAATTCAGCAAGACCCTTCTTATTACATGACGTATTTATTGCTCGGTGCATTGTATGAAGGCGAAGGAAATCCGCTTTGCTTGGAAAAATACAAAAGTGCCTATCAGCTCCAGCCTAAAAATATCGAGACCATTTATGCATTAGCCTTTGCCACTGAAAACTTTGGGAACACCGCTGCAGCAATGCGTTTGTACCGTAAAATGACAGTCGTTGATTCCACTTTTGCAGATGGGTATTTTCACATTGGGCATTTGCATCAATTCACACTAAATCAGCCTGATAGCGCGATGTATTACTATAAATTGGCGGTCAAAGCAAACCGAGATCACGTCCCTTCTTACCACAACATGGGCATGATATACGAAGCCCGAAAAGACCTTACCAACGCCTTATTTTCGTATGCCAAAGCACTGAAAGTGGATTCGACCTTTCAATTAACAAAAGACCGCGTAGCCATCCTGAAAAAAATGCGATGAAACGACTCCAGTTTTATGCTGAAATTATCGGCGATTTCTTCATTCCATTACTCGGCTTTCTTTTCTGGGATTGGAATTTGTATTTCATTTTATTATATGTGTTACTCGATTATTGCATTCGCGTAGTACATGTTTGCATTAGCCCACAAATAACCAAAAAACAGCAGGTCCTTCGCCCACTTGTATTTCTCATCACTTTTGTTGTAATTTCTCATTTTTACATGGTGCTTTCGACACCAACTTGGATGTTCCTGCCGGCCTTTTCTGACTTTTTTTGGTATGAAGATCTCTACATCCCTCAAGGCTTTATTTTACTTCCTTTACTTGTCTATTCTGAAGTGACACGCATCCGAATGGGCCGTCAGTTTGATCCAGCATTTAGCCTTGAAAAATCCCTGCTTCCGCTGGGCAATCGCCTGCTTGGTTTTACCCTCATTTTTATGACAATGTGCCTTATTTTAGCTGTTAGTCAGTGGTCACATGATACCGAACGGTGGTTCTTTCTCCTGGCATTTTGTGCCATGATCGTTTACGATCATCGCCGCGTTTTTATTTCGGCATAAAATCCCCTATTTTTGTGTACTTTACACAGGTATGGGAAAAAATCAAGAACTACTCGAAAAACGCGAGTCCGCTTTGCAAGGCGGTGGCGCTCAACGCATCGAAAAACAACACGAACAAGGCAAGCTCACCGCTCGTGAGCGCATATTACTTTTACTTGACGAAGGCTCTTTTCAAGAAATTGGAGCATTTGTTCAGCACCGCTCTAGCAATTTCGGCCTCGATAAACAGCAATTTCCCGGAGATGGCGTCATTACTGGTTTTGGTACCATTCATGACCGCTTGATCTACGTGTATTCGCAAGATTTTACGGTGCTCGGCGGCTCGTTGTCTGAAACGCATGCCGCAAAAATTTGCCGCATCATGGATATGGCTATGAAAAACGGAGCTCCTGTCATTGGCATGAATGACTCAGGTGGTGCACGCATTCAAGAAGGCGTGGTTTCGCTGAGTGGCTATGCCGATATTTTCTTTCGAAACACACGTGCATCGGGAGTTGTTCCGCAACTTTCATTAATCATGGGCCCGTGTGCAGGCGGAGCTGTTTATTCGCCAGCCCTGACTGACTTCATTTTCATGGTCGAAGAAAGTTCATACATGTTTGTCACTGGACCAAACGTGGTCAAGACCGTGACACACGAAGAAGTGACATCTGAAGATCTTGGTGGTGCCAAAACACATGCCGAAAAATCAGGTGTCAATCATTTTACTGCGGCCAATGATGTCGATTGCATTCGAAAAGTCCGTGATTTCTTAACCTATTTGCCTCAAAATGCCTACGAACAAGCGCCCCAAACAAGCGTTTACGAATATAGCGTTTCAAAAGAAAAACAAATCGAGCATATTTTACCTGACAATGCCAATGTCCCATACGACATCAAACGGGTCATCGATTGCCTTACAGATAATGCGAGTTTCCGTGAAGTTCATGAAGACTACGCCAAAAACATCGTTGTCGGATTTGCCCGTTTGGAAGGAAAAACCATCGGGATTATTGCCAATCAACCTGCGGCTTTGGCCGGTGTGTTAGACATCGACGCGTCTCGTAAGGGCGCGCGTTTTGTGCGTTTTTGTGATTCATTTAATATTCCGTTGCTTGTTCTTGAAGATGTCCCCGGATTTTTACCAGGCACAGACCAAGAATGGCGCGGCATCATTACCCATGGGGCAAAATTGCTTTATGCTTTTGCCGAGGCAACCGTACCAAAAATCACCGTAATTACTCGCAAAGCCTATGGTGGTGCCTACTGCGTCATGAATTCAAAGAGCTTAGGTGCCGATTTAAATTTTGCATGGCCAAGTGCTGAAATTGCCGTAATGGGGGCAAAAGGTGCCGCAGAAATTATTTTCAAACGCGAAATTAGTGCTGCCGAAAGTCCAGCAGATAAGTGGTTAGAAAAAGAAAGCGAATATGCAGAAACCTTCGCAAATCCATACCGAGCTGCCGAACGCGGTATCATTGACGATGTGGTCTTGCCTGCTGAAACGCGTCGCAAACTAATTGAAGGATTTAAGATGCTAGAAAAAAAGGCCGAAACCTTGCCACAAAAGAAACATGGCAATATTCCGCTGTAGTTCGCATCAATCCTTGTTTTGTTTGCCAAAAAAGGCAACCTTTTAGGGGGCCAATTCGTTATACTCAGGCTATTAACTCTCCAATTAGCGTTATTAATTTGAAAGCAAAAATACGATATACCATAGTTAATTACCGTGTCATTAGTCTGATAGCCCTTTTGACATGGGCTTTTTCAGCTTCTGCACAAATTGTAACGCCTTTTGCGATTCGTTATCAAACGCAGCAAAAAGGGGGTATTCGTTTTGTGAGTAATGTGTCTGTAACCTGTAATTCATCAACAAGTTGTACAACTGCTCACAACGAAGTTCCGCCCGCCGGAACCGGTCAAAACAACAACTTTACGATGTCATACGTAGACATCGATGGCGATGCCACCACTTTTATGTCTTCATCAGACAGCTTACACCTTCCCAATTGTTCAGAAATTACTTGGGCTGGCTTGTATTGGGGAGGAAAAATTACCACATCCACTACCAATTATGCCAATCGAAGTAATATTAAAATCAAGGTCAATAATGGCACCTATCAGCAATTAGCTGCCGACCAAACAATTAATAATACCGTCGGATCTGTATCTTATTACTGTTTTAAAAATATCACCTCGATTGTACAGGCAGCCGGAACAGATGCGCGCTTTACAGTTGCCGACCAAATTCAACAAACCAATAGCACCAACTTATTTGGAGGCTGGACCATCGTTGTGGTGTATAAAAACATCCAACAAGCCTATAAAAATCTCACTGTTTTTGACGGTTTAGCCAACGTGAGTCAAGGGACCTCTTCGAACACAGTAACCATTCCTATTTCAGGGTTTTTAACGCCTTTATCAGGGGCCGTTTCTTTCGAACTTGGGGTTGTTGCCTATGACGGCGACCGTTCACAAACCGGCGATCAATTGCTTTTTAACGGCGTAGGAACCAATTACGTACAGGTAACTGATGCCTTGCATAGTGCGACAGATATGTTTAATAGTACCATTGCTTACAATGGAGTCATGACGCCCTATCGAAACCCGAATTACAACAATAATTTGGGTTACGATGCAACTATTTACATTCCAAATAACGCCACTCAAAATTACCTGAATAACGGAGCTACTTCTGCAAATATCAGAATCACCACTTCTTCGGAAACGATTTTAACGCGTGTCATTACCTCTGCTGTAGACATTTACGAGCCAGATTTACGCGCCACTGTTTTTGTGAATGACTTAAATGGTGGAGCTGTTTTGCCGGGTGATATTTTAGAATATACTGTTTCAGGTAAGAATATTGGTTCTGATGTTGCGGTCAACTGCTACATTACCGACACCCTCGATATTCGTACGTCTTATATTCCTGGCTCTTTAGTTGTTCTTAATGGTCCCAATGCGGGTACCAAAACAGATGCGGCTGCCGATGACCAAGCCGAATACGACGCGACCAATCGATTTGTAAAGTTTCGTGTGGGGACTGGTGCCACTGGTTTATCTGGCGGAAGTATGATTAACACTTCTTCAGATAGTGTGCTCGTGAAATTTCAAGTCCAAGTTTCCAATGACTGTTTGATTTTAAAATGTGACAGTACACTTGAAAATAAAGCCTATATCTTCGGTACTGGTAACTTGTCTGGTAACTTAGTTACGAACAACGGAACCTCTGATGTGTACGATAGTTATGGTTGCCCTACCTCTGCCAATAACGAGGTAACCATATCAACCGCATCTTGCCCCCCTGTTGACTTTACCTTTAACGACCCGTTGTGTCCCGGAGACACCATTCACCTAAGTGCACTTTATTCGCAATGGGCGAATTACAATTGGTCTGGCCCTCAAGGATTTAACGCTACCGTTTACAATCCAAATGTATTGAACGTAAGCACCTTAAACTCAGGAGTATACGAATTAGATGTTTCATTTAATGGTTCAAGTTGTACGTTTAATAATATAACAAATAGTATTGTAGTTCATCCTGAACCAACCATTTCATTGGTGAGTTTGTCAAATGTGACCTGTTACAATGCGGCAAATGGCGCCATTGTCACTAGTGTTACCGGAGGCAACCCGATCAGTTACCAATGGACAAACAACCAATCGACGCCAAGTATTTCAAATCTAGGCCCAGGAATGTATACGCTACAGGTTACGGATTCATATACTTGTTATTCCGATACCAGTTTTGCAATTACCCAGCCAGACACATTAATTGCAACTTTACAAATTACAAGTGATTATAACGGTCAGGATATTTCGTGTTTTGGGTATACAGACGGTAGTATTGCGAGTACGGTCACCGGAGGAACTGCTCCCTATTCTTATTCTTGGTCAACAGGTCAAACAACTGCCGGATTAACAGGGATTGCTGCGGGCACCTATACATTGACTGTTACAGATGCACATGGATGTGTGGCTACAGCTAGTGTTACGCTAACCCAACCCCAAGATGTCGCTATTTCCTCTACCACTACAGCCGTATTGTGTTATAGTGGCACGAACGGTGCGGTTAATACGATAATTACAGGCGGAACACTACCGTATACCATCTTATGGAGTAATGGTCAGATTACCCAAAACATTTCAAATCTCAGTGCAGGGATTTATGAAATTGTTGTAACTGACATAAACGGATGTAAAGACTCTTTAGAATCTACTGTGAGCCAACCTGCAGCACCGCTTTCTGTAAGTCATACACAAGTCAATGTGTTGTGTTATGGCGATGCAACCGGTTCAATAGACATTAGTGTAGCAGGTGGAACACCCGGTTATACCTACAACTGGGCGATGGGCGCCCAAACAGAAGACATAACAGGATTGCCTGTTGGTTTTTACAGTGTTCAGATCGTCGATTTTAATGGGTGTACCATAAGTTACGGTGCTACAATCCAGCAACCGGTCGCACCACTTTCAATGTCCGGTTTGGTTACACCAATTGCGTGTTATGGCAATTCAGTCGGTGCTGTCAATATTGCTGTTTCAGGTGGTTCGATTCCTTACAGCTATTCATGGAATAATGGCGCTTTCACGACTCAAAATATTAGTTTGTTGCCAGCCGGAAACTATTCCGTTTTAGTCACTGATGATCACCTTTGTACAATTACTCAGTCGTTTGTTGTAACGCAACCGCAGGGTCCGTTAGTATTAAGTGAAACCCATGCCGATGCCGGATGTGCAGGACCAGGCTTTATTGACTTAAGCGTTTCTGGCGGAACCACTCCTTATTCCTATTTCTGGGACAACTTAACCTACAACCAAGATTTAAATCCGGCACCAGCAGGTACCTTTGAGGTACAAGTCGAAGACGGCAATGGCTGCTCTGATTCACTTACGGTTACAATTCTAAATTTGGCAACGCCAATTTATACCGCAGTTACAGGCCAAGATATTTTATGCTTAAACGATTCAACCGGAACCATTGATTTAACGGTAACAGGTGGCGTACCACCGTTTACATTTGTTTGGTCAAATGGTGCTACTACTGAAGATTTAAGTGCTGTACCTGCTGGTACCTATGTCGTGACTGTTACCGATTCTAATTCGTGTACCAAATTGGATAGCATAACCTTGACACAGCCACTTACGGCGATTTCAATCACAGAAACACACACCAATGCCAATTGCCTCGATTCAGTCGCAGGTTCAATTAATATTACGGTTTCTGGTGGTACGCCAGGCTATACTTACAGCTGGAACAATGGCGCTACCACGCAAGATATTTTTGCCTTACAAAATGGAAATTATGCCGTTACTGTAACCGATACCAATGGTTGTCAGCAAGTACTGCCTGTACAAATCCTTGACCCTTCGAATACTGTAGTAGTTGGTACGGTTGTACATCCTGTCAATTGTTACGGAGGGGCAGACGGATGGATTGACTTGAGTCCATCAGGAGGAATGCCGGGCTATGTTTATGATTGGGGAACAGGCGCTGTTGAACAAGACATCACCAACTTGGCCCCCGGACAATACTATGTTAATGTCGAGGATGTTCTTGGTTGCGGAATGTTCTTAAGTTTTAATGTGACGCAACCTGTAGGCCCATTAACCATTAATGGAACGGTTTACAACGTTGTCTGTCTAGGCGATCAAAATGGGATTGTTGACTTGACAATCACCGGTGGAACCGCTCCTTATTCTTATGCTTGGAATAATGGCCAAATCACTCAAGATTTACATGATTTAACTGCAGGAACATACAGTGTCGTTGTGACAGATGCAAATGGCTGTACATCCTTATACAGCGGCAGTGTCACGCAGCCGAGCAGTGCAATGGCAGTGACCTTATACCCGAGTTCGGCCTTGTGTTTTGGCACGCCAACGGGCAGTGTTGATTTAACA
>JBDLQL010000027.1:0-32180 GCA_039800565.1 Bacteroidota bacterium | reverse complement strand
AAGATATGGGAAAGGTAATGGGAATTTTAAGCACCAAACTTGCCGGAAAAGCCGATGGTAAACTCATCGCTTCACTCGTAAAAGCGGCGCTACAAAACTAACAACAAACAAACCCCGTCAAAAACGCATCCGCTACGGGTGCGTTTTTGCGTATCTAATAAGTAGGCAATGAAAACAGAATTGGCCGCGTGCATTCGTCACTACAATCAGAAGGGTTGGTCACCGGCCACCTCGACGAATTATTCGTTCAAAGATGAGCAGGCTCAGCTTTGGGTTTCGCGTTCAGGTATCGATAAGTCGCAATTTAATCCCGAAGACTTTATTCCGATCTATGCAAATGGTCAGGTGCTTGCGCCGTTTGAAGCAATTAAAGCCTCTGACGAAACAGGCATTCACACCTGGATATACAGCCAGTTTCCGGAAGCTACAGTCGTTCTTCATAGCCATTCTAAATTTCCGGTCATGCTCTCGAATTGCTATGAGGACTATGTTTCTTTTGAAGGTTACGAGTTGCTAAAAGGATTTAAAGGGGTGCGCAGTCATGATGTAGAAGTACGCATCCCGATTGTGGCCAATAGCCAAGAAATGCCTGTGCTTTGCCAAGAACTTGCGCAACGGTTTGATGAACTTCAGTTTCATTGTTTTATTATAGCGGGTCACGGCACTTATGCGTGGGGCACTTCTTTATTCGAAGCGAAACGTCACCTCGAAACACTCGATTACCTTTGTGAATGTGAATTTTTAATGTAATATGGCCATTTTAAGCATTCCTCAACACGGGCTTCAAGTCCACGATCCAGCAGAAATTCGTCGTTACCTGAATGCTCGCGGCGTGTTCTTTGATCAATGGCATTGTGCGGTTCAATTTTCAGATCAGGCGACACAAGAAGAAATACTTGCCGCCTATCAACGTGACCTTGGCCCTTTTATGGAAAAGGGAGGCTACCAAACAGCCGATGTCATTTCGATCCATGCCCAAACAGAGAATTACGAGGCCATTCGCGCGAAGTTTTTGGCCGAGCACACCCATTCAGAAGACGAAATTCGCTTTTTTGTGGATGGGCAAGGTTTGTTCTGGTTTCATCTCGACGGGCACGAAATCTTTAATTTACTGTGTGAACGTGGTGATTTGATCAGTGTTCCGGCCGGGACAAAACATTGGTTTGATGCGGGTGAAATCCCATTTGTTAAGGCCATTCGCATTTTTATCGATGCCAGCGGTTGGATACCAACATACACTGCAAGTGGCATTGAAAATCAATTTTCAGACTTTAAAACTCCGCAACGTGGATCCTGAGATTAAATACATACTGACCGATATTGAAGGAACAACCAGTTCGGTTTCATTCGTTTATGACGTGCTGTTCCCTTATTTCAAAGCCCATCTTAGCGAATTGCCTAAAATGGCCAATTTGGCCGAAGTCAAGCACGCATTTGCACAAGTCATTGAGATTGTCAAGGAAGAAGAAGGAAAGCACATCACCACCACTGAAGAAGTCATGGATTACTTGGTGCGTTGGAATGACGACGATCGAAAAATCACACCACTTAAAACATTACAAGGTATTATTTGGAAAATGGCCTATGAAACAGGCGAAATCAAAGGCCATGTCTTTGACGATGTTCCTACGTGCTTGAACCAATGGCGCATTCAAGGCATAAAGGTGGGCGTTTTTTCTTCAGGTTCGGTTGCTGCCCAAAAACTATTATTCAGACACAGCTGTTTTGGCGATTTAAGTGCACATTTTTCCAATCATTTTGACACGACTACCGGCCCCAAACGTGCGCCAGAAACCTACCAATCGATCGCTGCTTTTCTGGGGCTTGAGCCGCATCAAATCTTATTTTTGTCTGATATCCGTGAAGAGTTAGAAGCGGCAACAAAAGTTGGGTTACAGACCGTACAGCTCGTGCGTCCTGGTACAAAAGTAGCCTGGGACAACACCGTTGCTGATTTTACAGAACTATAAGCAAAAAAAAAAGCCGCTCATTTGAGCGGCTTTTTTTAGCAATAGCTTGAATTAATTGTTGGTAGGAGCACCTGAGTTGTTGACAGGTGTTCCGCTTTCTGGCGCTGGGCCTACTTCACCTTTAATACGAATGACTTTGTTAGGCTCGTTAATCGCGTTAGAAGTGATGGTCACACTTTTGTTGATTGGGCCCGGACGATTTGTGTCGTATTTTACACGGATCACTCCTTTTGCTCCTGGAGCAATTGGCTCTTTCGGCCATTCAGGAACTGTACATCCACAAGATCCTTTTGCATTTGAAATAATCAACGGCTCATCTCCTGTGTTTTTGAATTCGAACGAGCAGTATGGGTCACCACCATATTTGATGTTGCCGTAATCGTGCGTTTCTTTGTTAAATTCAATTTTAGCACCTTTTTCAATTTGTGCATGGGCTGTGTTCAAGCCAAGTACTGCCATGAACATCAGACCTAACGAAAGCAATAATTTTTTCATAAGTATCAGTTTATCTATCCGAAAGGTACGTATCTAATTTTCGTGGCAATTAGATTTAACAGATCATTAACACTCTTTCTAATCGCCCTTTTTGAGCCAACCTCTTCGAATAAAGTAAGTCAGTAAACCAGCCCCAATAACAAACATGAGTGCCACCACGGTATAGTATCCGTTCGGGTAATTGAGTTCAGGCATGTATTTGAAATTCATACCATAGACCCCCACAATAAACGTCAACGGAATAAAGATCGAACTAACGACGGTTAGTACTTTCATGATTTCATTCATGCGTTGCCCTTGTGCTGCATAATACAGATTGGCCATCCCGTCTAAAATTTGCTTTTGAGTATCGATTTCTTCTAATATACTAGTGCAACTATTGCGTAAGTTTTTAAAATAATGGTGGTTGCTCTTGTCGAGCAGTTGGCTGTCGGAATTTTCGAGTGCTAGGACGATATCGCGCATCGGTTGTGCAATTTGACGCAGGTGCATGAGGCGTCTTTTCTCAATTTCGATGTCGTGAAGGATGCGTTTGGTGGCTTCGTCATGTACACGCACATCAAGTACATTGGAAACATTATTGATGTCTTCAAGCACTTCGAAGTAATTGTCAATGATTGCTTCTAGCAAACGAAATAATAGAAAATCGGCTTGTTTACTTCTGATTTTTCCGCGCGCCTGCTCAATGCGTTGCCGCACATCGGTAAAGTGATCAGAGGCTTTGTCTTGAAAGGAAACGATGAAATGCTGACCAAGAATAAAACTCAATTGGTCTTGATGCAGTGTTTCTCGATTGAGGGGGTCTGGCAATACTGATTTGATTTGGAAAAACAGATAGCCAGGATATTCTTCAATTTTTGAGCGCCGAACCGCTAAAAACAATTGCTCGATGCTGATTTTATCGATACTAAGTGTGTGGCACAACCATTCTATGGCTTCGTGATCAGACAAGCCGTGGTAATTTAACCATGAGACATGGTCAGGAGAAAGTTCATTGGCAAAAAAATCGTGCGAAAGTTGTTGTGGTAAGTCGCTTCGCTTGGCATAAAACGACGGATTGTATTTATACAGTTGTGCTTCTTCCATCAGGTTGATTTTGATTGCTGAGTCCACATTGGGCACAGCCCTTCTGCTTGCCAGAAAACTGAGTATAGCTGCGCTTTATGAGGTAGAAAAGCGCACTTAGAATCAGGAAGCTAACGAGCAAGAGTTGCATATGAACGAATGTACAAAGAATCGACTTACGAAAAGAAATGAAAGGTAAAAAGCGCAGCGACATAAGCCAATGCGCCCATAAAAAATAACTGAATAAAGGGCCATCGCCACGAATTTGTTTCACGTTTCACGACGGCAAAAGTGGCCATACATTGCATTGCAAAAACATAAAATACCATTAACGAAAGGCCAGTTGCAAGTGTAAAAACGGGGCTTCCATCGGCTTTTTGATCGTGCTTCATGCGTTGCATGAGTCGTTGTTGAGCATCGTCGCCGTCTGTGACCGCATAGATTGTTGCCAACGAGCCAACAAACACTTCGCGTGCGGCAAACGAGGTAAGTAAAGACACCCCAATTTTCCAATCATAGCCAAGCGGTGCAATTGCTGGTTCGATGGACTTTCCAAAAATACCGATATACGAATGCTCAAGTTGTTGTTCGGGCGTGTCGAACTGTTTATTTTCGGGGCTAAAAGTGGCCAACGCCCAAAGTAAAATTGATAGTGCAAAAATGATTTTTCCGGCGTCGCTGACAAAAATCCGTACTTTTTCATAGACATTGATCGCGACATTTCCCCAACGCGGTGCTTTGTAATCGGGAAGTTCCATTAAATGAAAACCCTTGCTTTTTTGTTTCAATAACCAGTTCAAGGCCACCGCAGAAAGCATGGCAAAAATAACTCCGAGGGCATAAAGGGCAAATAAGACGAGTCCTTGCAATTGGATAAACCCACCCACATAGACATTCGGAATGACCAAACTGATGAGTAAGGTATACACAGGAATGCGCGCGGAGCAACTCATAAAAGGCGCAATTAAGATGGTAATCATGCGTTCTTTCCAATTTGGAATGGTACGAGTTGCCAAAATTCCAGGAATGGCACACGCCATACTTGACATCAGTGGAACGACACTTTTTCCGTTCAAGCCAAAAGGCCGCATCAAGCGATCCATGATAAATACAACACGCGCCAAATAGCCCGATTCTTCGAGAATGGAAATAAAGAAAAATAAAATTGCAATGTGCGGAATAAAAACGACCACGCCTCCTATGCCAGGTATGATGCCTTGCGCAATGAGGTCGTTGAGCAAACCAGCAGCCATCTTCGATTTTACAAAATTACTAAGACTGACAAAGCCGCTTTCTATGAGGTCCATCGGAATACTCGCGAAGGCAAAAATGAACTGAAAAACAGTCAGTAGCAGCACAGCAAAAAGAAGGTAACCCCAAAAAGGATGTACAACGAAGTGGTCAAGTTTGCGCGACCAGCTTGGTTTGTTCGTTTCCTCTTTTTTTAGTTGAACAAACTGAAGACTGCGGATGCGTTCGAGACGCGCTTCAGCGTCCGCTTTTTGAGAAAGTGTATCGCTTAAGTCAATGACACCATCGCGTAAAAAACGATGGCCACTGCGCTTAATCGGCTGTGCAATTGCTTCGAGTAGGCGTTGTTTTCCGAGTGCTACACGTGCATTGGTATGAACAAGCTGCGCTTCTGGAAATTGCGCTTGAAGCGCTTCACTTGAGAGGTGTATGCCTTTGCGTTGGGCGATGTCACTCATGTTCAAGACCAACGTACATGAAAAACCGATGTCATAGAGCTGTGAAAAAAACAACAGGTTGCGCTCAAGGTTGGAACTATCAGCCACAAAAATGACATGATCGGGGTAGGAAGGGTGTTGGGGTTCAGAAAGTACTTGGTACACGATGTTTTCGTCGTGTGAATGCGGATAAAGACTATACGTTCCTGGAAAATCGATGAGGTTGTGTGTTTGCCCATTGACGAACAGGCTTCCACTGCGCTGCTCGACGGTAACCCCAGGGAAATTCCCGATTTGTTGGCGCAAGCCAGTCAGCATGTTAAAAACAGAGCTTTTACCGGTATTTGGATTTCCTAGTAGGGCAATATTCATAGCCTACAAACTTACAAAATGCGCCGCACTTTTTACTTGAATAAACTGCGCTTCTTCTTGGCGAATTGACAATAAACTGCCGTTCATTTCGTAGGCAATCGGATCGCCAAATGGGGCTTTAAAGACGGGGCTAATTTCTTGCCCTTTGGTCAGGCCCATCTCGACAAGTTTTGACGAAATTGGTGATTGGTCAACAGATTCGATGTAAACAACTTGATGTAAAGCAACTTGATCGAGGGTCATAGGCATGTGCAAAAATACGCGAGTCTGGTCGTATTTTGGCTACCACAAAAAGGGTATTTTCAACAAATATTAGGAACGCAAAACAAAGCGAGCGGTCGTTCGCGTGCGTTGTTGAACCAGTATTTCTTTTCCTTGAGTGACTTCCTGAATGGTTTGTTCATCATAATGACGAATCGTGACTAATTCGAGTGAATCGTTGTAACGGACGGTATAGACATCTTGAAAAACGGCAATCAAGGATTCTAAGTTGAATTTTTTACGGTCAAGCAAGATTGAAAAATTGAGTGCTGAATTTTGCATGAGGTTGATTTTGACATGGAATTGGGCCAATTTGGCAAAAATCTGACTTAAGTTTTCTTCGGCAATAAACGAAAAATCTTTAGGCGTAAACGTAATTAGTGTTTGGTCAAACTTAAAAATGTACGAAGCAATAAGGGCATCTTGCGCAGAATTGGCCTGGATGCACGTACCGGCAGCTGTGGGGTCAATAAACGACTTGACATACAACGGAATGTTTCGTTGTTGTAAGGGTTGTACGGTTTTCGGATGAATGACACTGGCGCCATAATATGAAAGTTCAATGGCTTCTTTAAACGAAATTTGCGAGAGCAAACGCGTATTTTCGAAGTACTTTGGGTCGGCATTTAACATACCAGGCACATCTTTCCAAATTGTAACCTGTTCGGCGTGGCAGCAATAGGCAAAAATACCGGCAGTGTAGTCTGAACCTTCGCGTCCAAGCGTGGTCGTAAACCCTTCAGGGGTATGCCCAATAAACCCTTGTGTAATAAGTAAATCGACGGTTTCAAACAACGGCAATACCCGTTCGGATATGAGTTGTTCTGTTTTATTCCAGTCTACTTTGGCTTCTTGGTACTGATGGTCTGTCCGAATCAATTGGCGCGCATCGATCCAATCGGCGGCAACTTGTTGGTCTGCCAAATAGGCGCGTATGATTTGACTAGAGATCAGTTCACCAAAAGATACAAGTTGATCGTACTCGAAGGCTACATTTTCAGACACGGGCGCCAAAAAGCGCTTGCGCAGGTGCTCGAAATGTGCCTCGATTTGGGTGTAAATTCCGTAGTGTTTTTCGGGAAATAAACCCGACATGATATCGGCATGAAAACGCTCAAGTTCGTCGATGAGCCCTGCATACCGTTTTTGGTCTTTTGCCACTAACGCATCGACAATTTCTTCTAATTTGTTGGTGGTTTTGCCCATGGCTGACACCACCACTACAATTTTTTGATGTGGGTACAATGACAAGATTGAAGCGACATTTTGTATCGCTGCAGCATCTTTGACGGAAGCACCTCCAAATTTAAAAACGTACATATCTTTAAGACAATTGATCGGCTAATAAGCGCATTTCGAGCTGAGGCGAACTGCGTTCGTATAAAATGTGGTAAACGGCATTTAGGATGGGCATGTCAACCTGAAATTTACGGTTGATTTCGTAAAGGCACTTTGTCGCATAATAGCCTTCAGCCACCATGTTCATTTCGAGTTGTGCCGACTTGACAGAATACCCTTTACCGATCATGAAGCCAAAAGTGCGGTTTCTTGAAAAATTAGAATAGGCCGTTACGAGCAAATCACCAAGATACGCACTTGATTTGGTGTCGCGGTGCACCGGATGTACCACATCAATAAAGCCTTCAATTTCTTGAATGGCATTCGAAACCAAAACTGCCTGAAAATTATCGCCATAGCCAAGTCCGTGGCAAATGCCCGCGGCTAATGCGTATACGTTTTTGAGTACTGCTGAAAATTCGGTCCCGAAAAGGTCGTCTGAAATGGTCGTTTTAATGTACCTGCAGCTTAGACGCTGGGCCATGTCTTGTGCCAATGTGGCATCTGAGCAAGCGACAGTCAAGTAAGACAATCGTTCAAGCGCCACTTCTTCGGCATGGCAAGGGCCACAAATGATTCCAATTTGAGCGTAGGGAACATTAAAACTTTTGTGAATGAATCGGGCAGGGATGGCGTTGTATTCAGGAACAATTCCTTTCACTGCCGAAAAGACTACTTTACCTTTAAAATGTTCGGGGCCAATGCCTTCAAATGATGCGCATAGAAAGGCAGCGGGTGTTGCAATGACAATCGTATCTGCAGCTGCTAAAGTGGCGGCTAAATCGGTTGAAACCTGGAGTTGTGCGAGGTTAAATTCGACTGAAGCTAAGTAATTGGGGTTGTGTGAAAAACGCTTGAGGTGATCGACAGCTGCCTCGTTGCGCATCCACCAGTGTACGCGTTCATGCGTGGCACACAATATCTTGACCAATGCGGTAGCCCAACTTCCACCTCCAATTACGGCAACCTTAGTAGCTTGTTTCATAGCGGCAAAGGTATAAAGATTGCGCTTTTCAAACTAATTGAGATTGATCATTTCTCCGGATTGCAAGGCTTCAGAAAATGCATCGCGCATTTTTTCCATTTTGAGACGCGAATGGGGGTCGCCACCCATGGCTTTTGCCTTGAGCTGGTAATAAGTATCTAGAGATTTGCCAAAAAGGTCTTGTTCAAGCTTGCCCTTGATTTCCATGATTTTGGTATTCACACCAAGCAAGTAATGTTCGATATCGCCGAGGCGCTTCAATTCGTCGGGAGTCAGTCTTTCTTTTTTTAGTAATGAATGGTAGCGTGGCAACAATTGATTGAGCAAAGCGATAAACCGCTCTAGCTCTTGATCGAGTTCACTTTTGTTATCTTGAAAATCTTCCATCATGTTTCACTAAAAGTACAATTAAATCTGATTCCTGTGTATTTTTGAAAAAAAAACAACAGATGCGTAGCAACCACGATATCGATTACCGCATTCTCGGTGAAGAAATGCAACTTGTAGAAATCGAACTTGACCCTCAAGAAACAGCCATAGCCGAGGCTGGCGCTTTCATGTACATGGATGAAGGCATTCAAATGGAAACCATTTTCGGAGATGGATCTGCGGCGCAAGGTGGCTTTATGGGCAAGTTATTTAGTGCCGGAAAACGTTTACTTACGGGTGAAAGCTTGTTCATGACCGCATTTACGCATCACGGTTTCGGAAAAGCTAAAGTGGCCTTTGCATCGCCGTATCCAGGTAAAATTATCCCGCTCGATTTGCAGCAATACAATGGCAAAATCATTTGTCAGAAAGATGCCTTTTTGTGTGCAGCTAAAGGCGTGTCTATTGGCATTCAATTCCAACGCAAATTAGGCACCGGTTTATTTGGCGGTGAAGGCTTTATTATGGAAAAGCTAGAGGGTGACGGTTTGGCATTTTGCCATGCAGGCGGCCACATTTTAGAACGCACTTTGCAGCCCGGAGAAATCTTGCGTGTCGATACCGGTTGCGTGGTAGCCTATACCCAAGACATCGATTTTGACATCCAATTTGTCGGGGGCATTAAGAACAGTATTTTTGGCGGAGAAGGTCTTTTCTTTGCTACGTTGCGCGGACCCGGAAAAGTTTGGCTGCAAACCTTGCCAATATCGCGTTTGGCTTCGCGTGTGCTTTCTTACGGAACAACCACGCGAAAAGAAGAAGGAAGTGTGCTCGGTGGTCTCGGAAATTTGTTTGACGGTGATGGTCTTTAAACCAAGCGAATACCGTTGCTTTCGAGTGTAATTTTGCGCAGCTTATAGAGTTTTCCAACCGCCTGTTTGAAGGTCTTTTTGCTCAATTGAACACGTTGGCGAATCGTATCGGGGTCGCTTTTATCGTGTAAGTCTAGAAAGCCATCATGGCTTTTTAGGTAAGCTAAAATTTGCTGGCTGGCATCGTCATAGCGTTCGTCACTGATTTTCTCCAACCGAATATCGAGTTTGCCATCTTCGCGCACCTTCGCCACAATACCAGTAATCACTTGGCCTGTTTCAAGAATGCGAGACTGTTGGTTTCTGAAAATTAATCCTTCGTATTGGTTGTTGACAATGACATTTCGCCCTAATTTACCTTCTTCGGCAATGAGTAACTCTACTTCCTGACCTTCCAAACTGTTGTCACGACATGGCGCCAAAACCTTGCGCAATTTCATACTGCCGAATAAACGATCGGTTTCGTAATCATACATTAAAGTGAACAAATAACGGTCTCCTATTTCGAGGCGATTGCGTTGTTCGGCAAACGGAACAAACAAATCTTTGTCGAGCCCCCAATCAACAAAAGCCCCATATGGATTGACTTGCACGACTTCTAAAAAGGCGATGTCACCAAGTAGGAGGTAGGGCCGTTCGGTGGTGGCCACCATTCGATTTTCTGAATCTTTCATTACAAAAACCTCGACCACCGTTTCTTCATCAAATTCGGGAAGGAGGTATTTGTTTGGCAACAAGATTTCGTTTTCATGGGCATCAACCAGATAGGCACCTGGAGGTGCAAAACGTTTGATGGTAAGCTGGTTGATTTTTCCTAATTGCATAACGGCGTTTTAATCTTGGAGCATTTCTGGATTTCGGTAACGGCGTTTAAAAATGCGAAAACGCGTTTTTGGAAATTCATCTTGTTGCAGTTGGGTGCTAGTTGTTTCGGGCAGTTGTGCTTTGTGCTGTCCGTTTTCTGGATTTTCCGGATCAGACGGGCTGACCCAATCGGCTTGCATGCGGTTTTTTTCTGCTTTGCCTGTTTTGGCGTTCAATGCGTAAAAAAACTGCTCACCCGCATCTTCGGGGTTGGTCGCCACGACATCGGTGTGTAATATCCAGAGTTCGCTGTCGTAATCAAAGACATAGGCATCGTAAGAAAGGTCCGGAAAATAATAAGAAAATACGCCGTCAAGTGCAGGTGTTTCTGGCGATAAATGATCGGCGACAATTCGGCTGCGTTTGGGTTCGAATACCAAAGACATGCTTGCCATGTTCGAATATTCGAAGACCACGCGCTTGCGAGTTACTTTTTGGTCTTTAAATACCGGGCTTCCGAAGCGTGGTGTTTGCCCCGAAAAGCTCAAGACATCTAGCACTTTAAAGTTTGACATCGTGGTGGCGCCATCGTAACCAAAAAGCAAGTATTCTGTTTTGCCCTGATGGCTAAAATCAATGATTTTAAAATAAAGTGCGCCATACCAATTTTTAGCATCGATGACGCCTTCTGGTTTGGCGGAATAGGGGTCTGTTTTATCAATTAATTCGGTAATCACCACGCGGTCGCGACCTTCTTCGCGACGCAAGATAAAACCACCATAGGTATAAGAAAGGTCAGAATATTCAATATTCCAAGTAAGTACGCGAACAGTTTTGTCGCCACTTTTAAGGTCGCCAATTTTTAACTGTTGCAGTTTGTAATCAAAAAAGCCATCTGATTTGACGAGTTCTGTCATGGCTTTCTTAAATTGAAGGTGTAATGCCTCAATTTTGGCGTCGTCTTTACAGACGTAGATACTCGTTAATTTTTCGGCTGCTTTTTGTTCAAGCTGTGACAAGTCTTCTGCTTGCGCAAAAAAGGCAAAGGCCAGTAAAAAAAAACCAAGGATGCTACTTTTCATTGCTTGCTTCAACGCAAAAAGGCTTGCATTGTTACGCCTAAAGTTGTTTTAATGCTGCTATGGTTGCAGTAGGTTCAGGAGAAGAAAACACAAAGCTTCCGGCTACAAGGGCATCGGCACCTGCGGCACTAAGTTGTGCGCCTGTTTCAAGGTTGACACCGCCATCCACTTCAATTAAGAAATGTGCGCCTTCCTTTGTGCGCAATTCTTTTAAGCGTTGGACTTTAGAAACCGCACGTTGAATAAATTTTTGGCCTCCAAAACCAGGATTCACGCTCATGATCAGGACCAAATCAAGTTCATGAATAATTTCCGACAAAACGTCGATGGGTGTATGCGGGTTGAGTGCAACTCCGGCTTTCATTCCCAATTCTTTGATCCGACTAATGGTGCGGTGTAAATGCGTGCACGCTTCGTAATGTACGGTGAGGTAATCGGCTCCTTCTTTTTGAAACGCTTCTAAATAGGCATCAGGATTCGCAATCATGAGGTGTACATCGAGCACTTTATTGCTGTGTTTGCGTATGGCACCAAGTACTGGAAAGCCAAATGAAATATTCGGAACAAATACACCATCCATGACATCGATGTGCAACCAGTCGGCTTGTGAAGCTTCTAACATTTCGGTATCGCGTTGGATATTGCCGAAATCACACGATAAAACAGATGGAGATACAATCATGACTACTTTTTTGACAAAGTTAGCCATTATTTATTAGAGTTCAGGGCGGCAAGTAAGGTGCTTTCCCGACCATAAACATCGTAATGAAAATACAAGCCGTTTCGGTCAGCCGTAACACTTTGGTAACGCACAAAAATTGGAATGCCACTTCGCAATGGAATCGATTGGTGGATGTTTTTGGTGATGAGTACTTGCAACGAATCGGGTGTCACTTTATTAAATTGGTCATTGCGTTGGTCGCGTTCAAGGATTAATTTGGCCAATTCAACCGGGTTTTCACAGCGCATACAGCCATGCGAAAAACAACGAAAGGCTTGATTAAACAGCGATCGACTCGGCGTGTCGTGGATATAAACCGAATAGGCATTGGCAAATTCAAACTTGATCAGACCTAAACTGTTCCAGGGCCCCGGATCTTGAATAAGTGTATACGGAAAGTGCTTTCCATTGATGCGTTTCCAATTGACCATTTTAGGGTCTGCTTCTTTGTTGAGGCCTTTGTAAATGCGTAGGTGTTCTTTTTGTAGGTAATTGGCATTGCGCTTTACGGCAGGAAGCATTTCGTTGTCAGCAATTGAGCTCGGTACTTTCCAAAATGGCAAACTGACAATGCGTGTTAGGACCGATTCTAATTCGGGGCTGGCATGATCTTGCTTGCCAATAATGATGCGGTGGATGGCGCGAAGGGTGTCGTCGGCAACATAGCGCAACTCGAAGGCAGGTAAATTCACGCAAATAAATGTGCGTGGTTCTTTTGCTTGTTGCCGCAATCGATCGAGCGACAAACATGCCCGAAGTAAGCGTTCATGGTTGGATTCTGCAAACGCCATAACCGTAGCCGTCCCAATTCGTCCGTCTGGATTTAAACCCTTTTCTTTTTGATAAGAGCGCAAGGCCATCCGAATGCTTAAACTGTCCGAATTGGTGGGAATGCGATTTTGAGCAATCAACGCTTTTTTTAGCAGCCCCCAGGCTTTCTCCGCGTTTTCTTTTTCAGTCAGAAGCTCATATGAAACGGTGTCAATAGGGGCATTTTGCACATACTGATAAAGCTGCTGTGCAAAAAATACATACATCGAATCTTTCGGCCCACAATTCACTAAAAACGTATCCAATATTTCTTTATTGGTTACCCAATCAAACGCCTGTGCATCCCAAGTTTTGGGCTTCAATTTTTTGCGCGTCCAATCGATAAAGCCACTGTCTAAATCGTGCTTGACGACCCCTAAATTGTAGCTCAACACGACTTCATGGAGCAAGGGATGTGCGCCCTTTATTAGCGGAAGAAGGCGTTTTTTTGGAATGCCAAACTGTTCGGGTTGTTGGAAAGTAGAAAGGACTTTTAATCCTGTAGTATTGAGTGTTTTTTCAGTTGTAAATAAGGCTTGAAAGCGATTTTTGGAATAAAACGAATAGAGTTGTTGACGTGCTTCGTTCGAAAGTTGGAGTTGGGGGTGGCCGTTTTGAAGTAAGGTGCGCAGTTTTTCAGCGCTCTCTTTTTTGGGATTAAAAAGATAGCTGTGTTGCTGTTTGGCTGGCTTGCTAGTGCAAGCAAACAAACTGATTGCGAATATTAGAAGCCAAACGCGATGCATCATCAGATAATTGTGTATTTTCGGTGAATGTAGAAAAAAGTAAGCAACTTTTATGCTCCTGATTATTATTGCACTTACCGGCTTTCTTTCATGGCGTGCGTTTGAAGACCAAACGCTACGCGATCGCCTCTTACTAATTCCCTATAAGGTGCGCCACCAAAACGAATGGCATCGTTTATTTACGCATGCGTTTATTCATGCCGACTGGAGTCATTTAATGTTTAACCTCTTGACACTTTACTTTATTGGCAGCTATTTAGAAGCCATTTGGATCGATGCATTCGGTCCTGAAAAAGGAAATTTTTATTTCGTGGCGCTGTACTTCATTGGGATTTTAGCAGCCACCTTATGGACCATGCTGCGCTATCAAGACAACCCTGCTTACCGAAGTTTGGGTGCCAGTGGCGCTGTAAGTGCGGTGCTTTTTGCGTTTATCCTTTGGAGCCCAACGCAAACCTTGTCTTTGATGTTTATTCCCATACCGATTCCAGCCTATATTTTTGGACCCTTGTACATCGCGTATGAGTATTTTGCGTTTAAAAAATCCAATACAGGTATTGCACATGAGGCCCATTTAGGTGGCGCTATTTTTGGTATTTTATTTGTCTTATTAATTGCGCCTGAAAAAGGGATGCAATTTGTACATTTGTTTGTCTAAGAAAGCTTTGGCTTATGTTATTTGTTAATAATAATGGAACAGTTCTTTCGGGTGATGCGCCTACCATTTTGCCCGGAAATCGCGCGCATTTATACGGTGATGGTGTGTTCGAAAGCATTCGCATTTTAAATGGTCGTCCGATCAATGTCGAAAACCATGTACTGCGCCTATTGGCAGGTGCCAAAGCGATCAAAATGCGATGCCCCGTTAATTTCACGGCTGCTTTTTTTCAAGAAAAAATCGAAGCGCTCTGCGCGCAATCGAGCATATTCGAAGGCGGTCGTTGCCGCTTGTCTTTGGACCGTGTAAGTGGTGGTGCCTTTTTGCCAGAATCCAACGAATGCACTTACTACCTCGAAGTTTACCCGTATGATGTCAATCATTTTGAACTCAATGCTCGTGGCCTTGAACTAGACATCTACCAAGACATGAAGTTGCAAAAAAACTTTTTGTCGAACTATAAAACGAAAATGGGGCTTCCCTATATTATGGCGGCATTGGCTGCCAAAGAAAAAGGCCTCGACGACTTGTTTTTAGCCGATGAGCGCGGCAGCATCTTAGAAAGTTCCTCTTGTAATGTATTTGTGGTGAGCAACGGTGTGTTGTACACCCCTGGGCTTGAAGAAGGCTGCCTGGCCGGCACCATGCGCATGCAACTCATCAATTTGGCAATTTCCAACGGTATAAAAGTTTATGAGTGTGCCATTTTACCACAAAATCTTTTGGCGGCAGATGAAGTGTTTTTAACCAATGCCATTCGCGGAATCAATTGGGTAGGGGGTTACCGAACCAAACGCTTTCAAAACAATATGGCCCGCAAATTAGTGGTGCTGCTCAATGATTTTTGGGAAGGCGAGGCGTCACAATAGTTATCAACAATTGACCTGTTCTGCATAGGAATTCCTTAACTTTAATGTTCCTTTTTTAGCGCAGACATGTACCTCATTTTTGATACAGAAACTACCGGTTTACCCCGCGATTACAACGCCCCCATTACCGACACCGACAACTGGCCGCGTGTGGTTCAATTGGCCTGGCAGTTGCACGACGAAGCCGGTGAACTTGTCGAGCAAAAGGACTTTATCATTCGCCCAGACGGCTTTAACATTCCGTTCGAATCCGAGCGCATCCACGGAATCTCCACCGAATTAGCCCAAACTGTCGGCGAATCCTTGCCCGATGTATTACACCAATTTCAAAAAGCACTCAGTCGCGCACGCTTTATCGTTGGGCACAATGTGCGTTTTGATGTCAATGTCATGGGGGCCGAATTTGTACGGCTCGAGCAAGAAACACCATTAACACTCCCAATTCTCGATACCTGTACCGAGCGCACGGCCGAATGGTGTAAAATTCCTGGGGGTCGTGGGGGTCGTTTTAAATTGCCGACACTCACCGAGCTGCATCACTTTTTATTTCAAGAAGGTTTTGACGAAGCCCACAACGCAACAGCCGATGTCGAGTCGACAACACGTTGTTTTTTAGAGCTCATTCGAAAAGAGCATTACACCCTCGAAGAAATTCTTCAAGAGCCGGGTTATTTTGAGTCGTTCCGAACGCTTAATCCGTCGCCCATTCAGAAAATTGGTCTTACGCATGTCAACCTGAAAGCCGAAAGCGCCAAGTTACTTGCAGCCAAACAAGCGCCAATTACACCGGTCGCCTCTGCCACAAGTCCGCTTGACACCAGTCAGTTTGTTTTTGCACACTTACACAATCATACCCAATTTTCGATTCTACAATCGACATCAGAGGTGTCCAAACTGATCGAAAAAGCAGTGAAGTTAGGGCAACCGGCCATCGCTCTCACTGATACCGGCAACATGATGGCTGCCTTTCAGTTCGAAAAAGCAGCTGCGGCTCACAATGCAAAGGTTAAGGCTGCCCGACAAGAAGCGGAAGAAAAAGGGGAGGCATTTACCCAACAAGAACTGTTACCAATAATTGGTTGTGAGTTCAATGTGTGCCGCAACCATCAAGATAAAAGTGTCAAAGACAACGGATACCAAGTCGTCTTTTTGGCTAAAAATAAAAAGGGGTATCAGAACCTCATCAAACTCGCCTCGATCGCTTTTACACAAGGGATGTATTACGTGCCTCGTATCGACAAGCAAGTCATAGAAACCTACAAAGAAGACCTTATTGTTCTTAGTGGTAATTTATACGGCGAAATCCCGAACCTCTTGCTCAATGTCGGTGAAAAACAAGCCGAAGAAGCACTCATTTGGTGGAAGTCTCAGTTTGGCCCCGATTTTTACATCGAAATAGGGCGGCACCAACTCGAGGTGGAAGCGCGTGTCAATCCAATGCTCATAAGCTTGGCAAACAAACACAAGGTGAGTTTAGTTGCCACAAATAACACCTATTACATCGATCAAACCGATGCATTGGCCCATGACGTGTTATTGTGTGTCAAAGACAACGAACTCGTCGAAACGCCAAAAGGTCGCGGACGTGGTTTTCGCTATGGACTCGAAAACGACACTTACTACCTGAAGTCGAGCGAAGAAATGATTCAGTTATTTGCCGATGTGCCTCAAGCCATCGAAAGCATTGCTGAAATCATTTCTAAATGTGAGCCCTATGGGCTTGCCCGTGAGGTCTTATTACCCGCTTTCGACATTCCTACCGAATTTGTCGATCCACAAGATGCAATCGATGGCGGGAAGCGCGGTGAAAATGCGTATTTACGCCACCTTACCTACAAAGGAGCCGAAAAACGCTACACTTCCCTCACCGACGAAATCCGAGAGCGCATCGATTTTGAATTAGCTACGATTGAAAAAACAGGCTATCCAGGTTACTTCTTAATCGTTCAAGATTTTTGTCAGGCTGCCCGAGAAATGAACGTTTCGGTTGGCCCTGGCCGTGGTTCGGCTGCCGGTTCGGCCGTTGCTTATTGCATTGGCATTACCAATGTTGACCCCATCAAGTACGACTTACTCTTTGAACGTTTTCTCAATCCTGACCGTATTTCCATGCCCGATATCGATATCGACTTTGACGACGAAGGACGTGGACGTGTCATTGATTACGTGATTAAAAAATACGGTGCTAATCAAGTAGCCCAAATCATCACCTACGGTACCATGGCCGCCAAATCGGCCATTCGTGATACCGCTCGTGTCATGAACTTGTCGTTGCCCGAAGCCGATCGCTTGGCCAAACTCATTCCCGATTTGTCGCTTAAGAAGTTGTTCAACATGCCTGAACCCGAACTCATCGACAAATTGCGCAATCAAGAAGCCATTGCCAACGCCAAAGAATTGCGCCGCATTTATGAAGGTGCTGACCTTCCGGGTCGCGTCTTGCAAAAAGCCATGGAAATCGAAGGCTCGGTCCGAAATACAGGAATTCATGCCTGTGGGGTGATCATTACCCCTGACGACCTCACTAACTTTGTTCCGGTTGCTACGGCCAAAGATTCTGAAATGGTTTGTACCCAATACGACAACTCTGTTGCCGAATCTGCGGGTCTTCTCAAAATGGACTTCCTCGGCCTCAAAACACTTACGCTCATTAAAGATGCCGTTCGTTTGGTCAAAGAAAATCGGGGCATCGATTTGGACCCCGATCAATTTCCAATCGACGACGAAGCCACATATCAATTATTTCAACGTGGTGAAACTGTTGGTATTTTCCAATACGAATCGCCAGGAATGCAAAAGCACCTTAAAGAGCTTCGCCCAACCGTGTTTGCCGATCTTATAGCCATGAATGCCTTGTACCGACCAGGCCCTATGGAGTACATTCCGTCTTATTGCAAGCGTAAACACGGTGAAGAACCCATTGTCTATGACCTCGACGATTGTGAAGAACACCTCAAAGAAACCTACGGAATTACCGTTTACCAAGAGCAAGTCATGCTTTTGTCACAAAAGCTAGCCGACTTTACCAAAGGTGAAGCCGATACCTTGCGAAAAGCAATGGGTAAAAAAGACCGAAAAGTCTTGGATAAAATGAAGCCTACCTTCATTGAGCGTGCCCGATCAAAAGGACATGCCGAAACAAGCCTTGAAAAAATCTGGAAAGATTGGGAAGCGTTTGCATCGTATGCGTTTAATAAGTCGCACTCGACGTGTTATGCGTGGGTAGCTTACCAAACGGCTTACCTCAAAGCCAATTACCCAGCCGAATACATGGCCTCGGTATTGTCGAACAACATGTCCGATATCAAGCAAGTTTCTTTTTTTATGGAAGAATGTCGCCGCATGGGCATTCCTGTTTTAGGCCCTGACATCAATGAATCAAGTTTCACGTTCTCGGTCAATCAAGTCGGTGCCATCCGTTTCGGTTTAGGTGCCATCAAAGGACTCGGAAGTGGCCCAGTCGAGGCCATCATTGAAGAGCGTAAAAATGGACCATTCCAATCAATTTTTGACGTCACACGCCGTGTCAACCTGCGTTTGTGCAATAAGCGCGCATTCGAAAGTTTGGCTTATGCTGGGGGATTTGATTCCTTTGATACTGTACATCGGGCGCAATATTTTGTAGCCGATACCAGTGGCCGCACATTTCTAGAAAGCGCCATTAAATTTGGTGCCAGTGTTCAAGAACAACAACACTCTTCACAGCACAGCATGTTTGGAGAAATGAGTGGCGCTTCCATGCCAGAACCGACTGTACCTCGATGTGATGAATGGCCGGCCATTTATAAACTCAATCGTGAGAAAGAGGTGGTTGGGATTTTCATTTCGGGGCATCCGCTAGATGATTTTAAGGTCGAAATTGAATCATTTTGTACCGGAAATGTGGCCATGCTCAACGATCCAGCAAGTTTTATGGGCCGTGACCTACTTATTGCAGCCATAATTACCAATGCCGAACACCGCTTTACCAAACATGGCGACGGATTCGGGACCCTTACCATTGAAGATTATCAAGAGGCGTTCCGACTCAATTTATTCAAAGAAAATTACTTAAAATTCAAGCACTTTATGGAGCCCGGAACCTTTGTTGCCATCAAAGGTCGGATGGAAGTACCGCGTTTTCGCCAACATCCCGAATTTGTCGTGCATCAAATCGAATTACTTCAAGATTTGCGTGAAAAACGCGCCAAAAGCCTGAAGTTGCAATTTTCTTCAAAAGAACTGGATCATTTGCTGATTGAGAAACTCAATGAATTGTTACAGGCATATCCGGGTAACTGTCAATTGCAATTCACCATCATTGACCCACTCGAAGGCATTGAAGTTAATATGCCATCACGAAGTATAAAGGTTCAGCCCAATCCTAATTTATTTAAAGAACTGGCTAAAATGGATATTCTCTTTAAGCTCAACTAAACAAACACAGCATAAAAAAAGGCTTCCAATTTTGGAAGCCTTTTTTATTCGTAGGAATCGTATTAATCTTCGGACTCAACTTGCGGTACCAAGATGCGACCACAATGTTCGCAAACGATGATTTTCTTTTTTGTAACGATGTCAAGCTGACGTTGCGGTGGAATTTTGTTAAAACATCCGCCACATGAACCACGCATTACTTGAACGACTGCCAAGCCATTTTTTGCATTCTGACGCAAACGGTCATACGCAAAAACCAAGCGGTTTTCGATGTTCTTTTTAGCGTCATCTGACGATTTCATTAAACGCTCTTCGTCTTTTTGTGTCTCGGCAATAATTGCATCAAGTTCTGCACGCTTGCCATCGAGATCCGATTGCTTGCTGTCAACGCGCTCTTTTGCTTCGCCTAATGTTTCTTTTTTAAGGTCAATTTTCAATTTGGCCTCTTTGCTCTTTTTGTCGTGCAATTTAATTTCGAGCTCTTGGAATTCGATTTCTTTCGAAAGTGATTCAAACTCACGGTTGTTTCGTACGTTGTTTTGTTGCTCTTTGTATTTTGCGATAGCTGCTTCTGCTTCTTTAACAGCGAGTTTGCGATCAGCGACTTCTGTATCGAGTTCTTTGATTTCGTCGTTGATTTTCTGAACACGTGTATTCAAACCACTGATTTCGTCTTCGAGGTCTTGCACTTCGAGCGGAAGTTCACCACGAATGGTACGGATGCGATCGATTTCTGAATCAATTTTTTGTAGTTCAAAAAGGGCATCCAATTTGTCTGCGATGGTCACTTCTTTTTTGCTTGCTGCTGCCATGTGCTATAGATAGTTAATGGGATTCGTATTCAACTTAGTTAAACGGAGGGCAAAGTTAGGAAAATTTTCTTTAATTTTTTCAGCTAACCATGCAGATGTAAATTGTTCACTCTCATAGTGTCCGATATCGGCAATGACAATTTGGTTTTCAGCGTCAAAAAATTCGTGGTATTTGAAGTCGCCAGTGATGTAAATATCAGCACCTGCCTTGATGGCATCGGGGAGTAAAAAACTACCGGCACCCCCACAAAAAGCTACCTTTTTAATGGGCTTATCGCTCAAAGGTGTATGACGAATACAGCCACACTCAAAATCGCGTTTCACTTTTTTTAAGAACTCGATTGCGGGCATTTCTTCTGGCAAATTCCCAATCATACCTGCACCAAAATCTTGATGCACATTCGACAAAGCAACAATATCGTAGGCTACTTCTTCGTATAGATGCGCTTTTTTTAATGCCCGAACAACTGACGCAAGTGCAAAATTGGGAACTAAATATTCGATTTTTAACTCTTCGACCTGACTGCGTTCGTTTACTTTTCCAATGCGAGGTTTTGCCCCGTCCAACGGCTGAAAGGTGCCAATACCTTCGCTCCTAAAATGACAAGCGGTGTAGTTCCCGATGTGGCCAGCACCAGCCGAAAAAACGGCTTCGTCAATTTGAGCAAGGTGGGTGTTGGGAACATAGGTAATCAATTTGCTAAGCTGTTGTTTCATGGGGCTTAAAATTCGAAGATTTTCAAGCCCAAGACGTTGTCCGATGGCAGCATTGACACCTGCTGGGTGATTGTCTAAATTCGTGTGAATGGCATAAAGTGCAATCCTGTGTTGGATGCATTTCTCAACTACGCGCTCGACATAAGTGCGCCCGGTAAGGCTTTTGAGTCCTTTAAAAACAATCGGGTGGTGGGCAATAATTAGGTTGCATTTGTTGGCAATCGCTTCATCGACAATGGCTTCGGTGCTGTCGAGGCAAAGAAGTGCGCCATGAATTTCCCAATCCAAACGGCCATAAAGCAATCCAGAATTGTCGTAAGATTCTTGTAAGGCGAGCGGGAACTGTTGTTCTAAGAAATCGCAAATTTCGTGTAAGCGCATGGATTAGAATTTTTTTGTCAGGGCGAAACTAATACCCCAACCTTTACTTTTATGGATATATGCACTGTATGGGTTGTACGAACTTGTGAGTTGCTGTCTGTAGAGCCCTCCGATACGCAAACCCATGTTGTTTTTCTTTAATGGCAATTCAATGCCACCACTTAATTGGTACGATAAAATAAAACTTTGCATCCCTTCTATTTCCTTGATTTGGTCGTGGTATTTTGCGCCTAATGAGTCGGACCATTGCAAATCTTGGCGATACGATTGGTAGAGAGCAGGCACAAGCCCAGCCCCGATATAAAAGGGAACCTTCGGATGGATTTGGAACTTGAGTTGCAGTGGCATGGCCAAATATCGGTAACGAATTTGATACGCAAAACTCGAATCAGAACTACTCGATTTCCATTGAAACGATTCGCCATTTTGTTGCCAGGCAACCGCACCATCAATAAAAAGATGCGGTGTAAGACCTGCACTAAGACCAACTTGGTGTGACCAAAGTGTTAACGTGCTTTCTTGAGCGCGTATGCCTAGTGGAATGGGTAAAAACGCTTCGTTCGAAACTAAAGTGCGGCCCATTTGCATGCGTTGTGACTCAACATAAAAACGACTACTGTAGGTTTTTTTTATTGGCTTTGTGACTGTAGTAATTTGCGCATTTAGAAGTGAACAAAAAATGCAAATAAAAAGCGTGGTGAAAAACTTCATTACTCAAAACTAAGGAAAATTGCTGAGGCGTAAAAGTCTTGATGCAGGTCAATGAAAGATTGCTTGCTAGCATCGTATCTTTGTCAAAAAAAACACAACATGGAAACAAATTGGAAAGTAGACTCGATGCACAGTGAAGTAGGATTCAAAGTGCGTCATATGATGATTTCAAACGTGAGCGGATCTTTCGTATCTTTTGATGCAAACGTTCATACAACAGGAGAAGATTTTACAGCTGCTAAATTTCAATTTAGCGCGGCAATCGATAGCATCAATACAGGTGTTGCGGATCGCGATGGCCATTTAAAATCTGCTGATTTTTTTGATGCCGAAGCATATCCGGCATTGCAATTCGAATCAACTTCAGTGAAAAAAATTAGCGACGACGAACTCGAAATCGCAGGAAACATGAGCATTAAAGGCGTCAGCAAGCCTGTCGTTTTAAAAGCAGAATTTGCCGGAATTGCAGTTGATCCTTATGGCCAAACCAAAGCAGGTATGAGCGTTCATGGCAGCATCAAACGCAGCGAGTTTGGTTTAACATGGAGTGCTGTTACTGAGGCAGGTCATGTGGTTGTCGGAGACGACATCAAACTCAATGCTGAATTACAATTCATTAAGCAAGCATAAGAATCCGAAGCACTTTTAAGGCCTCATCAATATGGCCGACAGGGTTGGTTTGTGAATTAAAAATTCCGGCGACTTTTCCTTGTAAATCAATGATATAAGTAACCCGACCCGGAATCAATCCAAATAAATTCGAAGGTACGCCAAATTGCTGGCGTACCTTTTTTTGTGCATCCGAAAGCAAAGGATAAGGCAATTGGTGTTTGTCTTTAAAATTTTCGTGTGCGTGCACAGAATCGGATGAAATTCCAATGACGACACTAGCTAACTCCAAAAAATCGGCATAGGCATCGCGAAAGGCACACGCTTCTTTTGTGCAACCTGGCGTGTCATCTTTTGGATAGAAAAAAATGACTAAAGGTTTTTTACCGATGTAATCAGCTACAGCAAAGAGGGTTCCGTTGGCATCTGGAAGTGTAAATAGCGGACAAGCGTCACCGATTTGGAGGGTGTTTTTCATGAAAGTGCTTCTTTAAATCGTGATAAAATACGTTCGCGTGCAAAGCGGTGTTCGACAATTGGAGCTGGGTAGTTTGCGCTGCCAATTTCGGGTACCCATTTGCGGATGTATGTCCAATTTGGATCAAATTTCTTTTGCTGTGCTTCGGGGTTAAAGACCCTAAAATAGGGGGCAGCATCGCAACCACATCCGGCTGCCCATTGCCAACCGCCAATATTGCTCGCCAATTCGAAATCGAGTAATTTTTCGGCAAAATAACGCTCGCCCCAACGCCAATCGATTAATAAATGTTTGGTCAGAAAGCTTGCCACAACCATCCGTACACGGTTGTGCATAAACCCAGTTGCATTGAGTTCGCGCATGCCAGCATCGACCATCGGGTAACCGGTTTGTCCGTTGCACCAGGCTTCAAAGTCTGCTTCTTGGTTTTCCCAAACAATTCGATCGTAAGCGGGTTTAAAAGCAGCGTCTACGGTATGCGGAAAATGGTACAAAATCATTTGGTAAAACTCGCGCCAAATCAATTCGTTCAGGAAGGTTTCGTTGTGTTGAAGCGCCACTTTTGCCAATTCCCGGACCGAGATTGTACCGAAACGCAAATGGACACTCAGCCTAGAGGTACCTAAAATGGCAGGAGTGTCACGGGTCTGATGATAGGCGCTAATGACTGGAACTTGCCACGCTGCACTCGGGAAATCATACAAGGCTGCACTCGAAAACCCAAGTTGTTCTAAACTTGGTACCGTTGGTGCGTTTAGAGCCGACAAATTCGTGGCATATTGCTGATTGGGGTAGGGCTTTAGGTAAAAAGCGTTTAACGTGGCTTTCCACTTTTTTGCGTAGGGTGTAAACACCGTATAAGGAAGCCCGTCGTCTTTGGTGACCTCATTCTTTTCAAAAATGACTTGGTCTTTGGCACCAATAAATTCAATTTGGAGTTCGGCTAATCGGGCCTTGACTTCCTGATCACGTTGGATGGCTGTTGGTTCGTAATCGCGATTGGTATAGACTGCGCTAGCGCCTAATTCAATTGCAATTTTTGGAATCATTGCAACGGGATCACCTACATAAACATGCAACTCACTCCCGAATACTTGGTAGTTTTTTTGAAGACGCTGCAGCGCTTCGTGTATAAAGCGTACGCGTTGATCAGTTGGCGGCAGATTTGAAAGGATGGTACGATCAAAAATGAAAACAGGTACCACCGCCGATGCGCTTTTTAAGGCTTTGTATAAGCCCGCATTGTCATCGAAGCGCAAGTCGCGCCGGTGCCAAAAGAGAACAGTACTCATTTTCCGTCGTATTCGATGCAATTATTTTGGGTTTCCCAAAGCTTGACCATCAGTCCGTACCGCGCATCTAGCTTGGCGCGGAGTAGGTTCCAGCAAACCATTGCAATGTGTTCTGCAGTCGGATTAAGTTGGGCAAATTCGGGGCAATCTAAATTCAAGTTGCGGTGATCGAAACGTTCGGTAATTTCTGATTCGATCAGTTCTTTGACGATTTTTAAGTCAATGACGTAACCGGTTTCATGGTCGATTTGGCCTTCAATCCAGACCTCAAGAACGTAATTGTGACCATGGAAATTGGGGTTGCTGCATTTGCCAAAAATGGCGTGATTTTGTGTCTCTGACCAATCAGGACGATACAAGCGATGTGCAGCATTAAAGGTGGCACGTCTAGAAACTTTCATAAGCAGCTTTACTGATTTTTTCGAGGTGTTCGTTGATAAGGATTCGGAACCAAACCGTAAATTGTTCAGGATGGCTTTGAATGGCTTGGGTTAATGGAGCCAATGCGAGCCATTTGTAATCCGCAACTTCTTCTGGATTGAGTTGTGGCGTTTGTTGGCTATAGCCGATCATGACATGGTCGAGTTCATGTTCGGTCAGGCCTTGATCGAGTTTTGCTTTATAAAGAAATTGAAACCTCGCTTGAAGGGGGCATTGCATGCCCATTTCTTCTTGAAGACGCCGCTTGGCTGCGTCAATAACGCTTTCGCCAGGACGTGGATGGCTACAGCAGGTGTTGGTCCAGAGGAGAGGAGAATGGTATTTATGTGCGGCACGTTGTTGCAGCAATAACTCGCCTTTTTCGTTAAAAATCAGCACCGAAAAAGCACGGTGTAAAAGCCCTAATTCATGGGCGCGCATTTTTTCGAGTTCACCAATGGCATTGTCGTTTTCATCGACTAAAATTACATGATCAGCAAGCATTAAAGGAGATTAAGGTTGTGTCGGACATAGGAGGTAAACAAGATACGCATTTTTCGGTAATTTGGAATGCGAACACGCGCTTCTAATAAGGTTTGTGCCGGGCTATTTTGAATTTTCTTAAACAACTTGAAATAATATTTGAACGCCATATAGACACCAAATCTGGCCTTGCGCGGTAACTGCAAGATGCCTTCGTAACCCTTCTGAAAATCAATGGCGATGTCCGCCTCAATCTCTTTTTTCGTTTGTTCATTGAATTCGTTCAGGTCAATTCCAGGGAAGTAACAACGCCCCAATTCTTTGTAATCAGCATTGAGGTCTCGCAAGAAATTGATTTTCTGAAAGGCTGAACCGAGCTTCATCGCAAAGGGTTTGAGTTGCTCATAGCGTTGTTGATCGCCTTCTAAAAAGACTTTTAAACACATTAACCCGACGACTTCGGCTGATCCTAGAATGTAATTTTCGTAGTTGCTTTGATCATAGCTTTGTTGGTGCAAGTCCATTTCCATTGATTGCAAAAACGTTTCGATAAGTTCGTGCGGAATCTTGTAGGTATTGACTACCCATTGGAAACTATTTAAAATAGGATTCAATGAAATCCCTGTTTCAATGGCTGCATAAGTTTGTTGTTTGAAGTCGGCAAGAAGTGTTGCTTTATTAAACCCATGAAACGAATCGACAATTTCATCGGCAAACCGAACAAATCCATAGATGGCATAAATAGGCTTTTGAATGTCGGTATGTAAAAAACTGATGCCTAAAGAAAAAGAGGTGCTATAGCGCTTGGTGGTGAGTTCACTCATTTCAAGGCTGATGGTGTCAAATAGTTGTTTCATAGTTTTAGCCGTTCGGGTGGTTTTTACAGATGTGTTTGGCGACAACTTCTCCGGAAATAATCGAAGGAGGAACGCCTGGGCCGGGTACAGTTAACTGACCCGTATAGTAGAGGTTTTTATAGGTTTTATGCTGCATGCGTGGTTTTAAAATTGCTGTTTGCAGCAGCGTATTAGCCAAGCCATACGCGTTGCCCTTAAAGGCATTGTATTCCGTCTTAAAATCACTGACACAGAAACTGCGTTTGTACACAATGTGGTCTTTGATGTCATTGCCCGTCAGTTGTTGCAAGCGTTCAAGTAACAAAGTAAAGTACTGTTCACGTGTTGCGTCGTCATCTTTTAAGTCTGGTGCCAACGGAATTAAGAAGAACAGATTTTCACAACCTTCCGGAGCAACACTCGGATCGGTTACAGATGGCGCACTGAGGTAAAAAAGTGGTTTTTTTGGCCAACTTGGGTCTTTGTAAATTGTCTGGCCATGTGCTTCTAATGACTCGTCAAAAAACAAATTATGGTGTTCGAGGTTCGATAGTTTTTTATTGACACCCACATAAAACAATAAACTTGAAGGCGCCATAACGCGTTTGTCCCAGTAGCTTGCCGAATAATTGGCGTTCGCACCTAATAAGTGAAGATCGGTGTGCGCATAATCGGCACCTGAAATCACGAGGTCAGCCTCGAGGAGCCTACCATTCACGCGCACACCCACCGCTTTTCCATTTTCAATGCAGATTTCTTCGACAGTGGAATTCGTATGAATTTGTGCGCCTTGTTCTTGTGCAATTTTCGCAAATGCCTTAATAAATTCGTGCATTCCTTTCATGGGATACCATGTTCCTAATTGAATGTCGGCGTAGTTCATTAAGGAATACAGCGCCGGGGTTTCGTTGGGCATGGCACCTAAAAACAAGACTGGAAACTCGAGCAAGGCAAGTATTTTTGGGTGCTTAAAGTAGCCACGAATGAATTTCGCAAAAGACGAAAAAAGGTGCATTTTGAACAAACCTCCAAAAACGCGTCTATCAATAAACTCGGACCACTTTAAACTTGGTTTGTAGACCAAATCTTGCATCCCAACTTTGTATTTGTAGGCGGCATCTTTTAGAAAGGCCTGCAGTTGCTTCGCACTTCCAGGTTCAAGCGACTCGAACCAAGTTTCGAGTTCGGACATAGAAGCCGGAACATCTGAATGGCTGTGGTCTGGCCAATACACTCGGTAAGAAGGGTCGAGGCGTTTGAGTTCGTAAAAATCGGCTGTGGTGTAGCCGAATTGTTGGTAAAATTTTTCAAAGACATCGGGCATCCAATACCAAGAAGGCCCCATGTCAAATACAAAACCATCGACCTTAAATTGACGCGCACGGCCTCCAATTTGATCGTTTTTTTCAAAAACAGTGACCTCATAACCAGCTTTTGCTAGAAATGCGGCACTCGAAAGGCCTGCGATGCCCGAGCCAATAATGTGTACTTTTTTTGCCATAAATTAGTTTGCGGAGAAGGCGAATTCAGGAAGCGCATCCATTAGTTTTTTGCGCGCAATAAAGATTCGACTTTTCACGGTCCCAATTGGGATGTTTAGTTTGTCTGCGATTTCTTTGTATTTGTACCCTTGAAAATGCATTTCAAAAGGCTCTTTGTATTCTTCACCAAGTAAATTGATGTGTCGTTGAATGTCTTTGACACCAATTTGTTCGATGGCTGAAGGCTCAAACGAAGCGGTGTTATTGACAAGCAGGGCTTCTTTCGTTGCGTCAAAGATGGCGCCAGATTTTACCTTGCGTCGGTATTGATTGATGAACAAGTTACGCATAATGGTGAAAACCCAGGCCTTAAAATTGGTTTGGGGCGTATAATAACTTCGGTAAGTGAATGCTTTGAGCATCGTTTCTTGGGTCAAATCACGCGCGTCTTCGCGGTTTCGGGTAAACGAAAGCGCAAACGATTGCAAGTTGTTTTCGAGTCCAATTAAAGCTTCGTTGAATTCAAGAGTTGACATACGGCACTATTTTGTTTAACAAATACGAGATAAAGTTAAACAATAAATGTTTAACAAAACAAGAAAAAAGTTAAACAAAATTAAAATTGAAAGGCGAGTCCTCCTGAAAAGCGCCAATCTGCTTGGCTAAAACCGTTGATAGACGGGGCATACACATATCGAGCCTGAACAAAAAAATGCAAGTATGGGTGCACAAAATAACGGTAACTTAGAAAAGGTGATACCAGCGGTTGTAGGTAGGAAGTCTGGCGCAAGAGGCCAGGCTGCATGCCGAAGCTGAGGTCATGTTGGTGGTGGTAATGGTGCCATTCGGGCCCAAAAAACACCGATTGTTGTCCGCTTACCGGAAGACCATCTTGTTGTTTTAAACTAAAAAGATCACCGGATACCGATAGATTTTTTTGGAGGTAAACCGACAAATTGCCATGCAGATAAAAACCCCATGCGGCATCTGTTGTGCGAATAGAGGGGCTGTAGGTTCCAAAAAAGTGAAATATTTTCGGACTTTGCGTTTCTTGTCCGAAGCAGAAAGTAGCCAGCAACAACGTCAACGCGGCACAGTACATGTTTCTTACCATAATTTCCCGATTTGATAATTGAAACTGATGGTACTTAATAAATGCCCTTCGAATACAGTTCCTTTTGCCACAAGAAGTGCATCAGGTAAGCCACCCAGCGGCCCCATGACCTCAATTTCTTTTGTCAGGTGAATCATGTATTGGCTACTCAAAGTAAGATCAGCTTTTGGGCTTAAATGCCAATGCACCCCAAGACCAGCTTGCACAGCAGATCCCCATCGACTGGCTTGTGCTTGGTTGGTTAAAAGCGTTTTTTGATTGTAATCGAAACAATGTCCGGTAGCAATGTAGGGGGTCCATTTGGCAGCAGCACTACGACTTTGGGTAATGGGGTAATACAAAACAGACCATCCGATATGTGCATAGCTACTGCGCACATATGTGCTATTCACGACGATGTAATCAGCAAACCAATCGGTATTGAGTGAATTCGAAAAGCGAATTCGGGCTTGGCCACCACTACCAAGTCCGGCGCCGTCATCAGAAAATAAACTAAATGTAGAGCGTACGCCAAGCGAGAAATCACCAGATTGCGCAACACAGTTTGTCAGTAATCCGAAAAACAAACTCAGTAAAATTCCTTTTTTCATACTAGTTAAAGTTGCAGGTAAAGTCCGACGCATGCCTTTTGTTTGATGGCATGGGCATTGGTGTTTTCAGTAAGGAGTCCGAATGAGGCCTGATAAGCAAGCTGAAACCCCCACTGTTTATAAAATGAATGCCGAAATCCGAATTGGGTACAAAGCTGTGCGCCAAAGGTTTGGTTAAAGTCTTTATTAAAAGGGGTGGCCGTATAACCATAAGGTTGGGTATAAGAAAAAGAGCCGTATTCGCCATCTACCTGTTCGTGTAGTAAAATCGAAAGACCGGCCCCTAAGGCCCCATAAAAGCCAATTTTTGACTGAAATTGAAGCGGAAACACATTGGCTTGAAGTGTACTTTTTTTAAAGCTTGCACTCGTCGTAAACGAGCCTCCGAGTCCGCCATCTTTGATGTACGAATAACCGGTGTAGGTTTCGAAGGCAAGCTGAGCAGCTTTTAGTCTTTTGCCCGGATCTTGTATCGAAAGTTGAATGGCATAGCCATTTCCGGGTGTATAAGAGTCTGAATAATGCGGATTGTTGCGCTCAACCCAAGAAATATAATTGACATGAAGCGGGCATGCATCAAGCGTAACTTGTTGTGCAAAAATTTGGTGTGCACATCCAAAAATGAAGATCAAGAGCGCATGTCTCATTTCACATTTTCGAGCATCACTTTTACAAGTGCAGCGGTTTCAAATTGGGCTTTCCAATTCCAGTCATGTTGGGCATAACTATCGTCGATGGAATTGGGCCAGCTATCGGCAATGGCTTGTCGAAAATCGGGGGCGTATGTGATCTGAAAATCCGGATCGTAGCGCTGAATTTCTGCAGCCAATTGTGCGGGTGTAAAGCTACAGCCCGCTAAATTGTAGGCCGAACGGATTTTTATTTTTTCTGCAGGCGCCTCCATGAGCTCGATGGTGCCTCGGATGGCGTCGTCCATAAACATCATGGGTAAAGCGGTATCTTCTTTTAAAAAACACGTAAAGGCTTGCTTGGCTTTTGCTTTGTAAAAAATATCGACGGCGTAATCGGTGGTGCCACCGCCTGGCAAACTTTTATACGAAATGAGCCCTGGATACCGAATGCTGCGCACGTCCACTCCAAATTTGTTGTAGTAATATTCGCACCAGCGTTCGCCGGCTTGTTTCGAAATCCCGTAAACCGTACTTGGTTCCATTACTGTATGTTGCGGTGTTTGGTCAGCAGGTGTTGTTGGACCAAAAACAGCGATAGAACTTGGCCAGAAAATCTTTTGAAGGTGACCTTCTTTGGCAAGGTCAAGGATGGTAAATAAGCCTTCCATGTTTAATTTCCAGGCAAAGTCTGGATTTTTTTCGGCCGTGGCAGAAAGTAAAGCCGCTAATAAGTAGACTTCTTGAATGTGATTCGAAATGATATAATTGCGGACGCCTTCGCGATCGAGGGCATCTAATTTAATATACGGACCATTGGCAATGATTTCCGGACTTTCGTCGCGCAGGTCGGCTGCCACGACTTCTTGATTTCCATAACGTGCGCGCAATGCAAGCACGAGTTCAGTCCCAATTTGACCACAAGATCCGATTACCAAAATTTTTGCCATAGTGTTGAGTTGATGTTGTCGACAAAAATAATGTCTTTTATGAAAGGGCCTTCAAAAAGCGTAGATTTCACAGCTTGAAAGCTGATTAAAATCATTTATTTCTGAAAGTGATTCACTTAGTTTTGCTTCCGTTAAAACTACAGATCATGCCATTTTATCACAAACTCGGAAAAATCCCCCACAAACGTCACACGGTTTTTCGTCAAGAAGATGGGTCTTTGTATCATGAGCAATTATTTGGCACGGCCGGTTTCGATGGCATGTCTGCGCTTATGTACCACATTCAGCCACCGACAGTTGTCAAGTCAATCAAAGGTCAGAAAAACATTGCGCCTGAAGTCGCGATCGAAAAAAACATGCTGATGCGCAGTTTTAGAGGTTTTGACCTCCAACCTGTTGCTGATTATGTCGAAAGTCGGGTTCCGGTTTTAGTCAATTCAGATGTCTATTTAGAATTGGCTTCACCTACGCATTCGATGAACGATTATTTCTATAAAAATGCCGATGCCGACGAAGTGATTTTTATCCATAAGGGTTCTGGTAAATTGCGCACTCAGCTCGGAAATATCGATTTCTCTTACGGCGATTACCTCGTGATTCCGCGCGGCATGATTTATCAATTGCACTTTAATGACGAAAACAACCGCTTGTTTATCATTCAGTCTTTTCATCCGGTCTTTACACCGAAGCGTTACCGCAATTGGTTTGGGCAATTGCTCGAGCATTCGCCATTTTGCGAGCGCGACATTCGCCCACCTTATGAACTCGAAACACACAACCAAGAAGGTGATTTCTTGATTCGCATTAAAAAACAAGATGTGCTTTACGATTATGTTTATGCGCATCACCCGTTTAATGTTGCAGGTTGGGATGGCTACAATTATCCGTATGCTTTTTCAATTCACGATTTCGAACCGATTACTGGCCGTGTTCATTTGCCGCCGCCTATTCACCAAACCTTTGAAACAGCAGCATTTGTTATTTGCTCGTTTGTACCGCGCTTGTACGATTACCACCCAGACGCCATTCCAGCGCCTTACAACCATTCAAATATCGATTCCGATGAGGTGTTGTATTATGTCGATGGCGATTTTATGAGTCGAAACAATATTGAAAAAGGACAAATCACGCTGCATCCTGCAGGTATTCCGCACGG